>JAMLJC010000001.1:3523913-3847717 GCA_023953845.1 Rhizobiaceae bacterium | reverse complement strand
CGCTTCGGGCTGCACCAGCCTCTCCTATTACGCATATTCCCTCAATGGCCACCTGAATGTCATGGCCTCGCGCCGGAACGTCGAAAGGCTGATCGACGATCCGTCAACGCCTGAAAAGCTCCGCACCCAGATGGTGTCCGCCCGCCTCATCCGGCAGTTCGCGAGCGACGAACTGGGATTGCCCGACAATACCAGCTATCGCAGTTATGCCGATGTCGGTCAGGAGGCAGTGACGTGGGCGGTCTTCGCGGCGCCGGAGTTTTCGCTTACGCCGCACACATGGTGTTTCCCGGTGTTCGGCTGCGTTCCCTATCGCGGGTATTTTTCCAAGACATCCGCGATTGAAACGGCCGCTGACCTGCAAAAGCAGGGTTTTGAGGTCTATGTGACGGGCGTGACGGCCTATTCGACGCTCGGCTGGTCGAGCGATCCGCTCGTCAGCACCATGTTCACCCAGAACCAAACCTACCTGGCAGGGCTTGTCTTTCACGAACTCGCCCACCAGCGCGTCTACGTCCGGGATGATTCCGCGTTCAACGAGGCGTTTGCCGTCGCGGTGGAAACGAGCGGCGTCAGAAAATGGCTGAGGTCGACCGGAGATTTTGCCAGACTGCGCCGCTACGAAGCGGAAAGGCTACGCCGCATCGAATTCCTCGCTCTGGTGTCGCGGGCGCGCGGTGAGCTGATGCAGGTCTACGCCAGCTCCGGCACGGTAAAGCAGAAGCGGGCAGCAAAGGCTGCGACGATCGAACGGCTGCGCGCACGCTACAGGGCGCTTCGCGATAACCGCTGGCATGGATACGGAGGTTATGATGCATGGTTCGATGCGCCGATAAACAATGCACGACTAGCAGCGGTTTCCGTTTACAGCGATCAGGCCGGGGCATTTCTGCGCCTTCTGGACCTCTGTTCCGGAAACCATAGACGCTTTTACGCGGCGGTGGAGAAGCTGGCGACCATGGACAAGGCTGTGCGCGCCAACGCCCTTATGAGCGCGGATTCCTGTTCCGTCGGCGACGGTTCGAGTTGAAGCAGGAACCGTCCGGAAAGCTTGTCTGTCTTATGGTCCTGAAAATTCCTGGCAGGGGCAGCAGGGCTCGAACCCGCGACCTGCGGTTTTGGAGACCGCCGCTCTACCAACTGAGCTATACCCCTACAGGCGGCACTGCTATTTCATAGACGCAGGCGGGATTCAAGCACCGTTTTCGTTTCCGCGGCGTTGCCGCCTCGGATGCCTCCGCCCCCGTCGCGGGCTTGAAAATCACGCGGCGACTCCTGACAGCTTCTGGCGGCTGCCCGCACGCGACCGCGGCGACGGCGGCTTTTTCCCCTGCCCGCATCGCGCTTGCCATGCTACGCAGCCGTCATGAAGATCGCGACCTGGAACATCAACGGCGTGCGCGCGCGCCTCGACAATCTGCTGCATTGGCTCAGGGAAAGCGCGCCCGACATCGCCTGCCTCCAGGAGATCAAGACGGTCGACGAGCAGTTTCCGCGCGCCGAGGTGGAGTCCCTCGGCTATCACGTCGAAACCCATGGCCAGAAGGGTTTCAACGGCGTCGCCATCCTGTCGAAGCTGAAGTTCGACGAGGTGAACCGGCGCCTTGCAGGCGACGATGAGGACGAGCAGGCGCGCTTCATCGAAGGCGTGTTCTCGACCGATCGCGGCGCGTTGCGCGTCGTCTCGCTCTATCTTCCCAACGGCAATCCGATCAACGAGGAGCGCAAGTTCGGCTACAAACTCCGCTGGATGGAGCGGCTGGAGCTTTGGGCAGCGAGGCGCCTTGCTCTGGAAGAGCCGCTGGTTCTGGCCGGCGACTACAACGTAATCCCCGAACCGATCGACGCGAAACACCCGGAGCAATGGGTCAATGACGCTCTTTTCCAGCCCGAGACGCGGCAGGCGTTTCGCAGGCTGGCCGGTCTCGGCTTCCTCGATGCGGTGCGCAGCGCGACCGATGGCGGCGACACGTTCACCTTCTGGGACTATCAGGCCGGCGCATGGCAAAAGAACAACGGAATCCGCATTGACCATCTGATGCTGTCGCCGGAAGCTGCTGACCGTCTCGTGTCGACCTCCATAGAAAAGCACGTCCGGGCCTGGGAAAAGCCGTCCGACCATGTGCCGGTAGCCGTCGAGCTCGACCTCGCCAAGCCGGCGTGACCTGCTGGCGCAATCTCACAATTCGAGACGCATGAGCGGTCGATTCGCTGTCTTCTGCGCCACCACAGCGAATCCCGCCCTGTCGAAGACGCGTTTCGAGCCGACGAACAGACCGAGCGAACTGGCATCCTTCGACAGAACCATCGGGCACGCCTCCAGCCTGCGAGCGCCGTTGTCGCGCGCGAAGCCGACGCCGGCGTTGACCAGCGCATGTGTCAGGCCCCTGCCCCGCGCATTGCGCCTGAGAAAGAAGCAGGAGATCGCCCAGACTGCCGGGTCCGTGGCGTCGGCCCGGTCGAGCGGCGCCGAGCTTCTGGCGACGTTGTTCCATTGCGGGACGTCGCCGCGTGGGCCGATCTGCATCCAGCCGACGGCACGATCCTGATCGAAGGCAAGCAATCCCGGCGGCGGTCCTTCCTCGATCCGGGCCCTGATGAACTGCTTCTTCTCTTCGCCCGTATGATTCTGTCGCATCTTCGGCGGCATGCGGAAATATGTGCACCAGCAGCCGTAGCAGGCGCCCTGCTTGCCGAAGAGATCCCCGAAAGACGGCCACAGATCGGGAGTCAGCGGCAATATGGTGACAGCCATGGCAGTATCCTCCGCGCCCAGCCTTGCCGGGGCACGTCGAGTGACGTAGCATTCCGCTTGTTCTCTTTATGTTCGCAAAGATGGGCGACGCTGTCAACGATCCGAAGCATGGTTTCTGCCGCGACTGCCTCGGCCGGCAGGCCTCGACCGTGGCCCGTTGCGCGGCGTGCGGGAGCCCCCGCATCATACGTCACGACGAGCTTTACGATCTGCATGTCGCACATATCGACTGCGACGCCTTCTATGCGTCGATCGAGAAACGCGATCGGCCGGAGCTTCGCGACCGCCCGGTGATCGTCGGCGGCGGCAAGCGTGGCGTCGTTTCCACCGCCTGCTATATTGCCCGCATCAACGGCGTCCGTTCCGCGATGCCGATGTTCAAGGCGCTGGAAGCCTGCCCCGAAGCGGTGGTGATCAAGCCGGACATGGAGAAATACGTACGCGTCGGGCGCGAGGTCCGGGCGATGATGCAGTCGCTGACGCCATTGGTCGAGCCGATCTCCATCGACGAGGCATTCCTCGACCTTGCCGGTACCGAACGGCTGCATGGTCTGCCGCCGGCGATCGTCCTGGCGCGCTTCGCCCGCGACGTGGAAAAGGAGATCGGCATCAGTGTTTCTGCCGGCCTCTCCTACTGCAAGTTCCTCGCCAAGGTCGCGTCGGATTTCCGCAAGCCGCGCGGTTTCTCCGTCATCGGCCGCATGGAGGCGATGGATTTCCTCGCACAGCAGCCCGTGACGCTCATCTGGGGCGTCGGCAAGGCATTCGCCGCCGTGCTCGAGCATGATGGAATCCGGACGATAGGCCAGATCCAGAAGCTGGAGCGGGCCGAACTGATGCGCCGATACGGCACGATGGGCGATCGCCTCTACCGTCTTTCGCGCGGCGAGGACGACCGGCGCGTCCACGCCGATCATGACGCCAAGAGCGTCTCGGCGGAAACGACCTTCGATACCGATCTGGCTTCGGCGGCCGACCTGGTGCCCGTGCTCAGAGCGCTTGCCGAGAAGGTATCCTCGCGCCTCAAACGGTCGGGTCTCGCCGGCCGCACTATCGTCCTGAAACTCAAGACGCACGACTTCAAGATCCGCACACGCAATCGCCAGCTTGCCGATCCGACGCAGCTCGCCGACCGCATTTTCCAGACAGGCCTGCAATTGCTGGACAAGGAGACGGACGGCACGAAATACCGCCTGCTCGGTATCGGCGTCAGCGACCTGTCCGGCTCCGACCGCGCCGATCCGCCGGACCTCGTCGATCACCAGGCGCAGAAGCGCGCTCTTGCCGAAGGCGCGATGGACGCATTGCGGGAGAAATTCGGGCGCGGTGCGGTGGAGACGGGTTACACGTTCGGCAAGGGCCGCAACGCCCACCCGCCGCAGCCGCTGGAGGAGTGAAAGATACCGCTGGCGGCTCGGCACCTTATTGCCCTGTCACGCTCTACAGGTCAGGGCCGCCAATTCATCCGATGAAGCCTTGGCACAGCCCTTTGTCCGAAGCGGGCATTGCCGCGCAAGGCACATCTTGTCATCAACCCCCTCATGACAGAACAGTCGATTCCCCGGGCCGCGATGTGGATGGCAGGCTCCATCGCCTGTTTCCTCACCATGTCGGTTGCCGGAAGGATCGTGACCGAAAGGCTCGACGTCTTTCAGGTCATGGAACTGCGCTCGGTTATCGGCTGGATCATGCTTTTGCCGCTCGTCATGCATGCCGGCGGCTTTCGCGCCATGCGGACCGCACAGCCCCTAAAACACCTGGCGCGCAATATCGCCCACTATTCCGGTCAGTACGGCTGGCTATACGCCCTGACCCTCATACCGTTGGCCGAACTTGTCTCCATCGAGTTCACTACGCCTATCTGGAGCGGCGTGCTGGCGGCCGTGTTCCTGGGAGAGCGGCTGAATCGGCGGAAGATAACCGCCATCGCGCTCGGGCTGGCCGGCGTCCTGATCATCGTGCGGCCCGGAGCAACGCAGATAGAGTTCGGTCATCTCGTCATGATCGCGGCCACTTTGTGCTTCGGCATATCGATGGCGCTGACCCGCTCGCTCACCATGAAGGACGGCGTCGTGCAGATCCTGTTCTGGATGCTGATCATCCAGTCCATCATCGGCCTCGTTCCGGCCGTACGGGTCTGGCAGACGCCGCCTGCCGATCTCTGGCCGGCCCTTCTCGTCGTCGCTTTCACCGGCACCTTTTCGCATTTCTGCCTGACGAGGGCCTTGTCTTATGCGGAAGTCACGGTGGTCTCGCCGATGGATTTTCTTCGCCTGCCGCTGGCCGCGCTGATCGGATGGGTTCTCTACAATGAAGGCTTCGATTCGATCTCAATCGCCGGCGCGGCGCTGATCCTCGTCGGCAATCTGATCAATCTCCGGCGGCGCAGCGTTGTCGTCGCCTCCGCCTGACGACAGGCCGATCGCGAGGAGCTATGCGGGCATATCGCTCCCGTCGTTCAGAATATCCCTTTCCTTGCGCATGTTGAGAAGCGCCTGCGCATCGAGGGAGCGAAATTCGGGCGTAAGGAAAACCGAACCCCGCGCGATCATCGGCTCCAGAAAGGCGGCGACTCGCCCCTTCCGATACGCGGCCTCGCCGTAGACGGACACATACTCACGCATCACGTCGCGGGCGTAGATTCGATAAGTTTCCCATGGCTGGCCGAGAATGGCCATGTCGAGATCAAGTACGAGATCGGTATCGCTGTCCGGCCCGACCTGATGTGTCTTTGTCGCCTCCACCATTGCGGCAGCGCGGTCCAGCACCGTGGCGTCGACCCTGCCCGCAAGCATCTCCCGCATTGCCTCGGCGCTACGCTCCTCATTGTCCCGGCGGGCGGGGTCGTAGATCGCGTCGTGGAAAAAGATCGCCAGACGCGCCGTATCCGCATCGCGAAATGCCGCCTCAAGCCGGTCGGCGCCGCGCAGCATGGAGTTGACGTGACGCAGATCGTGATAGTGGCGCCCCGGACCGGAATATTGCCGGAGCAGATACGTTCCGACGCTGGTAGACGTTTCCTCGCCGAGGCCGAGGCTACTGGCCAAGCTGCGCCAGTTCTCGTGGAAAGCGCGCGCTTCCTCATCCATGCCCGCCTCGTCAGGCCGTCTCCGGAAAATGCGAGTTTGATACGGGCCTGGCGATCCGTCCAGTCAGCGATAGCAGGTCATATCAAGGGTGGTGCCGGTTGAGGGGATTGAACCCCCGACCTTCGGTTTACAAAACCGCTGCTCTACCGCTGAGCTAAACCGGCCAAAAAGCATCGCATACGGATGCCGATCCGCGCGTGGAATTATCATATTGAACATCGCAGTAAAGATAAAAGTCGGTGTCAACGCGACCCGGCAGGCCGCTTCCGCGCGCAGCACGCGACAAGTTCGGCGGATGGCTGCTCTTTCGGCTCGGGTACCGGCGTGCTAACCCGTCCTTCCCTTCCTGCCCCCGGATCTCCATGGCCGCCAAGCTGAAGCTCTCTTTCGTTTCTTCCGACGCCGATGACGCCCGCGATGCGTGCAAACGCCTCGTCGCGCGCTATGGTCAGGCCGATCCACGTGACGCGGATGTCGTCGTGGCATTGGGCGGTGACGGCTTCCTGCTCCAGACCCTGCGCGACACGATGAGCACCGGCCGCCGCGTCTACGGCATGAACCGCGGCACGATCGGCTTCCTTATGAACGAGTTCCGCGAGGAGGGCCTGTATGAGCGCATCGCCGCTGCGCAGCCGGAGACCATCAGGCCGTTGGAAATGCATACGGTGTCGGAAGACGGTTCGACGCACAGCGCCCTCGCCATCAACGAGGTGTCTATCTTCCGTCAATCCTATCAGGCCGTGAAGGTCCGCGTGTGGGTGGACGGGAAACTGCGGATGAACGAACTGATCTGCGACGGGCTGATGGTGGCGACCCCGGCCGGCTCCACGGCTTACAATCTTTCGGCGCAGGGTCCGATCCTGCCGCTCGACGCCCCGTTGCTGGCCTTGACGCCCGTCAGTCCCTTCCGGCCCCGGCGATGGCGCGGGGCGCTGCTTTCCGACAAGGCGGAGGTGCGATTCGAGTTGCTCGAAGTGCGAAAGCGGCCGGCAAATGCCGTCGCGGATCACACGGAGGTCAAATCGGTGGTCTCCGTCACTATCCGCGAGGCCCCGAGCACTACTGCCACATTGCTCTTCGACCCCGACCATTCCTGGAACGAGCGCATTCTCACGGAGCAATTCCGTTATTAACCCCGCCAATTCCGGCTTCCGTTAAGGAAATTATGCTGGAAAGTGGCTGTTCACAGCCGATTGTGTTGACAAATCGGCATCTTGACCCTAGTGCAGCGCACAATATCAAGGGCGCGCGGCGCCTGGCGCAGCTCCATTTATCCGCGCGCACAAACACGCAAAGACGCGAAAACTTGTCATCAGACACACAGAACGCTCCTGACGCGATCACATTCGCAGACCTCGGTCTTTCCGAAAAGGTTCTTTCGGCGGTCATCGACGCCGGCTACACGGTACCGACGCCTATCCAGGCCGGCGCCATTCCGCACGCGCTGGAAGGCAAGGACGTGCTCGGCATAGCCCAGACGGGAACCGGCAAAACGGCCGCTTTTGTGCTGCCGATGATCACCCGGCTGGAAAAGGGACGTGCCCGGGCGCGCATGCCGCGCACCCTGATCCTCGAGCCGACGCGCGAACTCGCCGCGCAGGTTGAGGACAACTTCGTCAAATACGGCAAGAACCACCGGCTCAACATCGCCTTGCTTATCGGCGGCGTGTCGTTCGACGACCAGGAGCGCAAGCTCGAACGCGGCGCCGACGTGCTGATCGCGACTCCGGGCCGTCTGCTCGACCATTTCGAGCGCGGCAAATTGCTGCTGACCGGCGTCGACATCCTCGTCATCGACGAGGCCGACCGCATGCTCGACATGGGGTTCATTCCGGATATCGAGCGCATCTGCAAGCTGATCCCGTTCACGCGGCAGACCCTGTTCTTCTCGGCCACCATGCCGCCGGAGATCACCAAGCTCACCGAGCAGTTCCTGCATTCGCCCGTGCGGATCGAGGTGGCGAAGGCCTCTTCCACGGCGACGACCGTAACGCAGCGGCTGGTGAAATCCGGCTCGAAGCCGTGGGATAAGCGCTCGGTGCTGCGCGACCTGATCCGCGCCGAGGAAGCCGATCTCAAGAACGCGATCATCTTCTGCAACCGCAAGGTCGAGGTTTCGGAGCTTTTCCGGTCGCTCGTGAAGCATGATTTCGACGCGGGCGCCCTGCATGGCGACATGGACCAGCGGGCTCGCATGACCATGCTCAGCAACTTCCGCGACGGCAAGCTGAAGCTTCTGGTGGCGTCCGACGTTGCGGCCCGGGGCCTCGACATCCCGGATGTCAGCCATGTCTTCAATTACGACGTGCCGATCCATGCGGAGGATTATGTCCATCGTATCGGCCGCACCGGCCGCGCCGGACGGTCCGGCAAGGCGTTCACGATCGCGACGCGCAACGACACGAAGTATGTCGATGCGATCGAGAAGCTGATCCACAAGCAGATCGAATGGTATGATGGCGACCTGTCGACGCTCGTCGCCTCTCCCGACGGCGAGGATGAGAGGCCGCAGCGCGGGCGCGGGCGCGACCGATACGCCAAGAAGGATCGCGGAGAGCGGAAACCGCGCGATGAGCACAGGACAAAGGCACGCGGCGAAAAGAAGCCGGAGACCGTCGAATTCGTTGAAACCGCCGCGCTGGTTTCCGCCGAGGACGTCGCCGAGCGCCGCAGCCGCAAGGAGGCGATCCGGGCCGACAATGCCGAACGCCGCCAGCACAAGGACAGCCACGATCAGCGGCCAGGGGGCCGGTACGATCGTCCGCGCCGCGGCCGTGACGAAGACGACGTCAATACGGTCGTCGGTTTCGGCGACGACATGCCGGCGTTCATGAAGATCGCGGTGAAGGTCTAGCAGCGCTTCGGCGGCGCAGACGCCGCTATCTTGCCGCTCTTGTTCCGGCCTCATAGGCCTTCTTTGCCCAGGGCAGCATCTCGTCGGGATCGTCGAGCGCTCCGTCAGGCACCGTCCAGTACGGCATGGCGACGGCGTTTCCATGCCGCGAGTTCGTATAGACCCATTGTGTGCAGCCTGCCGCCGCGAAATCGGGAGCCGCTTCGGCGTCCGCCTTGAGCATCAGTTCGCCCCGGATCTCGATCGCGAAGATCACGCCATTGTGGTAAATGCCCTTGCCGCCAAACATGCGGCGGATCGAAACCGGTCCGAAGGCGGAGAACAGATCCGCTATGGCTTCGTTGTCCATAAGACGTTTCCCGCAACCAAACAGCCGGACTGCAGTTTGCACGGCCCGGCAACCGAAGGAAACCGTCCATGCCTATGCTTCTGAAAGGTTCCTGCCGCTGCGGCGCCGTGCGTTTCGAGGCCGGAAGCCACACACCGGTGCCCTATCAGCTCTGCTATTGCTCCATTTGCCGCAAGCAGCAGGGCGGCGGGGGCTACGCCATAAATCTCGGCGCGCCGTTCGAAACCATGAGGGTGTCGGGCAAGCGGAATATAGGTGTCTATCGGGCAACCATTCAGGATGACGAGCATCCGGTTTGCGAGGTTTCGACCGGAGAACGCAACTACTGCCGACGGTGCGGTTCGGCGCTGTGGCTCTATGACCCCACCTGGCCGGAGCTTGTGCATCCGTTCGCGTCCGCCGTCGATACGGAGCTGCCGAAGGCAGCCGCAGCGCACGCATCTCATGCTGAAATACAAGGCTTCCTGGGTTCAGCCGGCAATCGCCAAAGGCGATCTCTCCTTCGATCTCTACCCGGAGGAGTCCATCGCCGACTGGCATCGGCGAACGGGCATGTGGGTGTCATGAAAAGATCGTGCAGCGGCGACTGTCCGACCTGCAATCAAGCGGCGGAGTGATCGCCTTCTTCCTCGAAGGTCACGGCTACGTCGCCATTCGCCGACAGGCGAACCTTGCCGGCCTCGATTTCGGCGACGAGGGCAAGGGGGATGTAATGATGATGGCCTTTATGCGTGCCCATGCCGCTATCGGCCTTCGTCAGCTTGATGCGGTCGCCTTCGACGCGATCGACGGTGCCCACATGCACGCCATCGGCCCCGATAATCTCGGCGTGTTCCTTTATCTTGCTGTGCTCGATCATGATGTCGCTCCCATCCGGACTGCGCAGGAAACGCTGAAGTCCGAATAAGGATGCGTGACATAGGCAAAGTCGGCGTTCAGGCGGCTGCCGCCCTCGCCTCCGCAAGCGCCTTGAGGTCAGCCGGCTTCAGCTCCACCGATTCGCCGCAGCCGCAGGCCGAGCTTTGGTTCGGATTGCGGAAGGTAAAGCCTGTCCGCAACGTCGTCGTCTCGAAATCCATCTCGGTGCCGAGCAGGAACAGCGCGGCCTCGGGTGCCACATAGACATGCGCGCCGTCGCGCTCGACATGATCGTCCTTCGGATTTGGCTCGGTCACAAGGTCGATCGTGTATTCCATGCCGGCGCAGCCGCCTTTTTTAACGCCCACACGGATGCCGACCGCGCTGTCGCGGGTTTCGACAATCTCCCGCACACGCTCGGCGGCCCTGTCTGTCAGGCTGATGACGGCGAAACGTCCCATTCCAAAACTCCACTCGCGGCAGGTTCAAGGCCTGCGCAATATCGTGACTCTAGCTGAAGATGGTGAAGATTCCTACCGCCCGCAAGTCCGCCGCTTATGCGTCATCACATCCGTCAGGAACCGTTGTCCGATCCGGCAGTTTCTGGAAGTGAGGGACCACGGAGTTATGAACCCATGAAGAAAGCAATTCCCGTTGTCACCGCGGCAGCACTCCTGTTTTCGGGCGCGGCCTGGGCACAAGCGGTCGTCGTCAGCCCGGAAGATCAGATTATTATCCGCGAATATGTCGTGAAGCAGCCGCCCGCTGTGGTGGAACTGCCGAGCGACTATGACATCGTCGTCGGTGCCGAATTGCCCGATACGATCACGTTGACGCCGCTGGCAGCGCCGGGTCTGACAATGCAATACGAATACGTCGCGGTAGGCGACGACATCCTGCTCGTCGAGCCGGGGACCCGCCGGATCGTCGACGTATTGCGGCGCGAGTGATCGCACCAGTAAATCGCCACAACGCGAAGGGCTGGCGATCTGCGCCCGCCCTCAATACCAGCCGACGGCGACCTGCGCCTCTTCCGACATGCGGTCGGGCGTCCATGGCGGATCGAACACCATCTTCACGTCCACGCCGGAAACGCCTTCGACGGCGCTGACGGCATTCTCCACCCAGCCCGGCATCTCGCCCGCCACCGGACATCCGGGGGCCGTCAAGGTCATATCGATCTTGACGGAACGGTCGTCCTCGATGTCGATTTTATAGACCAGTCCGAGTTCGTAGATATCGGCAGGAATCTCGGGATCGTAGACGGTCTTGAGCGCCGCCACGATATCGTCCGTCAAACGCGCCAGCTCGTCGGCCGGTATAGCCGAAACCGATGCCCCGGACTGCGAAGCCGTGGCTTGGTCGATGTTTGCGGATGCGTCGTCCATATCGCTCACCCGAAGAACTTCCGCGCCTTTTCCAGCGCTTCTGCCAAGGCGTCAACCTCGGCCAGCGTGTTGTACATACCGAAGGATGCCCTGCATGTGGAGGTGACGCCGAACCGTTTCAACAGCGGTTGCGCGCAATGCGTGCCTGCCCGCACCGCGACGCCGGCTCGGTCGATGACCATCGAGACGTCATGCGCGTGGATGCCCTGAAGCTCGAAGGAAATGATTGCCCCTTTGTCCGGCGCGTCGCCGAAGATGCGCAGCGAGTTTATCGCGCGCAAGCGATCGTGGGCGTAGCGCTTCAGCTCCGCCTCATGCGCCGCGATCCGATCGCGCCCGACAGAGTCCATATAATCGAGCGCCGCTCCCAGCCCGATGGCCTGCACGATCGGGGGCGTGCCAGCCTCGAAACGATGCGGCGGGTCGTTATAGGTCACGACGTCTTCCGTCACCTCGACGATCATCTCGCCGCCACCCTGGAAGGGGCGCATGGCCTGCAAGCGCTCCTTCTTGCCGTAGAGCACGCCGATGCCGGACGGGCCATACACCTTGTGACCGGTGAAGACGAACCAGTCGCAGTCGAGGTCCTGCACGTCAACCGGCATATGGACGGCCGACTGGCTGCCGTCGACCAGCACGGGAATGCCGCGCTCGTGAGCGATGCGGCAGATCTCCTTGATCTGCGTGACCGTGCCCAGCGCGTTCGACATATGCGTGATGGCGACGAGCTTCGTGCGCTCCGTCAGGCACTTCTCGAAATCCTCGATATGGAAGGTGCCCTGATCGTCCACTGGCGCCCAGACGAGCTTCGCGCCTTGCCG
This sequence comes from Rhizobiaceae bacterium, assembly GCA_023953845.1. Classification (NCBI taxonomy): domain Bacteria; kingdom Pseudomonadati; phylum Pseudomonadota; class Alphaproteobacteria; order Hyphomicrobiales; family Rhizobiaceae; species Rhizobiaceae bacterium. The sequence continues at coordinate 3,835,603 of JAMLJC010000001.1, read as the reverse complement.
CTCGCGGATGAAATGCCACGGCACGATGTTCGAGTGATGCTCCATGATGGAGAGGACGATCTCGTCGTCAGCGCCGATATTCGGCATGCCCCAGCCATAAGCGACCGTGTTGATGGCCGAGGTCGAATTCGATGTGAACACGATCTGGTCGACCGAAGGAGCGTTCAGAAAACGGCGAACGGTTTCCCTCGCCTTCTCGTAGGCGTCGGTCGCGGCATTCGACAGGAAATGCAGACCGCGATGAACATTGGCATATTCGTTGGCGTAGGCGTTCTGGATGGCATCGAGCACTGCCTGCGGCTTCTGGGCGGACGCACCATTGTCCAGATAGACCAGCGGCTTGCCGTAGACTTCGCGAGACAGAATCGGGAAGTCGCGGCGGATCGCCTCGACGTCGTAGGGAAGTGCTACGGATGACTGGTCCATCTTCAAAGCCCGTGCCAAAATCACCCCTCTCCGGCCCTTCGGGCCACCTCTCCTCAAAGGGGAGAGGAACCGCTGCCGCGATGCCGGCGCTCTTTCAGTTTTAGTTCCTTGCCTCTCTGGGGAGAGGTACCGAGCGAAGCGAGGCGGAGAAGGGTCAACCTACCTGCTCACCCATGCGTTGCGAACCAGTCCTCGAGCCGCGCTTCCAGCGCCTCGACAACCGGCTCGTTTTCCAGTTCCTCGATCACCTCGGCGAGGAACGCCTTTACCAGCAGGCCCCGCGCCGTCTTCTCGTCGATGCTGCGCGCCATCATGTAGAAGAGATGATTGCGATCGATCTCGGTGACGGTCGCGCCATGGCCGCAGGCGACGTCGTCGGCGAATATTTCCAGCTCGGGCTTGCTCGAAAACTCGCCGTCATCCGAAAGCAGCAGCGTGTTGCAGGCCATCTTGGCATCGGTCTTCTGCGCGACCTGATGCACGTTGATGCGGCCCTGGAACACACCCTGCGCGCGCCCCGTCACGACATTGCGGACCAGTTCGCGAGAGCCCGTGTTCGGCACGGCATGGTCGAGCACCATGGTGACGTCGGTGTGGGTGTTGCCGGCCAAAAGGTTGACGCCGCGAAGCTGGAAATCCGATCCCTCGCCCTTCGTGGTGACCCGGATCTCCTGACGCACCAGCTTGCCGCCGGCATTCATGACGAACAGCGTCAGCTTCGCGTTCTTGCCGATCCAGGCATTGAACTGGCCAAGATGCGTCGCGCCATCGGGCTGCGCCTGCACGATGACGTAAAGCACCTCGGCATCGTCGCCGACCAGCAGATTGCCTACCGAGGAAACCAGCGCCGCATCGGTTCCGGTATGGTGCTCGACGATGCCCGCCCTGGCGCCGTCGCCGACGCGCACTGGCACGCGCACATGCACCTGCCCGCCGGCCTGCACATTCTGGATCTCGACCGGCGCGTCCATCTCGGTACCGGCCGCGATGTCAACAAAGTAACCGTCGGCGGCGAATGCCACATTCAGTGCGCCGATCGTATCGTCGGAGCCTTGCGGCTCCAGCGCCGCGGCCAGCGAGCCGTCGATCAGCTTGTCGGCAACGCGCTCGATCGACAATCCTTCAACCTTGGGCAACTTTGCCGACGACACGCCATTGAGCAGCGGCAGAACGGTCGAACCTTCAACGACCGGCGCCACCACCTTCGCGGTCAAAGTACCGTCGAATTCCGGCACCGTCGTCAACAGCCGGCGCAGATCCGTATAGTGCCAGGCCTCGATCCGCTTGGTCGGCAGGCCGAGCTTCAGTTGCTCCACCGCGTTGTCGCGCTTGATCATGACGACGCCATCGCCCGGCAAATCCGCCAATCGGGCGCCGAAAGCATCGATCAGCGCGCTTTCCGCCTTCGTGCGCGGCGGTGCTGCGTGCATGTTCATGACGTTCACTCCGCCGCCTCCTGGATGAAGCCGGCATAGCCATGGGCCTCGAGATCGTGCGCCAGCGTCTTGTCGCCGGACTTGATGACCTGCCCCCTGTAGAGGACGTGCACGGTGTCCGGCACGATATAGTCCAGCAAACGCTGGTAGTGGGTGATGACGATCACCGCACGGTCCGGCGCGCGCAGCGAATTCACGCCATCCGCAACGATCTTGAGCGCGTCGATGTCAAGGCCGGAATCGGTCTCGTCGAGAACGCAGAGCTTCGGCTCCAGGAGCTTCATCTGCAGGATTTCGGCCCGCTTCTTCTCGCCACCCGAGAAGCCGACATTCAGCGGCCGCTTGAGCATGGCCATGTCCATGTCGAGCGAAGCGGTCGCTTCCTTCACGCGCTTGAGGAAATCCGGAACCTTGAGCGGTTCCTCGCCGCGCGCCTTGCGCTGCGCGTTCATGGCGACCTTCAAAAACTCCATCGTCGCCACGCCCGGTATCTCCATCGGATATTGGAAGGCGAGGAAGATGCCCTTGACGGCGCGCTCGGCCGGATCGAGATCGAGGATAGACTCGCCATTGTAAAGAATGTCGCCCTCGGTGACCTCACAGTCATCGCGGCCGGCGAGAATATAGGAGAGCGTCGACTTGCCGGACCCATTCGGCCCCATGATGGCAGCCACCTCGCCCGCGTTCACGGTCAGGTTCAGGCCACGGATGATCTCCGTGTCCGTATCGGCGATCTTGGCGTGAAGGTTTCTGATTTCAAGCATTGTTCTTTGGCTTTCAAATCCGTTTCGCGAAAGTCACACGTGATCCAGTCGGCGGACTATCCCACGCTCCCCTCAAGCGAGATGTTGATCAGCTTCTGCGCCTCGACGGCGAATTCCATCGGCAACTCCTGGATGACCTCGCGCACGAAGCCGTTGACGATGAGGGCGATCGCCTCTTCCTCAGGGATGCCGCGCTGCATGACGTAAAACTTGGCGTCTTCGGAAATCTTGGAGGTGGTCGCCTCGTGCTCGAATTGCGCCGTGGAGTTCTTCGCCTCGATATAGGGAACGGTATGCGCTCCGCACCGGTCGCCGATCAGAAGCGAGTCGCAATTGGTGAAGTTGCGCGCATTGGCGGCCTTGCGATGCGCCGAGACCTGTCCGCGATAGGTATTCTGCGAGAAGCCCGCCGCAATGCCTTTGGAGATGATGCGGCTCGACGTGTTCTTGCCGAGATGGATCATCTTGGTGCCGCTGTCGACCTGCTGGTAACCGTTCGAGACGGCGATGGAGTAGAACTCGCCGCGTGAATCGTCGCCGCGCAGGATACAGGACGGGTACTTCCAGGTGATGGCCGAACCGGTCTCCACCTGCGTCCACGAGATCTTGGAGCGGTCGCCACGGCAATCGCCGCGCTTGGTGACAAAGTTGTAGATGCCGCCCTTGCCTTGCGCGTCGCCGGGATACCAGTTCTGGACGGTCGAATATTTGATCTCGGCATCATCCAGCGCGATCAATTCGACGACGGCTGCGTGAAGCTGGTTCTCGTCGCGCTGCGGCGCGGTGCAGCCTTCGAGATAGGAGACGTAGGCCCCCTCCTCCGCGATGATCAGCGTGCGCTCGAACTGGCCGGTGTTCTTCTCGTTGATACGGAAATAGGTCGAGAGTTCCATCGGGCAGCGCACGCCCTTCGGCACGAAGACGAAGGAACCGTCGGTGAAGACCGCCGAATTCAGCGTGGCGTAGAAATTGTCGGTGGTCGGCACGACCGAGCCGAGATATTTTTTCACCAGTTCCGGATGCTCGCGGATGGCTTCCGAGATCGAGCAGAAGATGACGCCGGCCTTGGCCAGTTCCTCCTTGAAGGTGGTGACAACCGACACGCTATCGAACACCGCGTCGACGGCCACGCGGCCGGTCTTGTAGATGTTGTCGTTGTCGGCGCTCTCGCCGTCGGCAGGCGCCGCCTTCTTCACACCCGCCAGAATCTCCTGCTCCTTCAACGGAATGCCGAGCTTCTCGTAGACCTTGAGCAGTTCCGGATCGACCTCGTCCAGCGACTTCGGTCCGGTCTGGTTCTTCGGCGCTGCGTAGTAGTGGATGTCCTGGAAGTCGATCTTCGGATAGTCGACGCGCGCCCAAGTCGGCTCCTCCAGCGTCAGCCACCGGCGAAACGCCTCCAGACGCCATTCGAGCATCCAGTCCGGCTCGTTCTTCTTGCTGGAGATGAACCGGATGATGTCCTCGTTCAGGCCCTTGGGGGCCTTGTCCGTCTCGATCTCGGTCTCGAATCCATATTTGTATTGGTCGACGTCGATCTTCTTGACGCGATCGATCGTCTCCTGCACGGCAGGCATCGGCGTTCTCCATCCATGCCGGGTTCAAGGCCCGGCCGTTTTCAAACTATGGCACCATGGGGCGGCGTGCGCTCCATATAGTGCCTCTCGCGCCGGCTTTCACCCCGGCAGGACCGCGCAATCGCGCAGTCCAGATATGCGTCCTGACCAAAGCCGCCTAAGCTGCCCTGGTGACTTCGCGGCGACGCGACAGGATGCCGGCCAGCGCCGCCTTGAACAGTTCGACGTCTTTGTCGGTCGTAGACATGCCGATGGAGACGCGCAGCGCGCCTGCACGGTCGCCAAAACCCATGGCCTTCAGCACATGGCTGGGGCCTACTTTTCCCGACGAACAAGCGGAACCCGCCGAGAGCGCCACCCCAGCCAGATCGAAGGCGATCTGCGCCGTTTCGGCCTTTATGCCAGGCAAAGCGAAGAAGGTCGTGTTGGGCAGCCGCGATGCGCCAACGCCAAAAATCTCGACGGCGGAATCGCTTGCCCGCAGATGCCCCTCAATCGAATCACGCCGCTCACGTATCGATTCAACATACGGCAGTTCAGCCAGCGCCTCACGCGCAGCCGCTCCGAAGCCGGCAATTCCCGCCACGTTCTCCGTACCGGCGCGATGGCCCTTTTCCTGCCCGCCACCGGCAACGAGCGGCAGCGGCATCATCAGATCGGAAGCCGCCACAATCGCGCCGGCGCCTTTCGGCCCGCCGATCTTGTGCGAAGAGAGAATCAGGTAATCGGCGTAACCGGCCGATATATCCACGGGAATTCGACCTACGGCCTGAACGGCGTCGAGCACGATCACAGCGCCTGCGGTCCGCGCGATGCGCGAGACTTCATCGACAGGCTGGATCACGCCGGTCTCATTGTTGGCATGGTGCAGCGCGACGAGCGGCAGCCCGTCATCCTTTTCGTGCCCGGCAAGGGCCGCTTCAAGAGCGCCAAGGTCTACGACGCCGTTTCGGTCGACACCGACGCGCGTCACGGCTGTCCCGTCGAACCCGCCGCCGCCCAGAAGACAGGGATGGTCCGATGCGCAGACGTAAAGATGCGACATGCGGACCGCGCCGCGCCCCATCCGCCACCCGGGCGAGAGCAACGTGGATGCGGCTTCGGTCGCGCCCGACGTGAACGCCACATGGTCGGGCTTCGCGCTGACCAGCGCCGCCACGCCACGCCGCGCTTCCTCGACAATTGCCCGCGCCGCCCTGCCCTCGGCATGGACGGATGACGGATTGGCCGCGGCCAGAGCATCGACCATAGCCGAGCGAGCGCTCTCCCGCAGCGGAGCGCTTGCATTGTGGTCGAGATATGCGCGCTCCACGGCCATTTCGCCGTCAATTCACCCTGTTGCTGCGCCTTGCCCGGCCTCGGCGCGTTATTTCCTTGAAATGACGAACGCAGGCGTCCTATTTACCCGCCTTGTCAAGCGGCGGCGCGGGCCGCCAGTTTTGAACCGTTCTAAACTAGCTTCTAGGGAGGCCCGGGGGCTCCGTCAAGGCCGAAGGGGCCGGATCGGGCCCGGCCTGAGTTCGAAGCGCACGGAGTATAGATGCCCGAGGTTATTTTCAACGGTCCTGCCGGTCGGCTGGAAGGTCGCTACCAGCCTTCCAAGGAGAAGAACGCGCCGATCGCCATCGTGCTGCACCCGCATCCGCAGTTCGGCGGGACGATGAACAACAAGATCGTCTACGACCTCTTCTATATGTTCCAAAAACGCGCCTTCACGACGCTGCGTTTCAACTTCCGCGGCATAGGCCGCAGCCAGGGCGAGTTCGACCATGGCGCTGGCGAGTTGTCGGATGCCGCGGCCGCGCTCGACTGGGTGCAGTCGCTGCATCCCGATTCCAAGACCTGCTGGGTGGCAGGTTATTCCTTCGGCGCGTGGATCGGCATGCAGCTGCTGATGCGCCGTCCCGAGATCGAGGGGTTCATCTCGATCGCGCCGCAACCCAACATCTACGACTTCTCGTTCCTCGCCCCCTGTCCCTCTTCGGGCCTCATCATCCACGGCGACGCGGACAAGGTCGCGCCGCCGAAGGACGTCCAGACGCTGGTCGACAAGCTGCATACGCAAAAGGGCATCACCATCACGCAGAAGACGCTGCCCGGCGCGAACCACTTCTTCGCCAATGATGCGCAACTGCTGCTCGACGAGTGTGCAGACTATCTCGACCGCCGGCTTGCCGGCGAACTGTCAGACCAGAGAACCAAACGGCTTCGCTGAGCGGGAACCGGCCGTGTACCAGCCTCCCCATTTCCAGGAGACCCGGCTGGAGGTTCTTCACGAACTGATCCGAGCCCATCCGCTCGGCCTGCTGATCTGCAATGGCGAGGACGGACCGGTTGCGAATCCGTTGCCCTTTCTTCTCGACGCGGACGCCGCGCCCAAGGGCGTTCTCCGCGCCCACCTGTCGCGCGCCAATCCGCAATGGCAGGCGATCCGGGCGCTGGCCGAAATACCGGTGCTTGTCGTCTTCCAGGGCGTGGATACGTATGTGACGCCCTCGTGGTACGAGACCAAGCGGCAGACGGGAAAGGTCGTGCCCACCTGGAACTACGCCATGGTTCAGGCGCGCGGGCGGGCTGTCGTCAGGGAAGACGCGGCGTGGCTCGGCCAGCAGATTGCGGCGCTCACGAACGCACATGAAGCGCCGCGTGCGGAGCCGTGGCATGTCTCCGACGCTCCGGACGCCTTCATTGCCGGCCAGATGAAGGGGATCGTGGGCATCGAGATCGAAATCGCGGAATTGAACGGCAAATGGAAGGCGAGCCAGAACCGTCCCGCGGAGGATCGGGCGGGCGTCGCCGAAGGTCTCGCCGCAGCGGACGATCACATATCGAAGACGATGGCCGAACTCGTCGCCGGCTACGGCAGTCGCGACAAGCGGTAAACGAGTTCGGCTACTGGTGGCGCGCTACCGAATCGGCCGCCGCAAGAGCTCCAACCCACAAGATGTTGTGCAGTCATTCGCCGGCGAGCGATCTTTGCTCGACAGGCCAGTTGACGAATGTCAGCGTTATCCTTGCAGTCGAATCAGTGCCTGCGACAGGGGATCAAAATGAGCACATTCGAGGTCTACAAGGATAAGAAGGGCGAAACCCGTTTTCGCTACCGTGCGAACAACGGGGAGATCGTTTTCAGTTCGGAAGGATACAAGGCCAAGGCCTCAGCGCTGAAGTCCATCGAATCCCTTAAGAAGGGCGTCGCCGAGGCGAAAATCGAGGATCAGACCGTGGTCGCCAAGCCTGCGAAGGCGCCGGCAAAAGCGGCTGCCGCAAAGCCCGCTGCCAAGGCCGCCAACGGGAAAGCTTCGGCAAAGGCCGCCGCGAAGCCTGCAGCAGCGCCAAAGGCAGCGGCGAAGTCCAAGCCTCCGGCAAAGCCGAAAGCGGCAGCGAAACCGAAAGCCGCCGCCAAGGCCTGATCCGTTCGAGCCCTTCTACCGCGTCGCGTCACCGCGTGGCGGAAAGGCAAGTACGCCGCCGGTTACAGCCTGACGGCAGCCTGTGGTTGTCGGAAATGTGAGCGGCAGGTCGCGCGCTGAGCGGACGGCGAGATGTGCCCAGGCTTCAGCCTCGGTGAAGTCGCCGTTCATGCCGACATCCTCGGCGGTAAGCACTTTCGCGTGCGTTTTTTCGGCTCCTGCGTGCAGGTCGCGCAGGATGTGGGGGTTTTTGCGCCCGCCGCCGCAGACGATCCAGAGCTTCGGCGGCCTCGGAAGGTGTTCAACGCATCTAAGGATCGCTTCCGCTGAAACGGCGGCAAGCGTTCGTGCGCCGTCGGCAAGTTCCAGGCCTTCCGCCTCCGCGAGGGTGAAATCGTTGCGGTCCAACGATTTCGGCCCCGGTTTTTCGAAGAAGGGCCTGGCGAGGTAGCGATCGACCACAGCACGCACCGTCGTGCCCTCGCTGGCGATCGCGCCATCCGCATCGAACGGAATGCCGCCCTGACGCGATACCCACTGGTCGATCAGCGCGTTGCCGGGTCCTGTATCGAAGGCAACCGGATCGTCCGTTTCCGACACGTAGGTAATGTTGGATATGCCGCCGATGTTGACGAAACAGACGGGGAATTTCCCGGCAAGGTCTTCGCCGCGCGAGCGCGCCAACGCGGTATGATAGGCCGGGACCAGCGGCGCGCCCTGTCCGCCGTGCCGCATGTCGTTGGCGCGCATGTCGTAGACGACAGGAATTCCTGTCAGTTGCGCCAGCTTGCCTCCGTCGCCGAGTTGGACGGTGAGCGCCTGCTGCGGCCGATGCAGCACCGTCTGGCCGTGAAAGCCGATCAGATCGACCGAGGCGGCGTCGACGCGATTGTTGCGAAGGAAGGTGTCGACGGCTTCCGCGTGGCGTCGGGAAATCTCGCGCTCGATATCCGCCAGATCGCCCGGCCGCTGTTCCCGTGCGGTGATCGTCTTAGCAGTTTCAAGTGCGCCTTCCAGCCGCCGCCGGAAGGCAGCGTCATAGGGAACGAACAGATTGCCGCGAAATTCCAGATGATCGACGCCGTCCGTCGTCAGCATCGCGACATCGATGCCGTCCATGGAGGTGCCGCTCATCAGGCCGATCGCCGTCAGGGGTCCGTCGCGCTTCATTCCCGCTCCGCCTTGTGATTCCTTGGCTCCGGATGCTAAAGCGCCGCGTCCCGCAATGCCAACGTTGCGGGAATGTCAGCCAAGAGAGCGCCATGCCTGCCTTCAAGTCCGATTTCCTGCGCGTCATGTCCGAGCGCGGTTTCATCCACCAGATCTCGGATGAGGCCGGCCTCGACGAGCTTTTCTTGAGGGAACGCGTCACCGCCTATATCGGCTTCGATGCGACGGCGAAGAGCCTGCATGCCGGCTCGCTGATCCAGATCATGATGCTGCACTGGATGCAGCAGACCGGCCATCGCCCGATAGCGCTGATGGGCGGCGGCACGACGATGATCGGCGATCCGTCCTTCAAGGACGAGGCGCGCAAACTTCTCACCCCGGAGGACATCGACGACAATCTTGTCGGCATCCGCAAAAATTTCGCCAGCTATCTGCGCTTCGGCGACGGGCCCGGCGATGCGCTGATGGTCAACAACGCCGATTGGCTGATGACCATCAACTACGTCAACTTCCTGCGCGACGTCGGCCGGCATTTCTCCGTCAACCGCATGCTGTCGTTCGATTCGGTCAAGCTCAGGCTCGACCGCGAGCAGTCGTTATCGTTCCTCGAATTCAACTACATGATCCTGCAGGCCTACGATTTCGTGGAGTTGTCGAAGCGCTATAATTGCCGACTGCAGATGGGCGGCTCCGACCAATGGGGCAACATTGTCAGCGGCATCGACCTCGGCCACCGCATGGGCACGCCGCAACTGTTCGCGCTGACGACGCCGCTGCTCACCACCGCTTCCGGCGCCAAGATGGGCAAGACCGCGTCAGGCGCCGTCTGGCTGGATGCGGACATGCTCAGCCCGTACGATTTCTGGCAATATTGGCGCAATACGGAGGACGCCGACGTCGAGCGCTTCCTGAAACTCTACACGACGCTTCCGCTTGATGAAGTGGCACGGCTTGCGGCGCTGAAGAGTTCGGAGATCAATGAGGCGAAGAAGATCTTCGCCACCGAGATCACGGCGATGCTGCATGGGCGGGAAGCAGCCGATGCGGCCGCCGAAACCGCGCGCAAGACCTTCGAGGAAGGCGCGCTGGCCGACGATCTACCCTCGATAGAAGTATCCGGCGGAGAACTTGCGGCCGGCATCGGCTTGCTCACGCTTCTGGTGCGCGCGGGGCTTGCCGGCTCGAATGGCGAGGCGCGGCGGCATGTGCAGGGTGGCGCGGTGCGGGTCAACGACCAGCCTGTCAATGACGAGCGCGGCGTCGTCAATGACGGTCACCTCGTCGGCGGCGTGGTGAAACTGTCCGTTGGCAAGAAGAAGCACGTTCTGGTGCGGCCGGTCTGACCGCCCGTCACTGAAACTCGAAGATCGAGCGGAAGATACCCGGCGCGATCACCGAAAGCGGGTTGATCTGCAGTTGCGGCTTGGCGGCCTTGCCTTCCAGCTTGAAGGTGACGCCGATCAGGCCGCGGTCGCGTCCGTTTCCAAGGATGATGCCGATGATGGGAAGCTCGGCGAACAGGCGATTGAGGCCATAGGCGGGCATGAAGGTGCCGGTCATGTCGATGTTTCCCCGGGCGTCGTAGAGCGTGCCCTGGAAGGTCGCGCCGACCATGGGGCCGCGCAGCACCCCGCCATCGATGGTCAGGTAACCCGCGCCCTTCTCGATGCGTGCGAAGCCGCGCTGGAACTCGACCCGCGCCGTATCGATGTCGCGTCGCACGGCCTCGTTCAGGCTGCGGTCGCTGCCGGCAGGCTTGGTCGAGACGATCGAGCCAAGCCGCGGCTCGTTGACGATCTGGAAACCGGTTGCGTTGATCTGCCCACGCAAGGCGCCGCCGCTCGCGCCGCTCAGCGTCACGTCCACCTGACCGCCCTGCATCTTGTCGTAAATATCGAGGAAACGCACGAAAGCGCCGGCATCCGTCGCCCGTACGCGCATGGATTGCCGGTTTCCCTCGGCATCGCTGGAGACGTTGACGGAGCCTCGGCCGGCCGTGGTGGCGGTCATGGAATAGGTCGCGGCCCCCTTTGCCGAGCCGGCGTAGCTCAATTCCACCCCTGACAACGCCTCGTTGCCGAAGCCGACGAGGCGGGCGATCGACGCCTTGACAGAGACGGCGGTTCCCGTGTCCGACGAACCGCCCTCTCCGCTTTCGCCGTCGCCCAGGATCAGCTTGATCAGCGAGCGGGCGTCGAAGGACTCTCCGTTGACCGAGACGGAATAGCCCTTGCCGCGCCGCGTGATGTCTACACGGGCATTGTCGTTTCGGTTGAGTCTCACGCGATCGAAACGGGCTGAAGCCAGCCCGCCATCCGCAAGCTTCACATCTCCGGAGATGCCGAACGTGTCGCCGGAAAGCTGGAAGTTTGAAAGCGTCGAATTGGCGCCTGACCGCGCCATGTTGAAGGAAACCTTGGCGGGAATGCCGGCTCCCTTGCTCCAGCCGACCCAGGGTATGCTGAGCCGGGCCTTGCCGAGATCCGCGGTCACCTTCTGCCGCGCGCTGTCGGAGGCATCGATATTCAGCACCATGGTGCCGGCGACCATGTCGCTCAGCCCTGGCGCGAGCTGGTTGCGCCGCTTGTCGTCCACCGTCAGCTTGATGTCGCGCACGCGCGCGGGACCGCCCTCGCGAAGCGGCTCGACGATCTTCAGTTCGGCCGGGATCTCGTTCAACTGGCCGTCGAGATCGAGGACCGCCCTGCGGGGATCGACCTGTATGGTTCCCCTGGCGCGGCTGAGCTTCTGGTTGTCGAACGGTTTCGCGACCGCGAGGTCGCTGACGTTGAGCTTCACCTGCCATTCCAGACTGGAAAGGTCGGTCGACTTCTGGAGCGGCAGCTGCGTCTTGACGTGTCCCGACACGGTGCCGCTGAAATCGGAAAAATCCATGTTGAGGCGGCGCATGGCGTCGATAGGCTTCAACGAGGCGAGTTCCGCCACCGCTATGGCTTCGCCCTTCAGGTCGAGATCGAGGTCGCCGATGACGGGAGGACGATTGGCGTCACGGAAGGTCAGCACGCCGTTCGAGACGGCCACGGCCTTGCCGCTCGGCAGATAAGCCGTCCCCGAGGACAGGGATATGTCCACATCATTGCCGCGAAACTCGATGACGCCTTCCGCATCCCGGATCGGCGGTAATTCGCCGGTTGTATCGAAGCGGGAATCGCGCACCACGAAACGGCCGAAAATCTCGTTGCTCTTCAGCGGAATGCCGTCGCCGATGCGGCCCGGCGCCACGCGGTAGCGGATCTCGCTTTCGACGACGCGACCACCGAAAAAGTTCTCGATCACCCATTGACGCGCACGCCCCGCAGCCATCCACGGCCAGAATTGCTTGGCCTGCGCGACGGGCATGTCCTTGGCGGAAAGGGCAAGGGAAAGGCCGGGCGTCTTGCCGGAGACAAACTCCGCCGAGGCCACGCCCGCCATCTGCCCCTCGCCGGTGCGCACGGAAAGCTCGTCGGCGGTGAGCTGGCGCGTCGCCTCGTCGAAGCGACCCGCCATGCGGGCGGAGAATTCCGTTGGGGAATCCGGCGAATCGAGCGGCGCAAGAAGCGCGCGTTGAGTCACGAATTCGTAGCGGTATACCGGCTGCGCCCCGTTTGCAGCTTCCCGCGGCTGCGGGCCTATGGCGCCGGTGGCCTCGATCCGCGAGCGGCCCGTCGCGAAGGAGAGGCGGTCTATCTCGACCTTGTTCGAACCGATGAGAAGGGTGGCGTCGAGATCGGCGTCGCCCGGCACCACGCCGCGACGACCGAGATCGATGACCGAATTGTCGATGTCGGCAGCAAGCGTGAGTTTCGTGGGCGTCGAACCGTCGGTTTCCGCGCCGCGTATCTCGATTCTCGCGCCGCCCATCCTGCTCTTGCTGCCGTCCGTCGAGAGCATTCCGCTGGAATCGAGGACAAGTGGCTCGGAGGGCGCTATCGCCACGGTAAGATGGAGTTCCGTGATGCGCTGCGTCCCGCCCTCATGGGTCGCCCTGCCCCTCAAAGAAACTTCGCGACCGTCCAGCGTGCCATCGGCGGAAAGCGCCAGGCCATCCGCCCCGTTGTCGGAGAGCGACGCTTCCCCAATCAGCAGGCTGCGTATGCGGCCGGTATCGGCGAGCACGATTTCGGTGTTCTCGAGCGCGATGCGGCTGGTGCCGCCACGTTCAAGCAGATCGAGCGCGCCATGCAGCGCATCGAACAACGCTGCACCGGCAAGATCGGGATCAATCAGGCCATCCTCGTTGCGCAGGCTCAGCGTCCAGTCGCCCGTCCGTCCAAGCGCCAGAGCCGAAGCCCGGATGCGCGCGTCCGAAATCCTCGCCGTTCCAAGTTTCAGGCTCCCGCCAAGCAACGGCAGCAGGCGAACGCCGAATTGCAGAGTCCCCGCTTCCACTTGCGAGCGTCCGTCAGCGTCAAGCTTGAAGTCTTCGATGCGAAGCGCCAGAAACTGGGCTCCGTCCATCGTTATCCGCGCCGGACCGATCGAGGCGGCGGCATCCGGACCGACAGCGCGACGCAGGGCCGCCTCCGCCTCCAGCCGCAGGCGCTCCGTCCCGATACCGGAGGCGCCAATCGCATAGACGCCCAGAACTACAAACAGAAACAATCCGAGGATGACCGCGACCGACTTCGCGGCCGTTCGCAAGGCCCGCGAGACAAGAGGCGCGTGCGCGGGACGCCTGCTCAATCCGGCCGCGCGGGGCACCTCCCGACCAACAGCCGACGGCAACGCGTTGAGGTCGCAGATTTCATCGCGCCTGAACCGGATCTTCTCGTGTCTTTGGATCTCCAGCTTCACGCACCTTCCCGCCGCGTTGCAGCCCGTAGACGAATCCTTCTCTTCCCTTATAACCGCAACCCGCGCGTATCTCTCAACCACGGCAGCGATATGACTGATTTGCAAGTTGGCGCAAAGGCGCCGGATTTCAACTTCACGACAATTCAGGGTGCTGAAAACGGCTCCTTGTTGTTCAAGAACGCCCCTTTCGTGATCTATTTCTATCCCCGCGCCGGGACGCCGGCCTGCACCAGCGAAGTCGTGGATTTTTCCCGACGCCAGGCAGACTTCGAGAAACTCGGCGTGGAGGTAATCGGCATCTCCCCCGACGGCCCCGCGAAGCTTACAAAATTCGCCGAGAAACAGGGCATCGCGGCAAACCTCGTGTCCGATCCCGAACTGGACATCATCAAACGGTGGGGTGTCTGGGTGGAGAAGAGCATGTATGGCCGCAGTTTCATGGGTGTCGAGCGCGCGACCTTCCTCGTGAACGCAAAAGGCAGGATAGCGAAAGCATGGCGCAAGGTCAGGGTTGCCGGGCACGCAGACGCCGTGCTGGAGGCAGCGACCGCCCTGACCGCATCCCCCGAGAGGGCATGAGCAACGCAACCCGGAACTGAATGCAGGGTGCGGCGTTTGAACTACGATCAACAGCTATCGGAGGTTCAGCATGCTTCGTTCGATCGTTCTCTGGATGCTTGGCATTCCGATCCCGATCATCATCCTGCTCTGGCTTTTCCTGGACTGAGCTTTCACCTCCATGCGCACTTGACAAACCGCTACACCGAAGTCCCGGCAGCGGTTTGTTAACCTTAATAATATCTAATGCGACGCGTTAACTGCCTTTCGGAAGAGGCGTGTCTCGTAATGCAAGCCGGACAGCCCGCGACATTCGGGCGGCGCAAGGAGCCGCACACCGTCATCATTGCGCGCGGTGATGAAATTCGACATTTCACGATCAAACCATGGGTGGCGGCCGTTGCGGGCTCCGCGTTCGCGGCAATCGCCATCGGCTATCTCCTTGCCACGTCCTATCTCGTCCTGCGCGACGATCTGATCGGAGCAACCGTCGCGCGGCAGGCCCGGATTCAGCAGGCTTATGAGGATCGCATATCCGCACTCCGCGCGCAGGTCGATCGTATCACGAGCCGACAGTTGCTCGATCAGCAACTTGTCGAAAGCAAGGTGTCGGAGCTTCTGGAGCGCCAGTCACAGCTGACACAGCGGCACGGCAAGCTGGGTCCGCTGTTGGACCGCGCCGGTGATCTCGACCCGGGAACGGATGCCGTCCCTGTCCCGCAGCCCAAGCCGGAGATCAAGGCGGAACTGTCCGGCCGCAACCCGCTGCTGGCGCATACGACGAGTTCCGCGCCGGTAGCGGCCCTGTCACTATGGCCTCTCCGCGAAGCTCCTGCCGAAGGCGATTCCGCCGCGGACCAGGCCGACAAGCTGTTCATCGCGATCAACAAGTCTCTGCGCTCCATCGAAAGCGAGCAGCTCAACCGGGTCAGCAGGCTGGCCGAGAATGCCTATCGCACAGCCGACGAGATTTCCGATGCGCTCGAGGATGCGGGTCTCTCCGTCGACAACGAAGACGCACGCTCGGCGGTCGGCGGACCCTTCGTTCCCTACGATCCAGCCTCAGCCTTCGACACGAAGGTCAAGGAACTGGACGAGGCGCTATCCAAGCTGGAAACGGTAAAGGCAGCCGCGCTGAAACTGCCGATCGCCAATCCGGCGCCCGGGCGCGCTGTCACGAGCACTTTTGGCGTGCGGCGCGACCCGCTTCTCGGAACGCTCGCCATGCATTCGGGGATGGATTTCCGTTCGAGCATCGGAGCACCCGTTCGGGCCACCGGCAAGGGAATCGTCATCCATGCCGGCTGGAACGGAGGCTACGGCCGCATGGTCGAGGTCGACCATGGTGGCGGCTGGACAACGCGCTTCGCCCATATGAGCAGCATTTCCGTGGGCGTCGGCCAGAGAGTGGATGCCGGCGATCTCCTCGGCAATTCAGGCAATAGCGGCCGCTCAACCGGCCCTCACCTGCACTACGAAGTGCGCAAGAACGGCGAAGCGGTGAACCCGCTGCCTTTCGTGAAAGCGGGAAAAAAGATCGCGAAGTATCTGGCGCGATCTTAGAGCCTTTCGCGGCTTGCTGGAATCCGGCCGCAGCCGATCAGTCGATGTCAGCGACCGCCTCTGTTCCGCCGCCCTTGATGCGATGGGCGAGCGAGGCCTCCATGAATTCGTCCAGGTCGCCGTCCAGCACGTCAGACGGGCTGGTGCTTTCAAAGCCGGTGCGCAGATCCTTCACCAGTTGATAAGGCTGTAAAACATAGGATCGGATCTGGTGGCCCCAGCCGATATCCGTCTTGGTGGCCTCCGTCGCGTTGGCCGCAGCCTCACGCTTCTTCAGCTCCTCCTCGTAAAGCCTCGACCTCAGCATCTCCCACGCCTTGGCGCGATTCTGGTGCTGCGACCGGCCTGCCTGGCAGGCAACCGCGATGCCGGTCGGGATGTGCGTGATGCGCACGGCCGAGTCGGTGGTGTTGACATGCTGGCCACCAGCGCCCGACGAACGATAGGTGTCTATGCGGACGTCCGATTCCGGAATTTCGATCTCGATGGTGTCGTCGATCACCGGATAGACCCAGATGCTCGAAAACGAGGTGTGGCGGCGGGCGTTGCTGTCGTAGGGCGAAATGCGCACGAGCCGGTGCACGCCGGACTCGGTCTTCAGCCAGCCGAAAGCGTTGTGTCCCTTGACGAGAATGGTGGCGGACTTGATGCCGGCCTCTTCGCCGTCATGGACTTCCAGAACCTCGACCTTGAAACCGCGGCGCTCCGCCCAGCGCGTATACATGCGCAGCAGCATGTTCGCCCAGTCCTGGCTCTCGGTCCCGCCGGCGCCAGCGTGGACTTCGAGATAGGTGTCGTTGGCGTCGGCCTCGCCAGAGAGCATTGTCTCGACCTGACGAGCCTTGATCTCGCCCGACAGTGAACGGATGGCCGCCTCGGCTTCCGAAACGATGCCTTCATCGCCTTCGGCCTCGCCGAGTTCGATGAGTTCGATATTGTCGTTGAGCGACCGCGACAACCCTTTGATAAATTTGGTGTTGTCTTCAAGTGTCTGCCGCTCGCGCATAAGCTTCTGCGCTTCCTGCGGATCGTTCCACAACGCGGGGTCTTCCGCGCGCATGTTGAGATAGTCCAGTCGCTTCAGCGCCTGGTCCCAGTCAAAGATGCCTCCTCAGCAGGGCGATGGCCTGCTTGATTTCGTCGACCAGATTCTCGGTTTCGGTGCGCATTTCCTAACGATGTCCTGAATTTACGGCGCGTCGGACGACGCGGGCCTTCGATCGGCGCGGAACATAGGGAGCCGGCATCGGGCTGTAAAGCAAAATGGACCGGCATTGCCGGCCCATTCACGGTTTACGCGGGCTTTCGCCTAGTAGAGGCCGCCCGGCGATTCCGTGACCGCCTTGCGAGCTTCCGAGGAGATTTCGCCGGTGGTGGTGCCCTCGCCTTCCATGCCGATCACCCAGTAGCTGTCGGCCGGACCTGTGCCGGGCTTGAAGGCCTCGACGATCGTGCCGCCCTCGCCTTCGCCGGCGCGCATGCCGGTCTTACGGTTGATCGAGATCAGCTTCATGCCTTCCGGCACCTTGAAGTCCACGACCGGCGTATCCTTGAGCGCATCGGCCATGAACTCCTTGAAGATCGGAGCCGCCAGACCGCCGCCGGTGGCGCCCTTGCCAAGGTTCTGCGGCTTGTCGTAGCCCATGTAGAGACCGACCACGAGGTTCGGCGTGTAGCCCACGAACCACGCGTCCTTCTCGTCGTTGGTCGTGCCGGTCTTGCCGGCGATCGGGCGGCCGAGTTCGGAGATGGTCACCGCCGTGCCGCGCTGCACCACGCCTTCCATCATCGACGTGATCTGGTACGCGGTCATCGGATCGAGCACCTGCTCGGAATTGTCGATCAGTTCAGGCTCCGCCTGTCCCGTCCATTCGGTCGCGACGCAGCCTTCGCAGCCGCGCTCGTCATGCTTGAACACGGTCTTGCCATAGCGATCCTGGATACGGTCGATCATGGACGGTTTGATCTGCCGGCCGCCATTGGCCATGATCGAATAGGCCGACACCATGCGCATCACGGTCGTCTCGCCGGAACCCAGCGCCATCGGCAGATAAGGCGCAAGATGATCGTAGACGCCGAAGCGCTCCGCATATTCGGCGACGATCTTCATGCCCATGTCGTTGGCGAGACGCACCGTCATCAGGTTGCGCGAACGCTCGATGCCGTTGCGCAGCGTCGACGGACCGGCGGCCTTCCCGTCATAGTTCTTCGGCGTCCAGCTCTGTCCGCCCGAGGTGATGGTGATCGGGCCGTCCATGATGACCGAAGCCGGCGTATAGCCATTGTCCAGCGCGGCGGCGTAGACGATCGGCTTGAACGACGAACCCGGCTGCCGCATCGCCTGCGTGGCGCGGTTGAATTCCGATTCGGCATAGGAGAAGCCGCCGACCATGGCGAGCACGCGGCCCGTATGCGGGTCCATCGCCACCATGCCGCCCGACACTTCCGGCGGCTGCCGCAATTCGTAGGCGTTGTCGGAGCCTTCCTTTTTCTCCACGAAAACGACGTCGCCGGGCTTCAGCACATCGGCAGGCGACTTCGCCTTGACGCGCTTGCCGTCGACGACGTGACGCATGGCCCAGCCCATGTCCTCGGCGGAGATGGTGCCGGTCTCGCGCTTCTCCTCCAGCGCGCCGGAGGCGAGCCGCGCCGGCTGGAGTCCGATCGAAAGGCTCGAATCGGAGCCGTCCAGCACCACTGCCAGACGCCATTCCGGGATATCGGAGAGGCCCTTCACCTCGCCGACAGCCTCGCCCCAGTCGCCGGAAATATCTACGTGCTGCTTGGGCCCGCGGTAGCCGCGCAGGCGGTCGAACTTGACCAGGCCGGCATGCAGCGCCTTGCGGGCCATGAGCTGCATCTTTGGATCGAGCGTAGTGCGGACGGACAGGCCGCCCTCGTAGAGAGCATCCTCGCCGTAGCGGGAAATGATCTCGCGGCGCACCTCCTCGGTGAAATACTCCCCGGCAAAGAGATAGGTGCCGTTGCGGCGGGGCGAGACGCCGAGCGGGCTGGCCTTGGCCTTGTCGCCCTCTTCCTTGGTCACGTACCCGTTCTCGACCATCTGGTCGATGACCCAGTTGCGGCGCTCGATGGCGCGCTCCTCATAGCGGAACGGATGGTAGTTCGACGGCCCCTTCGGCAAGGCCGCGAGATAGGCGGCCTCAGCCACGGTCAGTTCGTTGACCGACTTGTCGAAATAGGTCAGCGCCGCGCCGGCGATGCCGTAGGCGCCGAGGCCGAAGAAGATCTCGTTGAGATAGAGTTCGAGGATACGGTCCTTGGAATAGGCCTGCTCGATGCGGAAGGAGAGCACCGCCTCCTTGATCTTGCGCTCCAGCGACCGTTCGTTGGTGAGCAGGAAGTTCTTCGCCACCTGCTGCGTAATGGTCGAGCCGCCCTGCATCGGCCCGCCCTTCGCATAGACGAGCGCGGCGCGGACGATACCCTCGAAATCGACGCCGGGATGCTTGTAGAAATTCTTGTCCTCAGCCGACAGGAAGGCTGCCTTGACGCGATCCGGGATTGCCTGGATCGGCAGATAAAGGCGGCGCTGGCGCGCGAATTCGCCCATCAGTTCGCCATCGGCGGCATGAATGCGGGTGGTGACCGGCGGCTCGTAATTGGCCAGCACCTCGTAGTCGGGAAGGTCCTTGGTCAGATGGCCGACATAGGCCGCGACGCCGGCGGCCGCCAACAGCGCCAGCGCGACGCCGATGCCGAAGAAATAGCCGATCAGCCTGATCATGCCCGCTCCAGTCCGTATTCCGCAATCCCGCCCGGCCGCTTGCCGGAGCGGAGAGCTTCCCGCGCCTCAGATTGCGACTTCAATATGTCCATCCATCGTCCGCCCATGTGTGCAAAATGCGGCAACGGGCACTTTGCCCGTCCAAAAGGCGAACATTTGCGAAGGTGTGCCCGCAAGGCAACGGTCATGCCGCCGCGCAGAGCCTTCATCCGCCAGCACCGGCGCGGGCCCCGGCGAAATCCGCGACCGCCTTGGCGATGCTTTCCGCCGCCTTCCTGCGCCAACCCGCATCCTGCATGAGCTGCTCATCCTTGGGGTTCGAAAGATAACCCAATTCGACCAGCACCGAAGGTACGTCGGGCGCCTTTAGCACCTTGAATCCGGCAAAGCGATGCGGATTGTTGATGACGCCGATGGAATTCGAAAGCTCGCCGACCAAAGTGCGTGCGAACCGGATTGAGAAGCTGTGCGTTTCGCGGCGGATGAGATCGACCAGTATGTCGGCAACCTCCGTGTCGGCGTCCTGGATGTCGATGCCGGCAACCTGATCCGCGAGGTTTTCGCGAATGGCCAGCGCTTCGGCCTCGGGGTCGGACGCCTTGTCCGAGACGGTGTAGACGGTGGCGCCGCGCAGCCCCTTTACGCTGATCGTGTCGGCATGGATCGAGACCAGCAGATCGGCGCCTCGTTCGCGCGCGATCCGGACGCGGTCGTCGAGGCGCAGGAACTCGTCGCCGTCGCGCGTCATAGAAACCTGATATTTGCCGGTCGCCGCCAGCAAGTCACGCAGTTCGCGTGCAAAAGCCAGCGTGACCTCCTTCTCCACGGCGCCGCTCGTGCCTTTCGCGCCGCCGTCGATCCCGCCGTGACCGGGATCTATGACCACGACGAATGGCTTGTGCACATCCTTGACCCGGTCGGTCTTCGGCGTCGCCTGGCTGGACGCCGTGGTCAGGGCCTGGTCGGCGAGCGCCTGCTCGAAGGCGGTCTCCGAGGTGGACGAGAGATCGATGGCGAGGCGATAGCCGGGCGCATCCTCGTTTTTCAGGATATCGACCTTGTCTATAGCAAAAGGTCCTTTCGCCGCCACCAGCAGGCGCGAAGACGTTTCGTCCACATGGCCCAGTCGCACATTCGCCAGCAGTCCGCGCGATTTGAGGTCGGTCGGGTCGAGCCGGAATTCGGTACGCGGCAGATCGACGACCAGCCGGTGCGGCGCACGCAGCATGAACCAGCGCGGCTCGGGCTCGCTGTCGAATTCCATGACGATGCGCACATGGTTCGCGTCGCCGGCCACGCGAAACGCCGTCGCCGTCAGCGTGTCCGCCCCGGCAGGCCCCATCGCGGCGAGCAGCCACGTCGCAAACAGGACAAACGCCAGAAGCAGCCTGCTGGCGGGAAGACCGTCCGTGCACTTCCCTTTCGACAAGATCATTCCCACATAAAAGCCGAACTGCGCCGTTCCGCCGGCAGACCCCTTGGCCTTGCGAAATGCGCCGGCCGCCAAGCGATTAACGATTGGTAGCTTCGTAAGGTTAACCAAGCCTTTTCGCGGGCGCCTTCCGTAAAGGAAGCCAGCTCGACCGAGCCAGCCGATTTTGGGTTGCCATGAATGCCGGCAAATCATAAAAGCGACACTGGATCACTGCAATGCTCTCGCACGTGTCCGCCTACACTCAGGATTGTGGTGAAGGTGAGGAAGCGGCGGTTCCCGTCACGGATGCGGCAGGCGCGGCGCGTAGACCCGAAAGATTTCTTCAAGGCGTTCCGGTGACGCGGAACCTTGATGTTAAGGAAAACGGCCGGAACGTATGTTTCGCGCCGGCTCTTCGTGAGCACGAGCTGGTCCGGCCACGCCGGGCCTTAGTTGAAATTGTCCGCAAGGATACGCGATGACTCTCAGCGCACATCCCAGCATGGCAGCCCGGCCCGACGCCAATCGGCGCGACGCCGGCAGCATGCTTGTGGCGCGGGGTGAACTGCGACCGGCGGACGCAATTTGGTCCGGCGCTTTACCAGCGGGTTTCCCAAGATTCTCCCGGAGAGAACTCGCGGACGCCGGGGAGACAATGAATAATGCCCAACAAAATGCTTATCGACGCCTCCCACCCGGAGGAAACGCGCGTCGTCGTCGTACGCGGTAACCGTATCGAAGAATTCGATTTCGAATCCCAGGACAAGAAGCAGCTCAGAGGAAACATCTACCTGGCCCGCGTGACGCGGGTGGAGCCATCGCTTCAGGCAGCTTTCGTGGAATATGGCGGGAACCGTCACGGTTTTCTCGCCTTCAGCGAGATTCATCCCGATTACTACCAGATCCCCGTCGCCGACCGTCAGGCACTCCTGAAGGCGGAAGCAGCGCAGGCCCGCGCCGAAGATGATGACGACGAGGACGAGGAAGACGGAAACGGCGATCGCAATGATCGCCGCGGGCGGCGGAAGCGCCGGGCCCGGGGCAGGAACGGACAGTCGGCCCGCGGCGCCGAGGATCAGCACCAGGCCGAATCCGAGGGCGAAAGCGGCGGCTCCCTGGTCGAGCTGGACGAGGTCGAGATCGTCGAAACCCTCGGCGAATCGACCGGCTCCTACGGGACCGAGGAGGAAAACGGCGCGGCTGCGGAAGCCGTCGACGTTTCCGACGACGCCGGCGCATCGACCGAATCCGACACCGCAGACGATGACGAGGACCCCGCCGGAAGCGGTCGCCCTCTGGCTGCATCGATCGAAGGCGACCTGATTTCGGAACCGGTCGCGGAAGCGACCTCGGACGATAGCCAAGATCGGGGCACAGTCGAGGAAATCCGCAATTCTTCGGCCGAGGAAGGCGAAATCGAATCGGTCGGCGCCGAGGATGCGCTCGAGGAAGTGCGCGCGCGCCGCAAGCCGCTCCGCCGCCAGTACAAGATCCAGGAAGTCATCAAGCGCCGGCAAATCCTGCTGGTTCAGGTCGTAAAGGAGGAACGCGGCAACAAGGGCGCCGCGATGACCACCTACCTGTCGCTTGCCGGCCGGTATTCCGTGCTGATGCCGAACACCGCGCGCGGCGGCGGCATCTCGCGCAAGATCACCAATGCGCAGGATCGCAAGCGCCTTAAGGACGTTGTGAAGGATCTCGAAGTGCCAGAAGGCATGGGCGTGATCCTGCGCACGGCCGGCGAGAACCGCACCAAGGCCGAAATCAAGCGCGACTACGAATATCTGATGCGGCTGTGGGAGAATGTCCGCAATCTGACGCTGCAATCCACCGCCCCTGCCCTCGTCTACGAGGAAGGCTCGCTGATCAAGCGCTCCGTGCGCGACCTCTACAACAAGGACATCAGCGAAATCCTGGTTGCCGGCGACGAAGGCTATCGCGAGGCAAAGGACTTCATGCGCATGCTGATGCCCAGCCACGCAAAAGTGGTTCAGCCCTATCGCGACACCACGCCGATCTTCGCCCGCAACGGCATCGAAGCACAGCTCGACAAGATGCTCCAGCCTCAGGTGACGCTGAAGAGCGGCGGCTACATCATCATCAACCAGACCGAAGCGCTGGTTTCGATCGATGTGAACTCGGGGCGCTCGACCAAGGAGCACTCGATCGAGGACACCGCGCTCCAGACCAATCTGGAAGCGGCGGAGGAAGTGGCGCGCCAGCTCAGGCTGCGCGACCTCGCCGGCCTGATCGTCATCGACTTCATCGACATGGAGGAGAACCGGAACAACCGGGCGGTCGAGAAGCGGCTGAAGGATCATCTGAAAAACGACCGGGCACGAATCCAGGTCGGCCGGATATCGCATTTCGGCCTGATGGAGATGAGCCGCCAGCGCATCCGCGCATCGGTGCTCGAATCGACCATGAAGCCCTGCCCGCATTGCGGCGGAACCGGTCATGTGCGTTCGGACTCCTCCGTCGCGCTGATGGTGGTGCGCGCCATCGAAGAATCGCTGCTCAAGGATTCGCATCATCATCTGATCGTCCGCACGCCGACGGCGACCGCGCTCTATGTGCTCAATCACAAGCGCAGCACGCTGGCGGAACTGGAGCGTCGTTTCGCCTTGACGGTCACCATCGAGGTCGATGAAACGCTCGGCTCCCAGCATTATGCGATCCTGCGTGGCGCAATCGCGGAGAAGCCTGCCGATTTCGTCGAACCGGCCAGCCTGCCCGCGCCGGCCTACGAAGAGCCCGATCTCATCGAGGACGAGATCGTCGAGGAAGACGATTCGGAACTCGAGAACGACGGCAAGCCGGCGCAGCGCAACGAGCGGAGCGACGGCCAGCATGCCCATGACGGCGAGCATAATCGCGACCGCAAGAAGCGGCGCCGCCGGCGTCGTCGCGGCGGTCGTGACCGTGACGACGAACATCGCTCGCCTGCCGAACAGGCAGCGTCAGACGACGCCGATGCTGTTGCCGGCGTAGACGATACGGATGGCGAAGACGGCTCCGACGATGAGGCGTGGGGGAACGATGTCGTCGTTACAGCCGAGCAATCCGCGACCTCGGAAAGCGAGCGCAAGAAGCGGCGGCGCGGCAAGCGCGGCGGCAAGCGCAACCGCCGTGAAGACGGTGCGGAAGGAGCGGACGACAACGGAGCCGACGCGGAATCCGCCGATGGCAGAGATCTGGCTGCGGCGCCAGCCGAAGCCATCTCCGATTTCGACGCCCAGGAGGCGGTAGAGGCGGGTTCGGAGCCTTCGACTTCCGAAGTCGATCTGCCTGTGGAGACCGTCGAACCCGTGGAGGCGATTGCGGAACCTGTCGTTGAAAAGCCGAAACGGAAGCCTCGCGCGCGCAAGTCGGATGCGGCGGATGGCGTGGCGACAGAGAAGCCCGCCCGAAAGCCGCGCGCAAGCCGCAAGAAGACGGAGGCGACCGAAGCCGTGGCTGAGACCCCGGCAGCCGCGGAGACCTTCAACGATGCCAGCGTGCCGGCCGAAGAAGAATCCGTCGCGGCAGAACAGGTTGTCGTGGAGACGCCACCGGCAGAGGCTGTTTCTTCGCCGGCCGCCACGGAGCCGGAAGCGGAAGCCAAGCCCAAAAAGGGCGGCTGGTGGCAGCGCGGCAAGAGCTTCTTCTAGGCTGCGAAACACCAATCAACACTCACGAAAAAGCGACCCGCGCGTGCAATCGCGCGGGTCGCTGCTTTTTTGGGCAGAGTGTTTTCCTCAAAGGAACCAAGCAGTTCCGTATGAAAATCGCAGACCGGAGGTGGCATTCGCCGGCGCTTTGCAAGGTGGATGTTTTTTTGTCTGACAAATGCTTCCGATCGTGTTGACGTTCAACCGTTTTAACGCCTATCGTTCGGGTGCTTGGGGAGCCGGCAGGGTGAACGGGAGGACGCCCTTTCTCGAGTCGGACCTCAGGAAGGAAACTTTTCCGGTGCGAGTCGCCGGCCATTGGGAGGATGAATATGCTCGATGATCTGATCGAAGAGTCTAGGACGCGTCGCGATATTTTCAAAGCA
Source organism: Rhizobiaceae bacterium (assembly GCA_023953845.1). Classification (NCBI taxonomy): domain Bacteria; kingdom Pseudomonadati; phylum Pseudomonadota; class Alphaproteobacteria; order Hyphomicrobiales; family Rhizobiaceae; species Rhizobiaceae bacterium. The sequence continues at coordinate 3,810,701 of JAMLJC010000001.1, read as the reverse complement.
ATCGGCACGACCGCGCTGGCCGGTGCGCTGCTTGGCTCCGCCGGATTCAGCCCGGCCATGGCCCAGGAGCTGAAACCTTCGGGCAAGCCGATGAAGGCAGCCTTCAGCAATGCCGGCCTGCAGGCGACTTGGTGCGCCCAGGGCAAGCAGACGGCCGAGGCCTGGGGCAAGCTGATGAACGTGGAGATCACCTGGTTCGACGGTGAACTCGCTGCACCAAAACAACGCGCCGCCATCGACAACATGGCCACCCAGAAGTGGGACTTTGTCGCCATCCAGACCTTCGGCATCGGAACGCTGAACGACCCGGTGAAGAAGATGATCGACGCAGGCACGCCCGTGATCGCCATGGACACGATGATGGCGCCGGAAGGCCAGCTCGCGCTGCATACCTTCATCGCCCCGGACAACGTTTTCATGGGTTCGGTGGTGACGAATGAACTGATGAAGAAGATTGGCGGCAAGGGCAACGTCGTGATGACTCAGGGTGCGCTGGGCCACACCGGTGCCCAGGGTCGTGCCAAGGGTTTCAAGGAAGTCGTCGCCAACTTCCCCGACGTGAAGGTCGTCGACGAGCAGCCTGCCGACTGGGACGTCACCAAGGTGGCGCGTATCTGGGAATCGCTGCTGACGAAGTATCCCGATATCGCCGGTGCGTTCTTCCACAATGACGACATGGCGCTCGCCGCGCACAACGTCATGAAGGCGAAGGGCCGCGAGGGCATCTTCATCGGCGGCGTCGACGCCATGCCGCCTGCCGTGAACGCCGTTCTCGACGGCACGATGGTGGCCACTGTTCGCAACCCGTCCTGCCGCATCCATGGCTGGGCGGTCGCAGCGGGCGTTGCCGCAGTCCAAGGCGGCGAGAAAACCGGCGCCGGCGGCATCCCCAACTACATCTGGGCCGATGGTCCGGTCATCACGCAGGAAACAGCTCCCGGCCATCTCTGGCTGCAGAAGAATTTCCTGATTTGATCGGCCGCACACTTGGCTGACGCAAATACCATAACGGCCGGAGGGCATAACAACCCTCCGGCCAATTCGATCGCAGATACGCCCGTCCTTCAGATGATCGGCGTGACAAAGACATTCGGCGGCGTGCAGGCGTTGCGCGAAGTCGATTTCGACCTGATTCCGGGGGAAATCCACGGACTGGTTGGCGAGAATGGCGCCGGCAAGTCGACGATGATGAAGATCATCGCGGGCGTTTATCACGGCTTCGAAGGCGAGATGCGCGTCGACGGCAAGCCGGTTCACCTGCGCTCGCCGGCGGATGCGCTGGCCGCCGGCATCGGCATGGTCCACCAGGAGCTTTCCATAATTCCCGACCTGACGGTCGCCGAAAATGTGTTCCTCGGCGTGCAGCCGATGATGGCCGGCGGCGTGATCGATTGGCGCCGTATGAAGCGCGAGGCCAAGGCGCAACTGGCGAGCCTCGGCCTCGATATCGACCCGAACACACGCATGGGCAGCCTGCCGGTCGGCCTTCAGCAGCTGATCGAACTTTCCCGGGTGCTCTTTTCAGGCGCACGGATCATCATCCTTGACGAGCCGACCTCCGCCCTGTCGCCACCCGAAGTGAAAAGGCTGTTCGACGCACTGCGCAGACTGCGCAATCAGGGCCGGACCATCGTCTTCATCTCGCACTTCCTCGACGACGTGCTGGAAATTTCCGACCGTATCACCGTGTTCCGGAACGGGCGCAAGGTAATTACCGAAAACACCTCCGCGCTGACCAAGGACAGCGTCATCTCGCATATGATCGGCCGCGGCACGGCTGAAATGCATATGGGGGAATTCACCGAGCTCACCGGCGACGATTCGCGCCACGTCGTGCTGGAAGCGCGCGACCTCAGCGACGGCATCATGATGAAGGATATTTCGCTGAAGCTGCGCGCTGGCGAAATCACCGGCGTCTACGGCTTCATGGGATGCGGCCAGGTGGAGCTTTCGCGCGCGCTGTTCGGCAAGGGCAGCCTCACCGGCGGGTCCATCCTTCTGGACGGAAAGCCCGTACGCTTGCGCTCCACCGCGGCGGCGCGCCGCGCCGGCATCGCCTACGTGCCGGAGAATCGCGGCATGATGCTGTTCCGCACAGAGCCCGTATTCAAGAATGCGTCGATCGCCATTCTAGGGCGCATTCATCGCGTACTGCTGAAACCGAAGCGGGAACGCGAGATCACGGAGATCCACATAAAGGACCTGCAGATCCGCCCGCCGAAGACGGATATCGCGCTTGGCAACCTTTCGGGCGGCAACCAGCAGAAGGTGGCGCTGGCAAAATGGCTCACGCATCTTCCGAAGGTGCTGATCCTGTCGGAACCGACGCGCGGCATGGATGTCGGCGCCAAGGAGGACGTGATCCGGATCGTCAAGTCGCTGCGCGACAAGGGCGTCGCGATCCTGGTCCTCTCGACGGAGCCTGAAACCATCCTGACACTGGCGGACCGGGTGACGGTGCTGAAGCGCGGGACGGTGGCGAAGGAATTCACCAGCGGGCGGCTGGAAAAGGCGGATCTGCTCGATGCAGCGTGATCCGGCAGCACAACATCCGGGTATCGGGGAGATGCAATGAGCACGGTGACCGAAGCCGCACGGCCCTTCGATGTGAAGCGGTTCATGGCGGAGCAGATGCGCAACATCGCGCCTGTCTTCACGCTGATCGTGCTTATCATCTTCTTCTCCGCGCAGGCGCCCAGCTTTCGCACGGTCGACAACATGATGAACATCCTCAGCCAGGCGTCGATCACCGGCATCATCGCCGTCGGCCTGACATTCGTCATTCTGACGGCGGAGATCGATCTGTCGGTCGCGGCCATCGCCAACGCTATCGGCATCCTGGTGGCATATTTCACGATTCAGCCCGAATATGTGAACATCGCCAACCTGCCGGTGCAAGGCTGGATCGCCATCATCCTGACTTTGGCGGCCTGCTTCACATTGGGGCTTGTCACCGCATTCGGGGTCGTCGGCATCGGCATCCCGTCATTCATCATGACGCTTGCGATGATGCAGATCGCCAACGGCATCTCGGCCATGCTGGTCCGCGGCCAGATCGCCTACAACTATCCCGAGATCATCACGACGCTCGGCTCCGGCACGATCTTCGGCATCAAGTGGACGATCGTGATCTGCCTCATCTTCCTGCTGGTCGGCCATCTCGTGCTGACCTACACGCGGTTCGGGCGCTACGTCTACATGGTGGGCGGCAACCGCGAGGCGGCGGAATATTCCGGCGTCAACGTCAAGATGATCATCGCGGCCGTGATGATCATTGCGGCCATGTGCTCCGGCATCGCGGGCATGCTCGGCGTCGCCTATTTCGGCTCGGCCCAGCAGAACCAGTTCGACACGTTCCTGCTCGACGCCATCGCGGCGGTGGTGGTGGGCGGCACCAGCCTGTTCGGCGGACGCGGCGGCATCGGCAACACGATCATCGGCCTGCTGGTGCTCGGCGTGCTCAACAACGGGCTCGATCATATCCAGATCGACAGCTTCCTGAAGATCCTCATCCGCGGCCTGATCCTGCTGGCGGCGCTGGTGATCAACGTCTACGCGCAGAAGCTCAGGGAGAGCGCGAGGGAATAAACTGCCGCCAGACCTCCCCTCGAGGGAGGTCGCGCGCAGCGTTATGACGCATCGCTGGCGATGATCCGGGCCATCTCGTTCACCTCGTCCATCGAGTGGATTCGCCTGCGGTTGACGGCAAGCTGACGCCCGAAGATCAAGGCCGGGCGTTCGCAGCCGGCGCGCAGTTCAAGGTCCTCGATGGTCTCGAAATCGGCGTTATGAGCGAGGCCGAGGATGCGCCGGTGGCACTCGACACCGGCGAAGCCAAGCAGATCGGGCCAGATTTCGGCGAGCACCGTGTTGAGGGCCTGCTCCGATCCAAGCGGGTCGCCGCGATCCTCGAAGATGCTGCTGGCGTAGAGGATGCCCTTGCGCTCTGTGCGCCACAGATGCGCGAATTCGGCGCGGAAGACCGACCAAATCTCGTCCGCGACCCCGAGAAGCCATTCGCGCATCTCGGCACGATCGCCATTCTTCTCGTGTCCCTTCTGCGAAAAGAAACTCATCCAGAAATTGGCAAGCAGCATGCCGACGTCGAAGGCGATCGGACCGTAGAAGGCGAACTCCGGGTCGATCACACGCGTATCGGTCTCGATCACCATCACCGAGCCGGTATGCAGGTCGCCGTGCAACAGCGTCTCGGCCTTGGCCGCGAACAGATGCTTCAGCCGCTGCGCCTCGACCTTGAGATCGCGGTCGGCCCGCAGTTCCGCCACGATCGGGTCGAGTTGCGGGCTGGTATGCCGGTTCAGCGTGGCCTCGAAATAAGGATCGGTGAAGACGAGATTTTCGGTGATGTCGCAGAGCTCGACATTGTCGCAAAACAGAGCGACATCCTGCTTGCGCTCGCGTGTCGGCATGGAGAGGTCCGAGCCTCGGAACAGGGTTCGAGCGCAGAAAAGGCCGAGGTCGCGGCCGATCTTCGGCAGAATCGCCCCCTCGATCAGCCTGCGGCGCAGGATGACATGCGGCGACAGATACTCCATCACGATCAGCGCCTGCGCCTCGTCGAAATGGTAGATTGCGGGCACGGTGCCGGCTCCCGCGCGACGCTCCTGCCGCGTCAGTGCGTGATACTCGAAGAATGAGCGCTTGAGCGGCAGGGGCCAGCTTTCGCCCACCAGCCGCACATAGGGCAGCGCCTGCTTGGCGACGACGGCGCCCTTCGGTCCTTCCACGATGAAGACGAGGTTCAGATTGCCGTCGCCGACCTCGCGAATCTTCCATCTCGCGCTGTCCGGCCCGACTTTTTCGGCGACTTCCGGAATGCTCTCCAGGCGCTTGCCCAACGTCGCCAGATCCAACGCCGCAAAACCGCCAGTACCCTGCCCTGCGCTGCTCACGTCCAATCGCCCTCCCGCGAACATTCTGTCTTCTCGGCGGTGGAGTGTTAGTGCATTGCTCCGCAAAGCGCCACGCAAAAGGGCAGCATCTCGATTTGAATTTCGGCCTGCGCACCATAGGTGCCATGGCCGCATCTGGAGAGCGGACAATGGAAGCCGGCGTGAGACAGTTTTTCGAACGATACGCGAGCGTTTTCAAGCGATCGCTCGACGGCGACGCGGACATGGACGAAGTCGCAACGCTGTATGCTTCCGAGTTCGTTGCAGCCTCGCCCGCCGGGGTTAAGACCGGCAAGAACGACGATCAGCTCAAGCAGATCATGGCGCAAGGTTATGCGCGCTATCGGGCGATGGGAATGAAGGAAATGCGGATACGCAATGTCCGCATCTCACCAGTAGACGAACTGCATTGCGTGGCCCATGTCGCCTGGACGGCGACCTACGCTCGCAAGGGCCAGCCGGACGCGGCGATAGATTTCGATGTTCACTATCTCGTCCAGAAGCTGAATGGGGAACCAAAGGTCTTCGGGTGGGTGTCAGGCGATGAAGAGGCGCTTCTAAGACAGCACGGCATCATCTGAGAGCCCGTTCTGTGCGTCCAGTGAAAGCTCGTCCATCGCGATCGGTCGGATGATCAGTTCCGACAATCGCGGGAGGAAAATGCTGGCGGTCGTCCGCTTTCTATGGTGCAGTGCAACGCGGGGGCCAAGCTCCTCGAAAGCGCGGATATCAGGAGCCACCCGGTAGAGCATGTCGATCAAAGCCGCGATCAGCCACATCACGCACTACCGTTATGACCGGCCGGTCGTGCTCGGCCCCCAGATCATCCGTCTTCGCCCGGCCCCGCATAGCCGCACGGCGGTGTTGTCGCACTCACTGACGGTGACGCCGACAAATCATTTCGTGAACCATCAGCAGGACCCCTACGGCAACTGGCTGGCGCGTTTCGTTTTCCCTGAACCGGTCAACGAGTTGAAGATCGAGGTCGGACTCGTCGCCGATATGACGGTCTACAATCCGTTCGATTTCTTCGTCGAGGAAGCGGCCGAGTACTGGCCGTTCGAGTATCCTGAGGACATTGCGTCGGACCTTGCCATCTATCGTCAATGCGACCCTGCCGGGCCGCTGCTCAAGGGATTTCTTGATACGGTTCCCCGCGAGCGTGTCCGCACCGTCGATTTCGTCGTGAACCTGAATGCGCGCATTGCCGGCCATGTGAGCTACGTCATACGCATGGAGCCCGGCGTGCAGACACCGGAGGAGACGCTGGAACGCGTGGCAGGTTCATGCCGCGACTCGAGCTGGCTCCTCGTACAGGCGCTTCGGCATTTCGGCTTCGCCGCGCGGTTTGTCTCCGGCTATCTGATCCAGTTGAAGCCTGACCTGATCGCGCTGGACGGCCCCAAGGGTACGGACCACGATTTCACAGACTTGCACGCATGGGCGGAGGTCTACATACCCGGCGCCGGCTGGATCGGCCTCGATCCCACATCGGGCCTGCTGACCGGCGAAAGCCACATTCCGCTGGCTGCGACACCGCATTATCGCAACGCCGCGCCGATCTCGGGCATGGCAAGCTTCGCCAATGTCGATTTCGCTTTCGACATGAAGGTGGATCGGGTGGCGGAGCACCCGCGCATCACCAAGCCGTTCTCAGAAGAATCCTGGGCGGCTCTCGATGCGTTGGGCCATGAGGTCGATACATCGCTGAAAGAGAAGGACGTCCGGCTCACCATGGGCGGCGAGCCGACTTTCGTGTCGATCGACGATTTCGAATCGCCCGAATGGAACACGGATGCTGTAGGCCCCACCAAACGCGCTCTGGCCGACACGCTGATCCGGCGCCTGCGCGCGAGGTTCGCACCGGGCGGCTTTCTCCACCATGGGCAGGGCAAGTGGTATCCGGGCGAGACGCTGCCGCGCTGGACCTTTTCGCTCTATTGGCGCCGCGACGGCAAGCCGGTCTGGCAAAATCCCGATCTTGTGGCGCAGGAAAGCAGCGACGCGAAACCCGATGCCGGACAGGCGAAACAGCTTCTGCAGGCAATAGCTCAGAAGCTTGCCGTCGACGCGGACTTCGTCGTACCGGCCTATGAGGACCCGGCGGAATGGATGCTGCGTGAGGGCAACCTTCCGGCAAACGTGACGCCCGAAGACTCCAAGCTCAAGGACCCCGAGGAGCGCAACCGCTTCGCACGAGTGTTCGAGCGCGGCCTCGATAAGCCGTCGGGCTACGTTCTGCCGATCCAGCGCTGGCAGGCGCGCGCCGAGGGATCGCGCTGGCACTCCGAAGCCTGGAAACTTCGGCGCGGAAAGCTCTTCCTCGCTCCGGGTGACAGTCCGGTCGGCTTTCGCCTGCCATTGGGGGCCCTGCCCTACGTGCCCGCATCCAGCTATCCCTACATCCACCCGCAGGACCCGACGGAAGAGCGCGGTCCGCTGCCCGAGCCGGGCCAGCGGCCACAGCTTGCGGCCTTCTTCGCGGTGGCAGAACCCGGCGAGGTGCAGACGGAGCAGATCATCACCGAAGCGGGCAGCGCGGTGCGCACCGCGCTTGCCGTCGAACCGCGCGACGGACGGCTCTGCGTGTTCATGCCGCCGGTCGAACGCGTCGAGGACTATCTCGAACTCATCGCGGCCGCGGAAACGGCAGCGGCGTCGCTCGGCATTCCGGTTCATATCGAAGGATATACGCCACCGCACGATCCCCGGCTCAACGTCATCCGCGTCGCGCCCGATCCGGGGGTGATCGAGGTCAACATCCATCCAGCCTCGTCATGGGACGAATGCGTCGCCACGACCGAGGCGATCTACGAAGAGGCGCGGCGGAGCCGCCTCGGCGCCGACAAGTTCATGATCGACGGCCGCCACACCGGCACGGGGGGCGGCAATCACGTCGTGGTCGGCGGCCAGACGCCGAACGACAGCCCGTTCCTGCGCCGTCCAGATCTCCTGCGCAGTCTCATCCTGCACTGGCAGCGGCATCCGAGCCTCTCCTACCTGTTCTCGGGTCTCTTCATCGGCCCCACCAGCCAGGCCCCTCGTATCGACGAGGCGCGTCACGACACGCTTTATGAACTGGAGACGGCGCTGGCGCAGATCCCGCCGCCGGACGACGGTGGCGCGCTCCTGCCCTGGCTGGTCGACCGCCTGCTGCGCAACATGCTGACAGACGTGACCGGCAACACGCATCGCGCCGAAATCTGCATCGACAAGCTGTTCTCGCCGGATGGGCCGACCGGGCGGCTCGGGCTGGTGGAGTTCCGCGGTTTCGAAATGCCGCCGGACCCGCGCATGAGTCTTGCGCAGCAGGTGTTGATCCGCGCTCTGATCGCGCGCATGTGGAAGGCGCCGATCACCGGCGATCTCGTCCGCTGGGGCACGACGCTGCACGACCGCTTCATGCTGCCGCATTTCCTCTGGCAGGATTTCCTCGACGTGCTTGCCGATCTTCGCCAGTACGGGTTCGACCTGCGTTCCGAATGGTTCGAGGCGCAGGCGGAGTTCCGTTTCCCCTTCTGCGGCGAGATCGCCTACGAAGACGTGCATCTGGAGCTCAGGCAGGCGCTGGAGCCGTGGCACGTTCTCGGCGAAACAGGCGCCATTGGCGGCACGGTGCGCTATACGGACAGTTCCGTCGAGCGGCTCCAGGTGAAGCTGTCAGCCTCGACGCCTGATCGCTATATCGTGACCTGCAACACGCGCCGCGTGCCGTTGCAGCCCACCGGAGACAACGGCGTGTCGGTCGCCGGCGTGCGTTTCAAGGCATGGCAGCCGGCCATGGCGCTGCATCCGGTTCTGCCGATCGACGCGCCGCTCACCTTCGATATCTTCGACACATGGAGCGGCCGCGCAGTCGGCGGCTGCGTCTATCACGTCGCGCATCCGGGCGGGCGCAACTACGAGACCTTTCCGGTCAACAGCAATGAGGCCGAGGCCCGTCGTCTTGCACGTTTCCAGCCGTCGGGCCATACGCCTGCGCCCTATGAGGCGATGCCGGAGATCGCGAGCCGCGAGTTCCCGATGACGCTCGACCTCAGACGGCCAATCGGAGTCTGACCATGTCGGGACGCGGCCTTTCCAAAGCCGATCGCGCCAGGCCGTCCATCGATTATCGCCCGCTCGCGGGCGCAACCGACGAACTGATGACCGCCGAGGGCGCGATCCGCCCCGTCTGGCGGTCGTTCATCCGCCACCTGACGCGCCTTTCACCGGACGAGCTTGCCCGGCGTTTCGCGCGGGGCGACGAGTATCTACATGACGCCGGGGTGTTCTTCCGTCAGTACGGTCAGAAGGATTCCGCCGAGCGCGCATGGCCGCTGAGTCATCTTCCGGTCCTGATCCACGAGAGCGAATGGCAGGCGATCTCGGCTGCGCTCATCCAGCGCGCGGACATTCTGGAAGCGGTGGCCGCCGATCTCTACGGCCCCAACGCGCTGGTGCGGGACGGGCTTTTGCCGCCCTCGCTGGTCGCGCTCAACCCGGAATGGCTTCGACCCGCCGTCGGCATCGTGCCGCGCGGCGGCCACTTCCTCAATTTCGTCGCGTTCGACATCGGACGCGGACCGGAGGGCGGCTGGTGGGTGCTGCAGGATCGGACGCAGGCACCGTCCGGCGCCGGCTTCGCGCTGGAGAACCGCGTGGCGACGTCGCGCGTCTTCAGCGAATTCTATGCCGATGCCAGCATCCTGCGCCTCGCTGGCTTCTTCCGCGCGTTCCGCGATGCGCTGAACGACATGCGCGCCGAAGACGGCAGTCGCGTCGGCATCCTGACGCCGGGACAGCACAATGACACCTATTACGAGCACGCCTACATCGCGCGCTATCTCGGCCTCATGCTGCTCGAAGGCGAGGATCTCACCGTCGCCGACGGCAAGGCGATGGTGCGCACGGTTTCCGGCAATCATCCGATCAGCGTCCTGTGGCGGCGCCTCGATGCCGCCTATGCGGACCCGCTGGAGCTCAACGGCACGTCGAAACTCGGCGTCGCGGGCCTGATGGGCGCGGCGCGGCGCGGCAATGTCTCGCTCGTGAACGCGCTGGGCAGCGGCGTTCTGGAGACGCCGGGTTTCCTCGCCTTCATGCCCCGCATCGCGCAGTATCTGCGCGGCGAGCCGCTTGCCATGCCGAACATCGCCACATGGTGGTGCGGCGCAGCATCCGCCCGGGCAGAAGTGGCCGCCAACCTGCATCGGCTGATCCTGGGGTCGGCTTTCGCCAATTCGCCAGGCAGTATGAACGGCGCATCGCGCGAGTTTGGGGCAGTCACGACGTACGAGGCGGGCAGTGCCATCGGAGCGCTGTCCGATCGCGCCGGCGCCCTGATCGTGGCGCAGGAGGCCGTCACCCTGTCCACGACTCCCGTCATGGTCGACGGAGCGCTGACACCCCGTCCCGCGAGCCTGCGCATCTTCCTTGCCCGTACGTCGGAAGGCTGGCAGGTCATGCCGGGCGGCTTCGCACGCATCGGCAAGTCGCAGGACCCGAGCGCCATGGCCATGCAGCGCGGCGGCTCGGTGGCCGACGTCTGGGTGGTGAGCGACAGTCCGGTGAAACCGGAAACGATGCTTCCCGAGGAGACCGCTCCCTATGTCCGGCCCCAACACGGTAGCCTGCCGAGCCGCGCGGCCGACAATTTGTACTGGCTCGGACGCTATGTGGAACGCGCCGAGGGGACGCTCAGGCTGCTGCGCGCCTATCATATCAGGCTGGCGGAGGCGGGGTTCACGGAAACGCCGCTGATCGCCCATCTCGCCGCCTTGATGGAACAATCCGGCATCGACCCTGAGCAGAGCATTCCGGGCGCCCTGCGCGCCGATCTCGCTTCGGCGCTCATCAGCGCCGGCAAGATCCGTGACCGTTTTTCGATCGACGGCTGGATGGCGCTCAACGATCTCGCCGATACCGCCGCCAAGCTGGCGCGGACGGTGACCCCCGGTCACGACAATGCACGCGCCATGGGCGTGCTCCTGCGCAAGATCACGGGCTTTTCCGGTCTGGTGCACGAGAACATGTATCGCTTCACCGGCTGGCGGTTCCTCAGCATCGGCCGCTCGCTGGAACGCGCCGTCGCCATGTGCGCGATACTCGCCAGCCTGACCGACAGGAAGGCGCCCAGCGGTTCGCTCGACCTCGCCATCGAGGTCGGCGACAGCACGATGTCCCACCGCCGCCGTTACGCCGTGAACACGACCCGCGCGACGGTGGTCGATCTTCTGGCGCTCGACGAGCTCAACCCGCGCGCGGTTCTTTATCACCTGACCGAGATCCGGGACCAGGTGGCGAGGCTTCCCCAGGCCGAAGAGGGCGGCCATCTTTCGCTTCTCTCGCGCGCGGTGCTGCGCCTGCATACCGATCTTGCCGTGCAGCGCCCGGAGGAAGTCGATATCCGCGAGCTTCGGGACTACGGCCGGCGGCTGATGGAAATTTCCGACCTGCTGACCGACGCCTATCTGCTGTGAACGGTCGATGCTCTACGAAATCAAACTCACCATCGCCTCCGAATATGATCGCTCCGCCAATGGGGGACGCCATCTTCTGCGCCTGATGCCGATGGACGGCGCTTCTGCCGGGCAGCGGCTGATTGTCGGTTCCTTCGACACCAGACCGGCCGCCAAGGAGCGCATGGATAGCTACGATTTCTTCGGCAACCGCACGACCGAAGTGATTTTCGGCGACAGCCACGACAGGGTGGAATTCGCCGTCCGTGCGCGCGTCGAACGCTATGCCGAAGCCAGCGAATTCGATCTCTCGCCCCTTCTATCGGCGTTGCCGGACGAAGTCGCTGCAGTGCGCACTCTCGATGCGCGTTCGCCGCATCATTTCATCGGCGCATCGCCTCTGGTGGGCCAGAGCACTGCGATCGCGGACTATGCGCATGCCCATGTCAGACCCGAAATGAGCACTTTCGAGGCGGTGCGGGCGCTCAATCTCGCGCTGCACGCCGACCTTGCCTACGACGGCGACGCCACCACGGTCGACACGCCGCTCGAAGAAGCGTTCGCGGCGCGCAAGGGCGTCTGCCAGGATTTCACGCACATCATGATCGCCTGCCTGCGCGAGATCGGCGTGCCGGCCGGCTATGTAAGCGGCTTCCTGCGCACCGAACCGCCGAAGGGAAAGCCCCGTCTGGAGGGTGCGGACGCTATGCATGCCTGGGTGCAGGCGTGGTGCGGATCGGAAGCCGGATGGATCGAGTTCGACCCGACCAACGCGCTTCTGGTCGGGCAGGACCATGTCGTCGTCGCGCGCGGACGCGACTATTCCGATGTCGCGCCGGTCAAGGGCGTTCTCTGGACGTCGGGCGACCAGAAGACGGAGCAGTCGGTGGACGTCATTCCGCTGGGTTGAGGCGTATCATCGCACGGCGCAAGAAATCGGGCGTCCGGGCAACCGCCGCACGGCAAGCGCGTTGATGACGGCTTCGCGCCGACGGACGAAAGTTCGCCGAACGCAGTTTTCGTGAGGGATCGCCTTGAGACTCTTCGAGTGTCAGAATTGCCATAACATCGTTCATTTCATCAATTCCGCCTGCGTCCATTGCGGCCACAGGCTCGGCTACCTGCCGTCCAAATTCACCATGACGGCCGTGGCCCCTGACGGCGAGAGATGGACGGCGCTGGCGGAGCCCGGAAGCTCCTATCTCTTCTGCGGCAACGCCGACCTCGACGTCTGCAACTGGCTGGTGGACGATGGCCACGCCTCCGGTATGTGCGTGGCCTGCCGTCACAACCGGCTGATCCCCGACCTTTCCATCCCGGGCAATCACGCCAACTGGGCGAAGCTCGAGGCGGCGAAGCGGCATCTGTTCTATTCGCTGATGCTATGGCGCCTGCCAATCCGCGACCGCATCGAGGACCCGAATGGCGGGCTGGTCTTCGACTTCGTCGCCGATGTGAACAATCCCGACGGCACGATCTTCAAGCCGCTGACCGGCCATGCCGACGGCGTCATCACCATGAACATAGCCGAGGCCGACGACGCCGAGCGCGAGTTCCGCCGCACCCAGATGGGCGAGCCCTACCGCACGCTGCTCGGCCATTTCCGTCACGAGATCGGCCACTACTACTGGGACAAGCTCGTGCGTGACGGCGGCCGGCTGGATGCCTTCCGCGCCGTCTTCGGCGATGAAACGGAAGACTATGACGCGGCGCTTCGCCGGCACTACGACACAGGCCCCCTGCCCGGCTGGCAGGTGAATTTTATCAGCGCCTATGCCGTCGCGCATCCGTGGGAGGATTTTGCCGAAACCTGGGCGCACTACACGCATATCGTCGATGCGCTGGAAACGGCGCGCGCCTTCGGCATCAGCATCAAGCCGCGCGCCGCCGACTCCGAAGTGCTGTCGACCGAACTCGACTTCCGGCCCTATCGCGCGGCGACCATGGATCAACTTGTCGAGGCGCTGGTGCCGGTCACGGTGGCGATGAACAGCATCAACCGCAGCATGGGCCAGCGGGATTTCTATCCGTTCGTGCTGTCCGAACCTGTCATCGTCAAGCTGCGCTTCGTCCACGAACTCATCAGCTCGGTGCGCGACCAATAATCCGGTTTCGGGTAAAATGGCGATCCCGGCAGGGCTCGAACCTGCGACCCACAGCTTAGAAGGCTGTTGCTCTATCCAGCTGAGCTACGGGACCGTCGGACCCGGGACGGGTCAGTGCGTCCAGGGCGTTTTCCGGTCATACCGGAAATTGTCGGAATAGGAAATCTGACGGCGCTTGCCCTCCTTCGGCTCCTGCACGCGGAACGCTATGCCCTCGCGCGTGGCATAGGCGATCGCTTCCTCCCGGGTATCGAAAGTGAGGCGGATCTGGCTCTTCATGTCGCCGGACGTCGTGTAGCCCATCAGGGGATCGATCTTGCGGCGCTGCTCGGGATCGAACTCCAACACCCAATGGCCGGTCTTGGCCTTGCCGGACTGCATGGCGGTTTTTGCGGGGCTGTAGATACGCGCGGACATCAGCGTCTATCCTTGGCTGCGATTGCTCGTTAAGTTGAGCCATCGCGCAATGCGGCGCATTCGTCAATGCGCCCGATCGTCAGGGGTTTCGCGGCCTCAGCCCTTGGGAACGTTCCGGCGCAGCTCCTCAAGCCACACTTTCGGAGAACTGTCGGACGGCGCACGCCAGTCGCCGCGCGGCGAGAGCGAGCCGCCGGAGGTGATCTTCGGGCCGTTCGGCAGTGTCGAGCGCTTGAACTGGTTGGTGAAGAAGCGTTTCAGGAACACTTCCAGCCAGCCCCGTATTTCAGCGAGCGAATAGGCGCGGCGGTCGGCTGCCGGCAGATCGACCGGCCAGACACCGCTTTCCACATCATGCCACGCATGATGCGACAGGAAGGCGATCTTGGACGGACGGAAACCGTAGCGGCTGAGATAGAACAGGTTGAAATCCTGCAACGCATAGGGACCGACAATCGACTGCGTGGACTGGATTGTGCCGGTTGCGTCTGCCGGAACCAGCTCGGGTGAGATTTCCGTTGCAAGGATGGCATCGAGAATCCGCGCCGTCTCCGCGCTCACGTCGCCCGAGCGCGCGACGAAGCGGATCAGATGCTGGATAAGCGTCTTCGACACCGAGCCGTTGACATTGTAGTGCGACATGTGATCGCCGACGCCGAACGTGCACCAGCCGAGCGCCAGTTCCGACAGGTCGCCGGTGCCGACCACCAGCCCGCCCTTCTGATTGGCGAGGCGGAAGAGGAAATCCGTGCGCAGGCCGGCCTGCACGTTCTCGAAGGTCACGTCATAGACCGGCTCTCCCTTGGCGAAGGGGTGACCGAGGTCTTCCAGCATCTGCCGGGCGGTGGGCCTGATGTCAATTTCCGCCCCGGTGACGCCGAGCGCGTTCATCAGCGCCCATGCGTTGGATTTCGTGCTGTCCGAGGTGGCGAAACCGGGCAGCGTGTAGGCCAGCACATTCTTCCGGTCGAGACCGATCCGGTCCATGGCGCGTGCGGCGACGATGAGCGCCTGCGTCGAATCGAGCCCGCCAGACACCCCGATGACCAGATGTTTCAGGCCGGTGGCGGCAAGGCGCTTGGCAAGACCCTGTACCTGGATGTTGTAGGCCTCGTAGCAATCCTCGCGCAGACGTGACGGATCGGCAGGAACATAGGGGAACCGCTCGACGCGCCGGCGTAACGGCACGGTCGTGGCTGGACGATCGAGCGTGAACATCACCGTGCGGAACGCGTGGTCAGGACCCAGTTCCCGCTGCACGCTGTCGCCAAAGGTGTTCATGCGCATGCGTTCCTGCCGCAAGCGGCCGAGATCGATGTCGGCGGTGACGAATGTGCCGTTTTTCGGAAAACGCTCGGTTTCGCCAAGCGCATCGCCGTTCTCGAAGATCGCGGCATGGCCGTCCCAGGCGAGATCGGTGGTCGATTCGCCAGGCCCGGCCGCGGAATAGG
The DNA here is from genome assembly GCA_023953845.1 of Rhizobiaceae bacterium. Lineage (NCBI taxonomy): Bacteria > Pseudomonadati > Pseudomonadota > Alphaproteobacteria > Hyphomicrobiales > Rhizobiaceae > Rhizobiaceae bacterium. Next base: position 3,795,375 of record JAMLJC010000001.1, on the reverse strand, counting down.
CATAGGCCGAGATCACCCGCGCCGACTGGCTGGCGCAGAGAAGACGGCGCGCGTCCGCCTTGCCGATTGTGATGTTGCTGGCCGACAGATTGAGCAGCACCTCCGCGCCCGCCATTGCCGCCCGGGTCGAAGGGGGGATCGGTATCCAGATATCTTCGCAGATTTCGGCGTGGAACGTGAAAGGAACGGAACCTTCCGACCGGAACAGGAGATCCGTCCCGAACGGCACGACCTTCCCGGCAATAGTGATTTCCAGGCCGACCACATCGGCGCCGGCGGTGAAGTGCCGTCGCTCGTAAAACTCGCGATAGTTCGGCAGATAGGATTTCGGCACCGCGCCGAGGATCTTGCCCCGATGGATCACCACGGCGGCGTTGTAGAGGCGTCCGTCGCGGCGTAGCGGCGCACCGACCACCAGCGCTGGAAAGAGCTGCTCGGAGGCCTTGGCGAGATCGGCGAGCGCACGCTCCACGGCCTCCAGAAGAGCGTCCTGAAAAAAGAGGTCGTCTATCGCGTAGGAGGAGATGCCGAGTTCCGGGAAGAGCATGAGGCCGACATGGTCGGCATCGCCCTCCCGCGCGAGGCGCAACGTCTCCTCAACGGCAAATTCAGGATCGGCCACCTGTGCGCGGGGTACGCAGGATGCGATGCGCAGGAAGTCGTGACTGTAGAGGGAATGGAAGTCCTTCATCGCCCTGTCCGGCATGGTCTTGCGGAGGGCACTTGTTCACATTTTGGCAGAGTGGGCAACTTCGGCGGATTGGCTCAGCAGCCATTCAGCGCACAAGCGCCGCGGAGACCATCCGCGGCGCTTCAAATACCATCCGGTCGATCGCCGGCAAGCAGATCAGCAGTTGGCGATGTAGCGCCGCCCGTCGCGACCGCGATAGTAACACTTGCCCGGTTCGTTGGCGTTGCCGATAAGGGCGCCCGCCGTGCCGCCGATCAGGCCGCCGACCGCGGCGCCTTCAGCGCTTCCGGTGACTGCTGCACCGACTGCCGCACCACCCACAGCGCCGATCGCAGCGCCCTTCTCGGTCTGGCTGCACCCACTGAGCATTGCCACAGACCCGAGAACGACAGCCGCGACGATGAAACTCTTCATGGAATGACCTCCTGCTGAACACCAGCCGAAACGCCTGTCACGGAGATTGGTTCCCCGTGCGTTCCATTCCGGAGATGATGTCCGCTGCAAGAGCCCGGGAAATACGGGACTTCGTTTCCAGCGCGGCCCGGTCGAGCGCCTCCACGGTCTTGATGGCGGTCGACAGCGAGCGCTCGATGCGCCGCACGATGAACTGCACGACATGCGGCTCGACCTCGATCTGCCTGTCGGCGAAGAGCTTGGTGATGACGCCCGATAGCAGCGCATCGTCCGGTTCACCGATCTCGACGGTTGCGGCAGCCTTGAGCCGGGATGCGAGATCGGGAAGCGTCACGCCCCATGCGGCGGGAAACTGCCGCGCACAGAGCAGAAGATGCCCGCTCTCCTGACGCACCGTGTTGATCAGGTGGAACAAGCCGGCCTCGTCGATCCCGCCGCCGTCCACGTCGTCGATCAGAACCGGTCCCCTGCGCGCCGCCTCGATGGCAAGGGCGTCAAGCGCGCTGGCGTCCAATGCGGTTGCCCGTGCTTCTTCCCTCCAGATCGCAGCGATATGCGACTTCCCCGAACCGGTGGGGCCTGCGAGGACAACCACTGGCGAAGGCCAGTCCGGCCAGCGTTCGATCAAAGCCACCGCGGCCTCGTTGGTGCGGGACAGGATCAGATCATCGCGCGAAAATGCCGGCGCATGTCCGAGTTCGAGCGGAAGCTGCCTGGGCTGCAAACGATCCTGCGTCATGGCGGAGGCGGCGGGCCCGCCTTCTTGCTCCTGCGGCGGACTGGCGGCAGAGGTTCGATCACCACGCCGTCAACCTCGCTGTGTCCCTTGTAGAGCGGCGATTCGAGGTAGCGCGAGATGGCGAAGCGGACCAGCACGGCGACGGCCGCCGCAGCCGGCACCGCGATGAGCAGGCCGACGAAGCCGAACAAGGCGCCGAATGCGAACAGGGCAAACATAAGCCAGACCGGATGAAGGCCGACGCTTTTGCCGACGAGGCGCGGCTGAAGGATATTGCCTTCCAGGAACTGGCCAAGGAAGAATACGCATGCGACGGCGACGATCCACTGCCATTCCGGCCAGAACTGGACAAAAGCTACGCCCACCGACAGGAGAAGACCGACCAGCGACCCGACATAGGGTATGAAGCTGATGAAGCCGGCGAACAGTCCTATCAGGATGCCGAAATTCAGGCCGACCGCGGTAAGGCCTACGGCATAGATGATGCCGAGCACGAGGCAGAGCGTGCCCTGCCCGCGCACGAATCCGGCGGTCGCCGCATTGATGTCGGTGGCGATCTGGCGGACGGTCAGCACGTGGTCGCGCGGCACCCAGCTGTCCACCACCGCGATCATTCTGTCCCAGTCGAGCAGCATGTAGAAAGCGACGACCGGCGTCACCACGAAGAGGCCGGCGAAGCTGAACAGCGCCACGCCCGAACTCCAGATGGACTGGAAGATGGTGGTGATGAAGCCGACCCCCGAACTCAGCAGCGAATTCATCCCCTCACGGAGGTCGTCCGGCTTCACGCCAAAGCGGCGTTCAAGCCAATCGGGATTGAAGCTGGTGATCAGATGCTGCAGGCGGCCGAGATATTCCGGCATGCGTGCCAGGAAATCGGCGAGCTGAGACGCCAGGACCGGCACGACGATCATCAACGCGACGAGGAAAAAGAGAACGAAGCCGACCACGATGATAACCGTCGCGAGCGTTCGCGAAAGGCCGAGTGCCTGAAGCCTGTCGGCGACGGGGTCGAGGAAATAGGCGAGCACCATGCCGGCCACGAAAGGCAGCAGCACCTCGCTGAAAACGTAGAGGAAAAGGCCAAGTATGACCGCCGCGATCAGCCAGAAGCGGATTTGCTGGCGAAAGGTCGCGGCAGTCGCGGCTTCGGCCGCTTCATGCGTTGGAGGTCGCGTCGTCGCCATTTCCGCTCATATGCCTCAGCCAGCCGACGAGATAGGCGCCAGCCGAAGCGACGGTCAAGAGGCCGGAGCCGAATATCAGGATGATACGGGCCGGACCGAGGCTGATCGAAAGCGCCAATTCGGCAAGGACGAGCGCGACGAGAACGATCTGCACGGCGGTGTTGGCCTTCGACACGAAAAGCGGCTGCATGGCCACGGGCTTCGACATAACGCTCGACAGCAGCACTCCGGCGATGATCAGACCGTCCCGAGCCACGGCCATGACCACCAGCCACAGCGGCAGTTCGCGCATGGCGCCAAGAACCACGAACACCGATACAAGCAACAGCTTGTCGGCCATCGGATCGAGATAGGCGCCTAGCTCCGATTGCTGGTTGAAGCGCCTCGCAACGATGCCGTCGACGGCATCCGACACGCCGGCGACGACGAAGCAGATCAGCGCGAGATCGACGCGGTTCGACAGGAGCGCGAGCACCACGGCCGGCACCAGCAGGAATCGCAGCAGCGTGATCAGTGTCGCGACCGTCAAATCGTCGAGTTCCTCCCGGCAGCAGCTTCCGGTAGATGGTCGCCGCGCCGCGTTCATGCAAGGGGCCGGGGCTTTGGCGCGCCGATCGCCTTGCGGCGTTTCGGCTATCATGCGAATAGCGCCGAAGGCCGATATCGAGGCGGATGACATGCAGGATCGCGAGAACGGGCTGACCTACGCCAAGGCAGGCGTCGACATCGACGCCGGCAACCAGATGGTCGAGCAGATCAAGCCGCTGGTGCGCGCCACGCGCCGCCCCGGCGCGGATGGCGAAATCGGCGGCTTCGGCGGCCTGTTCGATCTCAAGGCGGCGGGTTTTTTCGATCCTATCCTCGTCGCGGCCAATGACGGCGTCGGCACGAAACTGGTGATCGCCATCGAATCCGGCAGGCACGACACGATCGGCATCGACCTCGTCGCCATGTGCGTAAACGATCTTGTCGTTCAGGGCGCGGAGCCGCTGCTCTTCCTCGACTATTTCGCCACCGGCAAGCTCGATCCAGTTCAGGGAGTTGCGATCGTCAAGGGCATCGCCGAAGGCTGCCGGCAGGCCGGCTGCGCACTGATCGGCGGCGAGACGGCCGAAATGCCGGGACTTTATCGGGAAGGCGACTACGATCTCGCGGGTTTCGCGGTCGGCGCCGCGGAGCGTGGCCAGTTGCTGCCGACGGACGACATCACGGAAGGTGACGTCCTGCTCGGCCTGTCGTCGTCGGGCGTGCACTCCAACGGCTTTTCGCTCGTGCGCAAGATCGTGGAGGTTTCCGGTCTTGGCTGGTCAGACAAGGCTCCTTTCGCTTCGGGCCTGACGCTGGCCGAGGCGCTGCTCGAACCGACCCGCATCTATGTGAAGTCGGTCCTCAAGGCGATCCGCAACACGCACGGCATCAAGGCGCTTGCCCACATCACGGGCGGCGGCTTTCCGGAGAATATTCCGCGCGTGTTGCCGAAGGATTTCGCCGCCGAGATCGACCTCGACGCGATCGAGGTTCCACCCGTCTTCTCATGGCTGGCGCAAACCGGAGGTGTCGCGCCGAACGAGATGATGCGCACCTTCAACTGCGGCATCGGCATGGTGATCGTCGTGGCAGGAGGACAGGCCGCGCAAGTCGCCGCCGTCCTTCAGGAGGCGGGCGAGACGGTGATGCCCATCGGCCGTATCGTACCGCGACGCGACGCGGGAGTCATCTATCGCGGCAGGCTGGGACTTTAGTCATGGTAGAGCGCAAACGCACAGCTATCCTGATTTCCGGTCGCGGCTCGAATATGGCCCGGCTGATAGACGCCGTTGCGGAACGGGATTTTCCGGCAGAGATCGTTGCGGTCATTTCGGACAGGCCGGACGTGCAGGGGCTGGCGATCGCCAGGGCGCGGAGCGTTCCCACCCATGTCGTCGAACGCAAGGATTTCGCGAGCAAGGAGGCCCACGACGCGGCAATCGACGCCGTGCTTGCGGCCGTTCACGCCGACATCGTCTGTCTTGCCGGCTATATGCGCCTGCTCACCACGCCTTTCGTGGAGAAATGGCGCGGACGCATGATCAACATCCACCCTGCCCTGCTGCCATTGTTCAAGGGCCTCGCTACCCACCGCCGCGCCATCGAGGCGGGCGTCCGCCTGCATGGCGCGACCGTACATTTCGTCACCCCGGAGACCGATTGCGGACCGTCAATCGTTCAGGCCGCCGTGCCCGTGCTGCCCGACGACACGGAGGACACGCTGGCCGCGCGGGTGCTCAAGGCCGAGCATGAGATCTACCCGATGGCGCTGCGCATGCTGGCAGAAGGCAGGGTGCGCATGGAAAGCGACCGCTCCGTGTTCAGCGGCCGCTGGCCGGCCGGCCAGCACGACGCGACGATGATCGTCTCGCCGCCGCGTGCACCCGAACCGGAAGATATAGAGCGGCTGGCCCGATTCACGCCGTAGCGGCCGCGTCGGCCGACGCTTCGTCCCGATCCACCAGTTCGGAGGCGTAGGAAAAGCCGAGAGCCCGCGCGTACTTGTTCCAATCCCGGTTCACATAGAGATCCCGGATGACGGGATCGCGAAAACGCGCCATCTCGTAGAACAATTCGCCGTCGCTGTGGGGTGTCGTCGTCTCGGACAGAATCTCGAACCCCATCCATTTCAGCCATTTGATGGTTTTTTCGTTGCGGCTGTAGATGTAGTTGGAGATGACGTCGTGCCCTTGCATGAAGTCATCGAGCGCGGCCCGCGTCTCCTGCAGAAACAGCAGGCCGATCTTGTCGATCTTGTCCGAAGACAGGAACCAGGCGATTCCGGCGCGCGGATTGGGCAGCCAGCCTACACCGATGATCGAGATGGGATTGCCGTCCTTCTCGCGCAGGCAGTAGGCAAGCTTGGCGCCTCTGATCGACATCTGGAGGGCTTCCTCCGGCCCGATGCCCGCGAATTTCCTGATCTCGATGACATCGATCTCGCGCATGTCCCGCGCCAGCGCCGGAATATCGCTCTCGAGGGCACGGCTCACCGATCCGAGAGAATAGCTTCGCTCAAACACGGCAAATCCTCCGGCTTCGCGACCGGAAACTGTCTGTCACCTGGATTCGATATGGCATGCGCTCTACAACCTGCCTCACTTTTTCCGAGGCATATTAATAGACTTTGCGTGTAGTCTGCACCTGAGATTTCGCGTTATCCGCGGCATGCTCCGACAAGGAGCCGCACCACATGGCGGCAAGCGGCGATAGTCGCATGCGGGAGGCGCGTCCGGCTCCGTTAAGCCGGGATTATCCGCATTCAGATATCGGGAAACTGAACGGCGTCGGGCCGACCCCGCTCAGGCTGCGGGACGCACCCAGACCTTGTTGTCGTGAACAGCGGCGCCGCCATAAGGCGCAGGCGCATCGGCGCCGGTCAGAACGTTGATCCCCTCGCCGCGTTCATGCGCGCTGTTCGGCCATATGCCCTCGGCGATGACGACACCGCGCTTGATGCCGTCGAAAAACTTTGCATGCAGAACCACCTCCCCGCGCCGGTTGCCGACTTCGACGCGCGCACCCTCGCCTATGGATAGCGCCGCCGCGTCGTCGGGGTGGATCAGCAGTTCGGGCCTGCCTTCGCGTGCGCGCGACGACGGGGTCTCGGCAAAGGAGGAATTCAGGTAGGATCTGGCCGGAGAGGTCGCCAGCCGGAATGGATGCTCGGTATCGGCTACCTCGATCAGGTCGACATGGTCGGGAAATTCCGGCAGCCGCTCGACCGGTCCGAACAGACCCATGCTTTTCGGCGGACGGTTCGGCGCCGGCTGGCCGGCCCAGTCCGGCCGGAAGCGGAATTTTCCATCGGGATGGCCGAAGCCGTTCAGGAAGTGCGCCGTCTCGAACTCCGGCTGCAGATCTGCCCAGCGCTGTTCCCTGAAGGTATCGAACGTTCCGAGCCCCTTCTTCTCCAGCATGATGTCGATATGCTCGCGTTCGGACATGCCGAAACCGGGCCGGTCGGCGACGCCAAGGCGCTTCGCCAGTTCCTCGATGACGTAGTGATTCGTGCGCGGCCCGGCGGGCGGGTCGATGAGCTTCGGCCCGAGGGTGACGTGCTGGTTGCCGCCGCCCTTGTAGATGTCGTCATGCTCCAGAAACATCGTGGCGGGCAGCACCACGTCGGCGAGCTTCGCCGTGTCGGTCATGAACTGCTCGTGGACGCAGGTGAACAGGTCGTCGCGCAAAAATCCCTGCTTCACGAGCCGCTGGTCCGGGGCGACGTTTGCCGGATTGGTGTTCTGGATCAGCATTGCCGTCACGGGCGGGCCGCCGAACAGCGCATCCTCGTGGCCCATCAGCACAGGCCCGATGCGCGAATGATCGAGATAGCGCACGCGCGGATCGCGCAATTTCGCACCTTCCAGCAGTTCCGTATTGAGCTTCAGGATGCCTGAATTGGAATGGAAGGCTCCGCCCCCCTCATATTGCCAGCAGCCAGTGACCGCCGCGACCGACAGGGCGGCGTGCATGTTGACCGAGCCGTTGCGCTGGCGGGCAAAACCGTAGCCGAGGCGGAAGAAGGTCCGTTTCGTCGTGCCGATGAGCCGCGCAAAGGCTTCGATCTCGGCGACCGAAAGGCCGGTGATCGCCGAGGCCCATTCGGGCGTGCGCGTTTTGAGATGTTCCTCCAGCCCCTGCGGATCGTCGGAATACTTTTCCAGATAGGCCCGGTCGGCGAGGTTTTCCCGAAACAGAAAGTGCATGACGGCGCAGGCCAGCGCGCCATCCGTGCCCGGCTTCAGGATCAGGCCCATATCGGCCTGCTTCATGGTGGCGTTGTCGTAGATGTCGATGACGATGATCTTCGCGCCGCGCTCCTTCCGCGCTTTCACCGCATGGGTCATGACGTTGACCTGCGTGACCACCGCATTGGTGCCCCAGATCACCACGCAATCAGACTTCGCCATCTCTCGCGGATCGGCTCCCGACAGGCGCCCTGCACCCACCATCCAGCCGGTCCAGGCGAGATTTGTGCAGATCGAGCCGAAGAAGCCGGAATATTTCTTGGCATGACGCAGGCGCTCGATACCGTCGCGCTGCACCAGCCCCATCGTGCCGGCGTAAAAATAGGGCCAGACCGTCTCGCTTCCGTATTTCTCCTCCGCCGCGGTGAACTTTTCGGCGACGAGGTCGAGCGCGGCCTCCCAGCTGGCTTCCTTCCAGACCCCATTGCCCTTGGCCCCCGCCCGCACCAGCGGCTTCATCAGACGATCGGGGTGGTGGACGCGCTCCGCATATCGCGCGACCTTGGCGCAGATGACGCCTGCCGTGTAGGTATTCCCTTTCGCGCCGTGGACGCGGCCGATGGTGCGCTCGTCCAGCAACTCGACGTCGAGCGCGCAGGTCGACGGACAGTCATGCGGACATGCGGAATGACCGATGCGGACCCTGGATGGCTTTTCGGCGATCTTGGCGTGCTGGTTCATCGTCCCAATCTAGCGGCTTTGCGCCGCCGCGTGTAGAGCCAGACGAACACCGGGTTGCAATCTATGAACTATCGCCACGTCTACCATGCCGGGAACTTCGCCGATGTCGTCAAGCACGCGGCTCTGACGCGGATCGTGGAATACCTGAAGAAGAAGGAGGCTTCCTTCCGTGTGATCGACACTCATGCGGGACGCGGACTCTACGATCTTTCCTCGGCCGAAGCGCAGAAGACAGGGGAATGGCGCGATGGAATCGGCAGGGTCATGGAAGCGAAACTGCCGCGCGAGGCCGCACTGCTACTCAAGCCCTATCTCGACGCCGTCGCCGCTTTCAATCCCGAAGGCGGGCTTCGGCAGTACCCCGGATCGCCGCTCATTACCCGTGCTCTGCTGCGCAAGCAGGACAGGCTCTCGGCAATCGAGTTGCACCCCGAAGACGCCGAATCGCTCGCCGCGCAGTTCGAGGGTGACGTGCAGACGCGTGTCATCGTACTGAACGGCTGGCTGGCGCTCGGCGCGCATCTGCCGCCCAAGGAAAAGCGCGGCCTCGTGCTGGTGGACCCGCCCTTCGAGGAAGCCGGCGAGTTCGACAGGATGGCGGACGGCCTTGCAAAAGCCCATCGACGCTGGCCGGGCGGGGTCTACGCGTTCTGGTATCCGATCAAGGACCGGCGCGCGGTCAACGCATTCCGCAGCGCGCTCAAGGACAGCGGAATCCCGAAGATCACCGACATCGTATTCGAGATCCGCGCGGCCTCCTCCGAACCGCGGCTGGACGGCTGCGGCATCGCGGTAGTCAATCTGCCCTATGGTTTGGCAAAGGAACTGCACACCATTCTCGCCGCCCTGAAGCCTCTGCTTGGCGAGAATGGAGCCGGCCGCTTCGCCATCAACGTGCTGACCGGCGAGAACGGCGGCGCTTGACCGGCTTCGCGCAAGCCAGCACAGTAATGGTCGCGCAACGACTCGGGCCGCAGCCGCGGCGCTTTGGGAGCATTTTCATGAGACGCAGCTTCTCGCTGATCGCCGCCGCGCTGCTCGGAACCATCATGGCCGGAGCCACCGCCGCGAGTGCTGGCGACCGTATTCCGCGCGAATGCGAGGACAGCGGCATCCTTTCGCGCATCAGCGCCAAATTCCGCTACCAGGTGCGCAACGTGCCGAATCTCCCGGATGTCTCGATCGAGGAGTTCCGCAGAATCCATCAGCATCGCTACCTGCCTTATGCCGAGGACCATCCGATCGCGCGACGTTACTGCGGCGCTACCGCGCTGCTGTCGGACGGCCGCAAGAAGGACGTATGGTATCTGATCGAGGACGGGATGGGCCTTGCCGGAATTGGGCAGAACGTCGAATTCTGCGTTGCCGGCTTCGATCGCTGGATGGTCTATAACGGCCGCTGCCGCGTGCTGTGGTAGGTCTTTCGCGGGCAAGTGAGGTCGCTGCGCCGCCTTATTCCGATCTGCATCCCCGCTCTCGCGCTGGTCTCCGGCTGCGATTCTTCCAGCGATACCGGACTGTGCCGAACACGCCGGTCGTCCAGATCCAGCCGGCGGCGAAGCACGACGGCGACGCGGTGCCGGTCGGCTCCGGCTTCGATTTCTATGTCCTCTCGCTGTCCTGGTCGCCGAGCTATTGCGAGGCGGAAGGGGCTGAGGCCAATCGACAGCAGTGTTCGGGCGGCCGCCCCTATGCCTTCGTGGTCCACGGGCTTTGGCCTCAGTATGAGCGCGGCTATCCGCAGGACTGCGCCACGGGCAAACGCGACGTGCCGAACGATGCCCTGCACAGCCTCTACGACATCATGCCTTCCGCCGGACTGATCCGCCATCAGTGGCGCAAGCATGGCAGTTGCGCAGGGCTGTCGCAAAGCGACTATTTCAAGGTGGTGCGCAAGGCTCGCAACGTCATTGCCGTGCCCGGCGAATTCGCGCGGCTGGACAATTACCGGACCGTCTCGCCGCAGGATGTCGAGCGCAGTTTCCTCCGATCCAATCCTTCCCTGCCGGCGAATGCCATCGCGGTGACCTGCGACAAGCGGTATCTGCGCGAGGTGCTTATCTGCCTCACCCGCCAGCTTTCCTTCCGCGCCTGCGAGGAGGTCGACCGCCGCGCCTGCCGCTCGTCGAAAGCCGTCATGCCGCCCGTGCGCGGTGGATAGAACGCCGCAGGCCCATTGCCGCGCTTGGTCCGAAAGCATAGCGTGCGCGCGGATTCTGGAGGAAAACATGCCGAAAGTGCTTTGTTCGCCCGCCTCGCCCTATAGCGCGAAGGTGCGGATTGCGGCCGCCTATGCCGGCCTTCCGTTCGTCGAGGCGACGACCGACACCGGGTCGCAACCCGAATCGCTCACCGCGCTGAATCCCTTGGGCAAGATCCCGGTGTGGATCACCGACGAAGGCCGCGCGATCTTCGACAGCCGGGTCATCACGCAGTACCTCAACAGGGAATCCGGCGGAAAACTCTTTCCGCGCAATCCGGCCAAGCGACTGGACGCCGAACAACTGGAGGCGGTAGCCGACGGCATCTGCGACGTGCTGCTCGCGCATGTCTACGAACGCCGCATGCGGCCGGCGGAAAAGGTGCATGAGGAATGGCTCGAACGTCAATGGAGCAAGGCCGTGCGCGCCCTCGATGCGCTCTGCGCCGACATGCCCAAGCTGCCGCAGAAGATTCATGCGGGGCACATCGCCCTGCGCGCCGCCATCGGCTATCTCGACCTGCGCTTTGCCGGGAAGTGGGAGCGCGGCCACACAAAGCTGAAGCGCTGGGCAGCACGCTTCGACCAGAAGTTCCCCGAACTCGCCAGACTGGTTCCTACCGCATAGAAAAAGAGCCGGGACAAGCCCGGCTCCTTCGCATCCGATCGCTGGTGGATCAGAATTTCATACCGACGCCGAAGGTAATCCGGTTGTCGGTCGAGTCGATGCTGCGATCACCCGCACCGGTGTTGAAGTCGGCGCTGCCATAGTCCGAGTAGCGATACTCGACGCGGCCGAAGACCTGCTCGGTGACCTTTATGTCGGCGCCGACGCCTGCCGTCCAGCCGACCATCGAATTGGTGTCGGAACCGACAGCGTCTCGGATTTTCAGGCTCTGCGCGGCACCACCGGCGGTGCCGTAGAGCAGCACGTCAGGCGTTACGGAATAGCCGAGGCGACCGCGCAGCGATCCGTCGACACGCGACTCCGATTCGACGCCGGCATTGGCGCCGTCCATGCCGTTGTAGTTCACGTCGCCTTCGACACCGTAGACGAAGTTGCCGTTCTGCCACTGCATGCCGGCGAAACCGCCGCCGATGAAGCCGTCGGTGTCGATGTCATTGCCGTTGTCGTCAGTGGTTCCGGCGAAGCCGTAGCCGGCGGAAAGACCGATATAGGGACCGGCCCAACTGGCCACCGGAAGCTCCTCGATGGGAGCCGGGGCCGGCGGCTCTTCCATGACAGCGTCAGCCGCGAAAACGGGCACAGCGCCCAGAAGCGCGACGATGCCTGCCGCGGCAAGCGATGAACGCGCGAACTTAGAAACAGTCTTCATTTCCATACTCCTTGGCCCCAACTCGCGGGCCTCCTGCGAATTCCGTCCCACACCGTTCCCGCCAAACGGCCTGCGGGGCTCACGGTTCCAATTTCGTGTTCAAATGCGGCTGAAGCGTTCCGCAATCAGGGTGATTGCCGGGCGAGAATACGGCCGAAGCATGATGTTGCCATGTCGCAACATGAGGATGTCAGCAGATGTGAGACTGTCGGAAAAACTCACTTGGATCAGAGGGTTGGGGTGCCTATATTCATCGCTGCGGTCGAGGCCTGCGCCGATTGCGCCGCAGCGTCACCTTTAGCCGCGCCACAAATGTGCCCCATGAATGAAGGCTTCGTTGCCGAGGCCGCCACATTCGGTCCAATCACTTCGTAGAGGAACGTCGCGTGAGAAACGCCGGAACGGCACTCGTCACCGGAGGCGCAAGGCGCATCGGCCGCGCCATCGTGGAGGACCTGGCAGCGAGCGGATTTTCCGTCGTCATCCACTGCAACCGCTCCACGGCCGAGGCTGAGGCTCTCGCCGCCGGTATCCGCGAAAAAGGCGATACGGCCGGCGTGGTCAGCGCCGACCTGACCGACCTGGAGGCGGCTGACGGACTTGTGCGGCGCGCCAGTGCCGTTTGCGGTCCCGTCGACCTTCTCGTCAACAATGCCTCGGCTTTCGAGCCGGATACCGCCGAGGATTTCGAATGGGATCGATGGGACCGCCATTTCGCGATCCATGTGAAGGCTCCCGTGCTGCTCACACGCCGCTTCGCCGAAGCGCTCCCTGACGGTCGCGAGGGGCTTGTGGTCAACCTGATCGACCAGCGTGTCTGGAGGCCCACTCCACGCTATTTTTCCTATGCCCTGTCGAAGGCTGCTCTGTGGGACGCCACGCGCACCATGGCGCAAAGCTACGCTCCGCGCATACGCGTCAACGCCATCGGACCCGGCCCGACGCTGGCGAATATCAGGCAGAGCGATGCCGATTTCCGGGCGCAGACGGACAGCATCCTGCTCGGCCGCGGACCGTCACTGGGTGAATTCGGGGCAACGATCCGCTATCTATGGGAAGCGCGGTCGGTCACCGGCCAGATGATCGCGATAGACGGCGGCCAGCATCTGGCCTGGCAGACGCCGGACGTGACAGGAAACGAATGAATTCGCAGAGAAACGCAATCCCGCCCGCGCCGCCACGGCCCGCGAAAGCGGCGACGGGCGTGGCGGACGACGTTGCCGGCTATCTGCCGGGCGACGACATAGACGATGACGATGCTCCCGCACCGGAAGTTGAAAACAATGCGCCTGCGGTCGACTTCACCACTATAGAATGGGACCCTTACAGGGGCGATGCCGAGGGCAAGGCAGGCGCGGAGGTGATCCACACGCTTGCAAGACGGTTGCCCAACCGGCCGGGCGTCTATCGCATGATGAACGCCGCCGGCGACGTGCTTTATGTCGGCAAGGCGCGCAGCCTGAAGAAACGCGTCACCAACTACGCGCAGGGACGCTTCCACACCAACCGCATCGGCCGGATGGTTCGCGAGACGACGACGATGGAGTTCGTCGTCACGCGCACCGAGACCGAAGCGCTTCTGCTGGAAGCCAACCTGATCAAGCGGTTGCGGCCGCGCTTTAACGTCCTGCTGCGGGACGACAAATCGTTTCCCTATATCGTGCTGACGGGCGATCATCCCTCGCCCGGCATCTTCAAGCATCGCGGGGCGCGCTCGCGAAAGGGCGACTATTTCGGGCCGTTCGCTTCGGCCGGGGCGGTCGGCCGCACGATCAATTCGTTGCAGCGCGCGTTTCTGCTGCGCACCTGCACCGATTCCGTCTTCGAAAGCCGGACGAGGCCCTGCCTGCTTTACCAGATCAAGCGCTGCTCCGGCCCTTGCACCGGCGAGATCTCAGTATCGGACTATGCGGAGTTGGTGGCCGAAGCGAAAGACTTCCTTTCCGGCCGCAGTCAGAAGGTGAAGGCGGAGATCTCTTCCGCCATGCAGCAGGCGGCCGAAAACCTGGATTTCGAACAGGCGGCCGTGTTCCGCGACCGCCTCGCGGCCCTTTCGCACGTGCAGGCGCATCAGGGCATCAATCCGCAGTCGGTGGACGAGGCGGACGTTTTCGCCATCCACACCGAGGGCGGCCAGAGCTGCATACAGGTGTTCTTCTTCCGCACCGGTCAGAACTGGGGCAACCGCGCCTATTTTCCGAAGGCCGATGCCTCGATCGAATCTGCGGAAATTCTGGGCTCGTTTCTGGCGCAGTTTTACGACGACAAACCCTGCCCGCGTCAGATCCTGCTCGCCAGCGGCATCGAGGAGCAGGAGCTTCTGGCGGAGGCGCTGTCGACGCGATCAGGCCACAAGGTGACGGTAAGCGTACCGCAGCGCGGCGAAAAAAAGGACCTGACCGAACATGCGCTGCAGAACGCCCGCGAGGCGCTTGGAAGACGGCTCGCCGAAACGTCGACGCAGGCTCGGCTTCTCGCGGGCTTCGCCGAGACTTTCGGGCTTCCGGGCGCGCCGACGCGGATCGAGGTCTACGACAATTCGCATATCATGGGCACGAACGCGGTGGGCGCGATGATCGTCGCCGGGCCGGAAGGTTTCGTGAAGAACCAGTATCGCAAGTTCAACATACGCTCGACCGACATCACGCCCGGTGACGATTTCGGCATGATGCGCGAGGTGATGGAACGCCGCTTCTCGCGGCTTCTGAAGGAGAACGCTGACGAAGCGAGAACGGACCCAGGTCGGGACGACGGCGCTTTTCCTGCCTGGCCGGACGTCATCCTGATCGACGGCGGCCAGGGCCAGATGTCGGCCGTGCGCGGCATTCTCGACAATCTCGGCGTTGCCGATCGCGTCGTCGCCATCGGCGTCGCCAAGGGTCAGGATCGCGAGGCCGGGCGCGAGCGCTTTTTCTGCGAGGGCCGGGGCTCGTTCACCCTACCCGTGCGCGACCCCGTCCTCTATTTCGTGCAAAGGCTGCGCGACGAGGCGCACCGTTTCGCCATCGGATCGCACCGGGCGCGGCGCAAGAAGGAAATGACGAAGAACCCGCTCGACGAGATCGCCGGCATCGGCCCGACCCGGAAACGCGCCTTGCTGCTGCATTTCGGAACGGCCAAAGCCGTGAGTCGCGCCGCCGTGTCCGATCTGGTGGCTGTCGACGGCATTTCGGAAGCCGTCGCGCAACTGGTCTACAACCATTTTCATGAGAAATAACGACTTGGACCTACCCTCGCCAACCGCAACGGGGCGTGGCGCAATTGACCGAGACACCGCCGCTCTGATTTGAATATATCCGGATTTGTTGGAACCCATGGCAAGACGCGCGTTCAATCTCCCGAATCTGCTGACGTATGGGCGAATTCTCGCGGTTCCGCTCATCGTCCTGTGTTTTTTCCTCGAAGGCAGGCTGCAATCGAGCGACTTCGCACGCTGGTCCGCGCTTGCGATCTTCGTGATCGCCAGCATCACCGATTATTTCGACGGCTATCTCGCACGGGCATGGCAGCAGACATCCAATATCGGCCGGATGCTCGACCCGATCGCGGACAAGCTGCTGGTCGCTACCTGTCTTCTGCTGCTGGCCGCCGATACCGATCGCACCATCGCTGGGTGGTCGCTCTGGGCGGCGATCATCATCCTTTGCCGCGAAATCCTCGTGTCCGGCCTGCGCGAGTACCTTGCGGCGCTGAAGGTCAGCGTGCCCGTGACGCAACTCGCCAAGTGGAAGACGGCGATCCAGATGGTGTCCATCGCCGTGCTGCTGGCCGGTCCCGCTCTGGACAAGATCGTCCCCTACGCTACCGAAACCGGCATCGCGCTGCTTTGGATCTCTGCCATCGTGACGCTTTATACCGGTTACGATTATTTCCGCGCCGGCGTGAAACACATCGTCGACGAGTAGCCGGTCAGGTGACGCGATGAAGCTGGTCTATTTCGCCTGGGTGCGGGAACGGATCGGAAAGGCCGGCGAAGACGTCGATCTGCCGGTCGAGGTGAAAACCGTAAGGGATCTCCTGCTCTTCCTGAAAGCGCGCGGCGACGGCTACGAGCAGGCCTTGCAGCATCCAGAAGTCATCCGCGTAGCCATCAATCAGGAGCATGTCGATCACCGCGAGCCCGTGGCTGGAGCGCGTGAAATCGCTCTCTTTCCGCCGATGACGGGCGGCTGAGATGCCTGCCGCGATCGTGCCGGTCGTGAGGGTGCAGGCGGACGATTTCGATCTTGCCGGCGAAGTGGGCGCCTTGACCGCCGGCCGCGCCGACATCGGCGCCGTGGTGACTTTTACCGGCCTCTGCCGTGGCGAGGCAGGCCGCCTCGCCGCACTCGAACTGGAACACTACCCCGGCATGGCGGAAGCGGAAATCTCCCGCATCGCCGGAGAGGCCACGGCGCGCTGGCCGCTTCAGGGGCTGACCATCATCCATCGCTTCGGTAAGATTCTGCCCGGAGAAAATATCGTTCTGGTGGTTTCGGCATCGGCGCACCGTCAGGCAGCGTTCGATGCAGCCTCCTTCATGATGGATTATCTGAAATCCCGCGCGCCCTTCTGGAAAAAGGAGCACCGCGTAGACGGTTCCGCCGGAAACTGGGTCGAGGCGAAGGAGAGCGACGGCGCTGCCGCGGATCGATGGCGATCCGGTTGATCGGCCCGATCGCCGCGACGCGTTCGCGCTCGCCTTGGAACGACCGCATTTCGATGACTCCTTGCGGTGAAGGAGGATCGTCGCGATGGTCGTCAGCAAGCTTGCGGAACTGCTGGTCTTCGGCTTTGCGCCGCTCGCCCTCGGCCTGATGATGTCCGGCACAGCCGACGCAGAAGAACGGATCATCCAGGGCGAGATCACCTATCGCGAGCGCATCGCCCTGCCCCCGAATGCCGTGGTCACGGTCGAACTTGCTGATGTGTCGCTGGCAGACGCGCCCGCGAGCGTGATCGGGCGTCAGGAAATCAAGAATCCGGGACAGGTGCCGATCAAATTCGCGATCAGCTACGACGCCGGCGTCATCCAGCCGAAGATGGCCTATGCCGTGCAGGCCAGGATTACCGTGGACAACCAGCTGTGGTTCATCAACGATACGCGCTATGCGGTAGACCCGCTGTCGCCACAGCCGGCGACGCTTGTCCTGAAATCCTCCCGCCAGAACCAGTAAGGCCAACCACATGAGGAGGCAGCGAGACAGAGCGTGGCGGGCGTCAAATTCCGTATCAACTGTTTCTGCTAATTAGCGTTTTCGCAATTTACGGCTGCTAGAAGCTTCGATCAGCATCGTCATGCCGCCGATCGAATGTCAGACCTCGTCTATCCTTTCCTTGCAGCTGCACAGTTCCACTGGTTGCTCGCAGCCGGGATAGCCATCGTCCTCGCCAGCGCCGTCAGCCTGCTGCGCTACCGCCGGCTCTACCAGCGGACGCTGCGAAACGAGCAGAATTACGCGACCCTCGTCGAGAATCTGTCAGAAGGTATCTACCGGGCGCTGCCGGACGGCCGCCAGATCAGCGCCAACAGGGCTATGGTCAGGCTCAACGGCTATTCGAGCGAAGCGGAATGGCTGGAGGCCGTCCGGAATCTCGGCAGCGACTGCTATGTTCAACCGCATCGCCGGCAGGAATTCCACGAATTGCTGCAGCGCGACGGGCGGGTTGAGGACTTCGTTTCCGAAGTTTACCGCCACAAGACGCGCGAACGGATCTGGATTTCCGAATCCGCGCGTCTGGTGCGCAACGAGGACGGTGTTCCGATGTTCTACGAAGGCTCAGTCCGGGAAATCACCGATACCGTCCGCAGACTGTCGGCCGAGGACCAGTTGCAGAGACTGAGCAGCCAGCTTCCAGGTGCGCTGTTCCAGTTCACGACCTATTCCGACGGCCACAGCGCAGTTCATTATCTCAGCGCCGGTTCGGCGCAGATCACCGGCGTTCCCATCAAGGAGATGATGGCAAATCCGGAACTGTTCACCCGCATGGTGGTGAATGCCGACAAGGACGACTATCGGCATTCGCTACAGGCGGCGGCGGAGAAGCTCGAAGCCTGGGACCACGAATTCCGCATCCGTGCGAAAGACGGAACCGAGAAGTGGGTGCATCTGCTCGCCTATCCGGAGCGACTGAGTGACGGCATAAAGTGGCACGGCTATCTCGCCGACATCTCCATGCGCAAGCGTCAGGAACTGGAGATCGAGGAACTGGCCTTCTTCGATCCGCTGACGCGGCTGCCCAACCGGCGCACATTCTTCCGGCGCATGTCCCGCTCGATTGCCGATTGCGCCGCGCGAGGCGACCATGGAGCGCTGCTTTTCATCGATCTCGATAACTTCAAGACGTTGAACGATACGCAGGGACACGACATCGGCGACCGTTACCTCGTCGAGATCGCCGAGAGGCTGCTGCGATGCGTCAGCGCGCGTGATCTCGTGGCGCGCATCGGCGGCGACGAGTTCGTGATCGTTCTGGAACAGCCGGGCGCGGCCGCCGCCCAGATGACCCGCGGCGCCATCATCGTGGCAGGTCGCATCCTGTCTGCGCTGCGCTGCGACTTTCAGCTCGGCGAACTGACGCATACCGGATCGGCCAGCGTCGGCATCGTGGTTTTCGACGGCTCGGAACCGCGGGTCGAGCAGGTTCTGAAGCGCGCGGACATCGCCATGTATCAGGCGAAGAGCGCGGGCCGGAACGGCATGGCCCTCTTCGATCCGGCAACGCTCGAGCGCGAACAGGAACGCTACCAGCTTCTCGGAGAACTGCGCGTCGCCTTTGCCGAGCGGCAGCTTGAGCTTCACTACCAGCCGCAATTCGATCACAACCGGGCGCTGGTCGGCGCCGAGGCGCTCGTGCGCTGGCGCCATCCAACGCGAGGCCTGATCGGACCCGAGGTGGTCGTGTCGCTGGTCAGCCAGTTCGGTCTGACCGCGGAACTGTCGGCATTCGTTCTGGAGAATGGCCTGAACGCGCTCGCCGCCTGGCAACGCGATCCGATCAGCGCCAATCTCCGCCTCGCGCTCAACATGAGCCTTGAAACCATCGGCAGTGAGGGTTTTCTCGTCTCATTCGCCCGGAGTGTGGTCGAACACAATATCGACCCTAGAAAGCTGACTTTCGAACTGATAGAGCACGTCAACACCCGGGATCAGCAACGCACCTTGGCGCATATGCGCAAGCTCAAGGAACTGGGCATCCGCCTGTCGCTGGACGATTTCGGCACGGGCTATTCATCCCTCACCTTCCTCAAGAACCTGCCTTTCGACGAAGTGAAGATAGACGGCAGCTTCGTGGCGGACATCGAGAAGGGGGACACCGACCGTGCTCTTATCAAGACCATGCTCTCCATGGCCAGCAATCTCGGCCTCATCGTGGTCGCCGAGCATGTCGAGAACGTCCGGCAGGAAGCCTATCTGAGGGCCTTCGGCTGCGATCTCTTCCAAGGCTTTCTTTACGCGAAACCTCTGCCGGAACAGGAATTCCTCAAGTTCGTGCGCGCCGAACGCTCGTCCTCCATTGCCGGACGGCAATCGGCCTAGCGGCGCGTTTCCGCAAAGAAAAAGCCGGGCTCCATAGCCCGGCTTCGTCATTTCCTGCCGATTGGCGGAGGCGATTTCTTCAGCCTACGATCTCGGTGTCCGAGAACCAGTAGCGGATTTCCTGTGCGGCGGTCTCGGGCGCATCCGAGCCGTGCACCGAATTCTCGCCAATCGACAGCGCATGCACCTTGCGGATGGTGCCTTCAGCGGCGTTGGCGGGGTTGGTCGCGCCCATCACGTCACGATTCTTGGCGATAGCGTTCTCGCCTTCCAGGACCTGCACCACCGTCGGGCCGGAGGACATGAACTCGACCAGTTCGCCGAAGAAGGGACGATCCTTGTGGACGGCATAGAATCCCTCGGCATCGCGGCGGCTCATCCAGACGCGGCGGGAAGCCACGACGCGCAGGCCTGCATCCTCAAGCATCTTGGTGATGGCGCCCGTCAGGTTGCGGCGGGTTGCGTCAGGCTTGATCATCGAGAAAGTGCGTTCGATCGCCATGTGAAATCCTTGTCTCAGGGGCAAATTTTGAAGTGGCGCGCTCTATACGCGGCCCCATCCGCCTTGCCAAGAGGCACGGTTTTCCTCATTCACGCGAGCGCGGGTACCCGGCGCGCGAACCCGCCATGCAGATCGAGGCAACGGGCTAACCAGTCGCTGATCGGATCGTCCGCCGGCAGAAATGGATAGCGCGACGTGATCCGCACCCATTGGAATGAACCGAAGACGATATAGTCCGCGAAGAGTGGCGACGAGCCGCCTATGAACGGCTGAAAAGTCAACATGCTGCGCACGGGTTCGAGCTTTTTCAGGAATTCCGCATGCCGCGCATCCCGCTCCGAGGCAACGCTTTCGAGACTGCGGCCATTGTTGCGCTTCTCGCGGCTTTCCCGAAAATAGGCCTGGTCGGCGGGCGCAAGGCAATCGTGGATATCGAGCATGGCGGCCGCGCCGAGGTAGGGGTTGACCATGGTCTGGCACCAGCGCTCGACGAAGCGGGCCAATGCACGCCCACCCTCGCCCCCGAAGAGCGAGGGGCGGTCGGGATAGGTATTTTCGAGATACAGCGCGATGTCGAAGGAATCCCCGACGATGCGATCCCCGTCGCGGATAACCGGAACCGTGGGAAATGCGCCGCCTTCGACAGCAGGCACCGCCGTGAAGCAGGTGGGAACGCTGCGGAAATCGAGTTCCTTGTGCGCCAGGGCCAGCGCTGCCTTCCAGCAGTGCGGGCTGAACGGACGGCTCGCGTCAGCGCCGACGAGTTCATAGAGCAAAATGCGCATTGCACTCTCCTTTTTTCGCGACCCTCTGCTAAAACGCGCTCGGGACGCGCTTTCGGGAGGCTGATTTGAAGCGGCATTTCATGATGTTCGCAGGCTACAACGCATGGGCCAACACGCGAATTTATGATGCCGCAGCGACGCTTTCGCCGGAAGAGTGGCAACGGGAGACCGGCGTCTTCTTCAAATCGCTCATGGGAACGCTCAATCATCTGCTTGCCACCGACCGCATATGGCTGAAGCGCATGACAGGCAGCGGCGATGCGCCGAACAGTCTCGACGCCATCATACACAAGGACTTCGACCGGCTTCGGGCTGCGCGCCAGGCCGAAGACCAGCGCATCGTCGAATGGCTGGATGCGCTCAGCGAAACCGATCTGCGCGGCCGTTTCAGCTATCTGACCATATCGGAGCTGCGCACCGTCTCGCAGCGCATCGCGCCGGCGCTTTCGCATCTGTTCAACCACCAGACGCACCATCGCGGTCAGGCTCACGCGATCCTGACGACACTTGGAAAGCCAAGCGTGGCGCTAGACCTCATTCTGTTCCTGCGCGCTCCGGAAGGGCTCCAGTTCGCCTAGAAAACCCCGGGAACTTGCGTGGCCATCGGGACGGCCGTGGATCTGACGGCAGACCTCGCCAGGAAACCTCGCCGGCTCCCGAATGCGCCTCAGGCGTACAAAATCCCGAGACATCTCTCGCACATTTAAATATAATTGCGATTAATCTGTTTAACTTCTGATAATTAATCAGAATATTTGTAATCATCGCCGCGAAACAATTATCTCCTGATTTCGTAGTCATGCAGGCGGCATTTTTTCCTTGTGTCGCTGACTACATCACAAGGAGTATCCCATGACGACAACTGTCAGGAAATTTTCGGCAACGCTTGCATCCGGCGTTTTCGCGTTGGGACTGGTCATGTCAGCATCCGCGCAGGAAACAAGTGGAGGGCTTGGCGGACTGGGAGGCGGCGGTGGCGCGCTTGGCGGGCTCGTTGACGTCGACACCAGCCGTGGGCTCGGCGTTTCCGTCGGCGGACCGGGCGGCGTCAACGCCAGTGTCGGCGGCAGGAGCGGCGGCGGTCTCGGAGTGGACGCCAGCGTAGGCGGTTCCAGTGGCGTGAATGCCACCGCCAATGTCGGCGGAGCCGGTGGCAGCAGCGGCGGTCTTGGCGCCAACGTCGATATCGGTGTCGGAGGCCCAAGCGGCGTGAATGCGGGAGTTGACGCATCGATTGGCGGAAATAGCGGCATCGATGCCGGAGTAAGTGCGTCGATCGGTGGCAGCGGAGGTGTCACAGCTGGCGTCGGCGCATCCGGCGGCGGCGGCAGCGGCGTCGATATCGACGTCGATGTCGGGATTGGCGGTGGCACCGGCGGAGGTAGCTCTGGTGGTGGAGGCACCGGCGGCGGCGGCGCTGGCGGCGGCGGTTCCGGCGGGGGCAATGGCTCCGGAGGCAGCGGTTCGGGCGGCGGCGGCAGCAATGCCGGCAGCGGTTCCGGCAATGGGAACGACATCAGCAGGTCCGTGTCCATGGCCGGCATGTCCGACCAGCAGGTCGCCCGACTGAAGGTGCGCTGTTCGGCGATCCTCAACAATGCGGATGCCTTCGACGCACAACTCATCCAGTTGTGCCGGCTTCTGCGGCGATAATATTTTCGCCTTGCCTTGCTTCATAAGACGGCCCGCATCGCGCGGGCCGTTTCTTGTCGAGCCCAAGGTCCCCAAACGACAGGCGCCTTACGCTTGCGATTGTGGGTGCGGCAGTGCAAAAGCCGCGCATGCTGACCATAACCAATCTTTCGCTGCGTATCGCCGGGCGTCTTCTTCTCGACCACGCATCGCTTTTCCTGCCGACAGGCACCAAGGCAGGCCTCGTCGGCCGCAACGGCACTGGCAAGACGACGCTTTTCCGCGCCATCACCGGCGACGTGTCAGCGGAGACGGGCTCGATCACGCTGCCGAAGAACATGCGTATCGGTCAAGTGGCACAGGAAGCGCCCGGCACCGAGGAATCCCTGATCGAGATCGTGCTGCAGGCGGACAAGGAGCGCGCGTCACTGCTTGCCGAAGCGGAGACTGCGACGGACCCGCATCGTATCGCCGAAATCCAGATGCGGCTCGCCGACATAGATGCGCATTCGGCCGAAGCGCGGGCGGCGACCATTCTTGCGGGTCTCGGCTTCGACGAGGCGGCTCAGGCGCGCCCGGCCTCCTCTTTCTCGGGCGGCTGGCGGATGCGCGTGGCGCTTGCCTCCGTGCTCTTCGCCGAACCCGACCTGCTGCTGCTGGACGAGCCGACCAATTATCTCGATCTCGAAGGCACCCTGTGGCTGGAGAACTATCTCTCCCGCTATCCGCACACTGTGCTTCTTATCAGCCACGACCGCGATCTTCTCAACCGCGCTGTCAGTTCAATCGTCCATCTCGACCAGCAGAAGCTGACCTTCTGGCGCGGCGGCTACGACCAGTTCGAGCGGCAGCGCAGCGAGCAGCTCGAACTGCAGGAAAAAAGCCGCATCAAGCAGGAGGCGCAGCGCAAGCACCTGCAATCCTTCGTGGATCGCTTCCGCGCCAAGGCCTCCAAGGCTCGACAGGCGCAGTCGCGCATCAAGGCGCTGGAGAAGATGAAGCCCATCGCCGCGGTGATCACCGATTCGGTGCGGCCGTTCAGCTTTCCGGAGCCGGTGAAGACGGTCGCCTCGCCGATCATCGCCATCGACGGCGTCAATGTCGGCTACCAGCCCGGCAAGCCCATCCTGAAGCGGCTCAACCTGCGCATCGACGCCGACGATCGCATCGCCCTGCTCGGCGCCAACGGCAACGGCAAGTCAACCTTCGCGAAGCTGCTGTCCGGACGGCTCAAGGCAGACGGCGGTACCATGACCATCGCGCCGGGCCTGAAGGTCGGCATGTTCGCGCAGCACCAACTGGATGACTTGCGGCCTGAGGAAAACGCCTACGAGCATGTGCGCAGGCTGATGCCGGACGCGCCGGAGGCCAAGGTGCGCGCGCGCGTCGCGCAGTTCGGTCTGGCGACCGAAAAGATGAACACCGCCGCAAAAGACCTTTCCGGCGGCGAGAAGGCGCGGCTCCTGATGGGCCTTTCGGCCTTTGAGGGACCGAACCTCTTCATCCTCGACGAGCCGACCAACCATCTGGATATCGATTCGCGGGAATCGCTCATCCACGCACTCAACGACTTTCCGAGTGCGGTGATCCTCATTTCGCACGACCGGCATCTGATCGAGGCGACCGCCGACAGGCTTTGGCTGGTGAAGGATGGTTCCGTCAAACCCTATGACGGCGACATGGCCGACTACCGGCGCGACGTCGTGGGCGACGCTGCAGACCGTCACGAGCGGCGCGAGAGCGACAAGGCGTCGAAGGCCGACAAGCGCCGCGAGGCCGCACAGAAACGGGCGGCGCTGGAACCGCTCGCCAAGCAGATCAAGGCGACCGAAGGGTTGATCGAGCGCATCCGCAAGCGGCTCGACGGCATAGAGGACCGGCTCGCCGATCCGGCCCTCTACGAGAAGGACCCGAAGGCCGTCACGCAGCTTTCGAGGGAACGTTCCGAGCTGGCGACGGCACTCACCGGGCACGAGGAGACCTGGCTCGATCTGTCGACACAGTATGAAGAGGCGATGGCGCAGTAGGCTTCTGTCTACTGCGTCACTTCGTAGAGGCCGGCGGCGGCGGCTTTCAACGCCTTCCGGCTGTCCGGGCGCAGATACATCATGTGACCGCCTTCCAGCTCTTCGAGGCGTATGGGTGCGGCGCCCGGCAGCGAAGGCAACTGTCCGACAAGGTAGCGCGAGGCCATGTAGGGCGTCACCAGATCGGTATAGCCGTGAACGATGAGCACGCCGAGTTGCGGGTTGAGCGACCGCGCCCGCTGCAGGCCGCTCATCGCTCCCGCATAACCCTGCCGGGCCTGCGATGTGCCGTAGTCCCACTTGCCGGAAATCTCCCGGTTGAGGAGCCAGTAGCTCATATCGGTGCGGAAATTGAGCTCGTCGCGCGCATAGCTGACGAAAGCCGAGGTCAGCACCGGGACGCTGCGGTCGAGCACCGGGTCCGGCGTCTCCAGCCGCGAATTCTGCGGCGCGATGTCGGCCGTGCCGATGACGCCGTCATAGAGACTGAGCGTTTTGCCATTGGCGCGGGAAAATTCCCTAGCGAACATGGTGATCGGGATACGGGCGAAGTTCTGCCGGACGAGATCGAGCGGCAGGCCGGTGATTTCGGCGACGCGCCCGCTGGCCCTGCGGCCGCCCTCCTCCAGCCCACTGAGCAGCGCGGTCATGTAGTCGCCCAGCGCGTAGCGCTCGACCTCGGCCAGTCTTTCGCGCAATTGCGGCCCCGTTACGCCTTCACTGGCAAGCTTGACGGCGGCGAAGGACGGCAGGTCGAGCGCCCATTGCAGCGGCTCGAACTCGTCGGGGCGGACGAGCATGAATTCCAACGCTGGCGAGATCAGCACCACGCCGGCCGGCGCGATGCCGACATCCTCCTGCAAGGTCCGCGCGAGCGTCGCCGCGCGGAAACCGCCATAGCTCTCGCCAGCCAGATAGACGGGCGATGCCATCCGGCCGGAATGAGAAAGGTAGAGGCGGATGAAGGCGCCGATGGCGCTGGCGTCCTGCTGGACGCCCCAGAAATCGGAGGCGTCCTTTCCCGGCGCAGCGCGGCTGTAGCCGGTGCCCACCGGGTCGACGAAGACGAGGTCGGTCATGTCAAGCCAGGTATCGGGATTGTCGACAAGCTTCTGCGGTGCGGGCAAAAAGTTGCCGTCCGGGGCGGTCGCGACGATACGCGGGCCCAGCGCTCCGAGATGCAGATAGGCGGACGCCGCGCCCGGCCCGCCGTTGAAGACGAAGGTGATCGGACGCCGCGCGCCCTCCGCGTCGGACGGCAAGGTATAGGCGACGTAGAATATCTCGGCCGTAACGGCTCCGTCGCCGCCCAGCAGCGAAAGCGTGCCTGCCTGCGCACGATAATCGAGGGTTCTCCCGGCAACCGTGATCGAATGTTCGGTCGTCTGCGGCGCGGGCAGCAGGGACAGCAAGCCGCCGCTCGGTGCCGGCCGTTCCGGCATTTCGGCGCGCGACACGCTCCCGCCCGCCAGGAACAACGACAGAAAAACGGCTGCGACCTTGAACGTGAAAATCATCGGCACTCCAATCCTGAAACGAGGCGCGACCGTATCACGTGAGCCGCTCACCCGAAGTCAAAGGAATGTGTGCCCAGCGAGGCCTGCGGCCGGCCGCAATCGTCAGCGCTTCCCCGCCTCGCGGCCCCAGCGCGGTGGAGGCGGCTGCGAATTGGGGTTCGACGGCGGATCGCCACGCTTCCGCCGCCGCGAGGCGATCAGGCCCAGAAAGCCGACGCCGATGAGCGCGAAACCCAAAGGCTGTGCACGCGAATCCAGCAGCGCGGCATCGGACCGAAGGACGATATCAACGTAGCGCATGTCGATGCCATCCGCATCTCCCTGACCCACCGTGAAGGTGTAGGAACCGGGCGGCACCGCCTGAATCACACCCGCTTCCGCCCGAAAGATGGTGTCCCTGCCCTGCGGGCTGACTTCGCGCCGGACAGCGTTGTGAAACGTGAGCGTGTCGGCCAGCACCGTCCTACCGGCACTTGCGGCAGTGATGGTGAGGACCGTTTTCGTATCGTCGAATGTCGGCGAGCCGAGCGTCGTCATGTCGACGAGAACGCGTAGCGGCGCATCCACGGCGGCGAGCGTCACATCGACGCTGCGGAAGCCTGAAGCTGCGTCATACACGCGCCACGTGCCGATCTCGGCGCCGGAGAAGTTGCTGACATACCAGGGGTAGCCGACGCCGAGCACGGCGCCGGCAAGCAACAGGAGCAGAAAGATGAAACGCATCAGGCCTTGCGCTCCCAGCGGCGATCGGGGGTTTGCTGCCAGTAGGTGACCGAATGGCCGGCGGCCTTCACATCTTTCCACTGGGCGCGGGCAGCCTCCAGTTGCACGGCGTCGTGACCATCGAACATGAATACCGCCCGTTCATAGGAGGAAAGATCCGGCGGCGCCGCGCCATCGACAATGAAGCGAATCCGCGCGCCATTGCCGTTTCCGGCGCCGGTGGTCAGCAAGACGGGCTGCTCGGCCGGGTGCGGATCACGGTCGGTTCCGTGAGCCAGGAATGAATCGTCGCGAAAAGTCCACAGATGCCCGTCCAGCGCATCGCGACGCTCCTCGGTGCCTGTCTGCACGACGACAGCCCAGCCGCGTTGCAGACTTTTTTCGAGCAGCGGCGGAAGCGCCTGCTCCAGCGTCGATTCGGTCAGATGGTAGAAAAGCGCCTCGGCCATAGGTCCAATATAGTACCGATTCCGGTCAGGCCTCGAAATTATCGCGCACGAAACGATCGAGCAGCCGCACGCCGAAACCGGTTGCCCAGGAGGGGCTGATCTCGGTCGACGGCGCTCCCATCGCGGTGCCGGCGATGTCGAGATGCGCCCAGGGCGTTTCCTTCACGAAACGCTGCAGGAACTGCGCGGCCGAAATCGCGCCGCCATAACGGCCGCCTATATTCTTCATATCGGCGTTCTTGCTGTCGATCAGCTTGTCGTATTCGGGACCGAGCGGCATTCGCCACACCCGCTCACGGGTGGCACGGCCGGCGGCGATGAGCTGATCGGCCAATCCGTCATCGTTCGAGAACAGGCCGGCGTAATGCTGGCCCAGCGCCACGATGATCGCTCCGGTCAGCGTGGCGAGGTCGATCATGACCTTCGGCTTGAACTCCTGCTGGCAGTACCACATGGCATCGGCAAGCACGAGGCGTCCCTCGGCGTCGGTGTTGAGCACCTCGATCGTCTGACCCGACATGGAGGTGACGATGTCGCCCGGCCGCTGTGCGTTGCCGTCTACCATGTTCTCCACGCAGCCGATGATGCCGACGACATTCGCCCTCGCCTTGCGCGCGGCCAGCGCGTGCATGGCGCCGACCACCGCGGCCGCGCCGCCCACATCGCCGCGCATGTCCTCCATGCCGGAGGCGGGTTTGATCGAGTTGCCGCCAGTGTCGAAGACGACTCCCTTGCCGACAAAGGCGACGGGCGCCTCGCCCTTCCTGCCGCCGCGCCATTGCATGACGGCCATGCAGGGCGGTCTCACGGACCCCTGTGCCACGCCGAGCAGCGCGCCCATGCCGAGCTTGCGCATCGCCTTCTCGTCAAGGATCCTGACCTCGACGCCGAGCTTCTCAAGTTCCTTCGCCTTTTCGCCGAACTCGCGCGGTCCCAGCATGTTGGCGGGCTCGTTGACGAGATCGCGGGCCAGCGCGACGCCGGCAATGGTCGTTTCGATCGACGCGAAGGCCTTTTTCACCGCCGCCGGCTTCGCCACCATCATCGTGAAGCGCGGCGCAGAATCGTCCTTGCCGTCCGTGCCTTTCTTCGTCTTGTACTTGTCGAAGCTGTAGGCGCGCAAAAGGATACCGCCGGCCAGGCTCGCCGCCTCCTCCGCGCTGATATCCCTGTCCCTCACGTCAACGATGACGGTTACGTCGGTCGCCTTGCGAAACTGACTGCCGATCGTGCCGCCCAGCCTGAACCACGCATATTCGTCGAGTTCGGCCGGCTTGCCGACGCCAAGGGCCACGATGCGATCCAGCTTGCCTCCGGCCGGCGCCAGAACGTCCACCAACGTGGCCAGTCCGGCATTGAAATCGGAAATCCCGAACGCCCGGGCCAGAACCTGCTGCGGGTCCGACGAGGCGGCGCGATCGCCTATGCTCCGCCCGTCGCCTGCGAGAACCACGACGCTGCCGCGCTTCGGTTCGGCGAATTTGGTGAAGGCGATCGTCGGGAGGCTGGACATGCTTGCTGTTCTTTCGCGCGATGCGACAGGGGCGATCGGGGAGATCCGCCCGATATGATGGAAATTGCGGCGGCGCAGTGTCGGATCGAGCGTTATGCGCCAATCCGCCATGTGCTTGTCAAGAGACTGCCTACGCGTCAAACCACAACGTATGCGCTCTGCAGATTCGGCCCCGCGGAAGCTGAGCCGAACACTTCAAGCACAAGTCGCCGCCCCTTATGGCCGGGAAATGACCCTGACCGCCGATACCGCCGTTGTTCCGACACGTCGCGCCGACCTCCGGAGGCTGCTCTTCGCGGGTCTGTCGACTGCGGCCGCCATCGCTCTTTTCCATCAGTTCGCCTATCTCGACATCGCAGTCAGCCGGCTGTTTTTCGATCCGCTCGGCTGCGCCGACGCGGGCGGCCTGCCCTGCACGTATTTTCCCGCATATGAATCGAAGGCGCTCGAAAAGCTTCGTTTCGGGCTTCAGTATCTCCACTTGTCGGCAGCGGTGATCCTCGCGGTCTGGGTCGTTCGCCGGTATGCAGGCGGCGCGCGGCTGGCGACACCGGGTTTTGCGCCCGCACTGGCCGCGCTCACGACCTATGCGGTCTGTCTCGGCCTGTTGATCAACCTCGTTCTCAAAGAACACTGGGGACGTCCTCGTCCCTTCCAGACAGACCTTTTCGGGGGCCAGTGGCCGTTCGTGCCGGCCGGAGAAATCTCGTCCTACTGCCAGACCAACTGCTCCTTCGCGTCGGGCGAAGCTGCGGGCGGCTTCTGGCTGGTGTGCCTCGCAATGCTGTTGCCGCGCCGCTGGCGCATGGCGGGCATGCTTCTCGCGCTCGTGACCGCCGTCCTGACGAGCACGCTCCGCATCGCGTTCGGCATGCATTTCCTGTCGGATGTCCTCGTCTCCTGGCTTCTGACCGGATTTATCTTCCTGGCATCCGGAATGGCGCTCGCACAAATCGCGAACCGGTCCCGGCATGCCGTAGCAGACCGCTCGCAGGCATGACATTTCGACGCGGCAAGAAACGCTTAACCACGTTCGTTTCGGCTTTGTTAGCCGAGCGCGGACAACATCGCCGCTGAGCGTGGGACAGACGCTCGGGACCGGGCAATCGATGTGCGCGTTGAAACGGAGCGGCCTTGTGGCTACGTTCGCGGGCACTGCGCCACCATGAGCGCAATCGCCCTGACGAGGGAATGCGGCGTATGAAGCAGTCTGACGCTGCTGCCCGAATTTGGCCTTCACGGTGGGCTCATTCACGCGATGAGGCACGGCGCTTCGAGCTGGCGTGTCTTGTCGATACAATTTTGAGGCCGCCCATTCGATGAATGTCATCGAACGCTACATATTCCGGCGCGCGTTCATCATCTTCGCGACGGCGCTTGCCTGGACGCTGGCGATCGTGTGGACGACGCAGGTGCTCGAGCAGATCGATCTGGTCACCACGAACGGCCAGTCGGTGCTTGCCTTTCTCCAGTTGGCGACGCTCATTCTGCCCAGCGTCACGCCGGAGGTGCTGCCGCTCGCCATTATCATCGGCATCACGCAGACGCTCACGGCGATGAACAACGATTCCGAGCTCGCGGTGATCAACGCGGCCGGCAGTTCGCGCCTTACCGTGCTGCGCCCGCTCCTGCTGCTCGGCCTCGGCGTCAGCATCGCGTCTTTCCTCATCGCCAACACGGTGGACCCCTACGCACGCCAGCGGGTGCGCGAGCTCGTCGCGGACGCCCGCGCCAATCTGGTGACGGCGATCATCCAGGAAGGCACATTCCGCAAGGTCGAGGACGGCCTGTACCTGCAAGTCGGCGAAAGACGTGCCGACGGCACGCTTGGCGAGATTTTCGTCGCCGATTCAAGGGATACCAAGACAGAGCTCGTCTATTACGCGAGAAATGGACGCATCGTGCGCGCGGCAAACCAGAACGCGCTCCTGATGGAGAACGGCGTCGTCCACCGCAAGCCTGCCGACGGCGATCTTTCCATCATCCGCTTCGATACCTATGCTTTCGATCTCTCGCTATTCGCTTCGCAGGATGAAGGCATTGTCCTCTATCCCAAGGATCGGAGCATTCCCTATCTGATGAATCCCGACCCGAACGACTGGCATTTCCAGCGCAACCCGCAGCAATTCAGCGCAGAGCTGCACCGGCGTTTTGCGGAATGGCTCTATCCGCTCGTCTTTTCGCTGCTCGCCTTTGCCGTCGCCGGTGACGCCACGTCTCACCGCCAGGCGCGGATACATCCCATTCTGGTCGCGCTCGGACTGGGCCTGCTGATCCGATGGATGGCGTTCTTCTTCGCCAACGAAGCGCGCCAGGAGCCCGCCTATGTACTGGCAATGTACGCCCTGCCGTTGGCGACCGCCGCAGTCTGCGTGTTCTGCATCGCCACGAATCGCCCGCTGGCTCCGCCCCAGGCTTTCAGCGATGCCGTCGCGGCCTTCTTCGAGAGGGCCCGGGCGCGACTCATGACGCTGCGCAGACGCCTCGGCGGCGGCCCCCGCATAGCGGAGGGCGACGCCTGATGGGATGGACGCTCGGCCGCTATCTTTTCCAGCGCTACATGTCGATCGTGATGTGGCTGTTCGTCGGCACCTTCGCGCTCGTCTTCATCATTGATTTCGCGGAGTTTTCCAGCCGAACCTCGTCCTTGCCGTCGTTCACCCTGCCGCTTTCGCTGGCCATCATAGGCATGCGGGTGCCGATGTTCATGCAGCAGACGGTGCCGTTCGTGGCGCTGCTGGCAACGATGGTCCTGCTCGTCAATCTGAACCGTCGCTCCGAACTCGTCATTACGAGAGCGGCCGGCGTGTCGGTCTGGCAATTCCTACTGCCGCTCGGCGCGGGCGCCTTCCTTTTCGGCCTGTTCGTCATCCTTGTCTTCAATCCCGTGGCTGCGGCCGGCCTCGCCCACTCGCAGCTCTACGAGGCGGACATGCGCGCCTCGAGCGCGGCAAGCGGCGACGTGGTGCCATGGCTCAGGCAGAAGACCGAGGAAGCTGATACCATCATCGGCGCGCGCGCGTCGCTCAACCAGGGCACGGAACTTGCCGACGCTAGTTTCTTCGTTCTCGACAAGCAAGGCACCATTTCCGAGCGGCTCGATGCGGCCCGCGCCTATCTGAGGGACGGCTACTGGGAACTGGCCAATGTCGAGCGCTATACGGACGGCACGCACGAATCGAAGGTTGCGAACCTCCGCGTGCCGACGAATCTGAGGCCGGAATTCGTGCAGGAGCGGCTGGCGACCCCGGAAACGGTCTC
Organism: Rhizobiaceae bacterium; assembly: GCA_023953845.1. NCBI lineage: Bacteria > Pseudomonadati > Pseudomonadota > Alphaproteobacteria > Hyphomicrobiales > Rhizobiaceae > Rhizobiaceae bacterium. The sequence continues at coordinate 3,763,419 of JAMLJC010000001.1, read as the reverse complement.
GCTCTACGGTTTGCCGTCGACCATCAAGGTCGCGCAGTCGTTCGGCTTGCGGGCGAACGCTTTCGCCATGCAATTCCATTATCTGCTGGCATTGCCGCCGCTCCTGGTCGCAATGACGATCATCGCCGCAACCGTGTCGTTGCGGTTCACCCGGCTCGGCATCTCCGTGCCCCTGATTTTGAGTGGCATCGTGGCCGGCTTTCTGCTTTATGTCGTATCTGTTTTGGTCAAGGCATTCGGGTCGTCGGGAATCGTACCCCCCGTCGTCGCGGCCTGGTTTCCAGTCTTGGTTGCGATGTTCTTCGGGGTAACTTTTCTGCTGTACAGGGAGGACGGTTAGTGGGCTCGCCGTTGGCCCTCGGATCAAAGCCGCGCCGCTTGGCCCGCCTGCTCGGAGCCACGGCGATGGTTTGCGTCGTCGCCTATGCGGCAGTCCCGCTGCATGCCCAAAGCCTCAATGTCGATCAGGCCGTGCCGTCGGGCTCGCAGATGCTGCTGGAAGCCGACACGCTGGTCTATGATCAGGACATGTCGACTGTTACCGCGGTCGGCGGAGTGCAGATCGAATATGGCGGCAACAATCTCGTTGCCGAGCGTGTTATCTACAACCGCCAGACGGGCCGGCTGCTGGCTGTCGGCAAGGTTGAGATCGTCGATCAGGACGGCACCAAGTTCTACGCTGACGAAATCGATATCACCGACGATTTCGGGGACGGTTTCGTCAATGCCCTGCAGGTCGTCACAAGCGACAAGACCTACTTCGGGGCCGAGAGCGCGGAGCGCCGCAGCGGCGTGCTGACGACGTTCAACAACGGTATTTATACGGCATGCGAACCCTGCCAGGACAATCCCGACAGGGCGCCGGTGTGGCGGATCAAATCGCAGAAGATCATCTGGAACGGCAAGACCAAGATCGTGCGGTTCGAGAAGCCGCGCTTCGAGATGTTCGGATTGCCGATCGCGTTCCTGCCAGCCTTCGAGATCCCCGATCCGACCGTCAAGCGCAAGTCCGGCTTCCTGTTCCCCGGCGTCTCGTACAAGTCCGAACTGGGGTACGGCTTGTCAATCCCCTACTATTTCGCGCTCTCGCCTACCTACGACCTGACGGTGACCGGCACGGGTCTTTCGAGACAGGGATTCCTCGGCGAGGCCGAGTGGCGGCAGCGTTTCGAGAGCGGCCAGTATACGCTGAAAATGGCCGGCATTTACCAGTCCGATCCGGCCGCTTTCAACGTCAACACAGTCGATCGGGGCACCGACATCGACCCCAACCGTTTCCGCGGCATGGTCGGCAGCAAAGGTGATTTTGCGCTCAATTCCCGTTGGAATTTCGGCTGGGACGTCATGGCCCAGACCGACAAGAACTTTTCCTACACCTACGATATCGACGGCTTTAGCGACTACGTCATCCGCAACGAAGTTTATCTGACTGGCCTCAACGACCGGAATTATTTCGACCTTCGGGCCATGAAGTTCGACGTGCAGGAAGATGTCTTCGACGGGCGTGACGAGAAGCAGGCGTGGGCGCTGCCTTCCTTCGACTATTCCTACACGCCCGACGAGCCGATCGCGGGCGGCGAACTGAACATCGACGTCAATTCCCGCGTCATATCCCGGGACGAGCAGGACGTGACGCTGACGACGCCGGTCGTGCGCGGCGCGGACGGCCTGAACTCCCGAGTCACAGCGGAAGCCGAGTGGCGGCGATCGGTCGTGACCGGCGGCGGCCTTGTCGTCACGCCCTCGCTGCATGTGCAGGGCGACGCCCTTTATGCCGACATCGCCAGCGCTTCGCAGGCGAGCATCGACGCGATGGCGGCGCAGCTCAATGTCGAGGCGGATATCCGCTCGGCGCTCTACCGCTACATGGCGACGGCGGGGCTCGACGTGCGGTGGCCGGTGCTCTTCTCAACCACGAGTTCCACCCACGTCCTTGAGCCGGTCGCGCAGATCTTCGCGCGGCCCGACGAGCCCTACAGCGACGAACTGACAGTGCTGAACGAGGACGCGCAGAGCTTCGTCTTCGACGCCACGACGTTGTTCGAGCGTGACAAGTTCTCCGGCTACGACCGGATCGAGGGCGGCACGCGCGCCAATCTCGGTTTCCGCTATGCCGGCACATACGGCAATGGCTGGGCGACCAACGCCATCTTCGGGCAGTCCTATCACCTTGCGGGACACAATTCCTTCGCATCGCCGGACGTCGTCAATGCCGGAGCTTATTCCGGGCTGGACACGGATACGTCGGACTATGTCGGTCTCGTCGGCTTCGCCGCGCCCTTCGGCCTTTCCGCATCGGTCAGCACGCGCCTCGACAAGGACACGCTGGATATGCGCCGCGGCGAACTGCGGGCAGCCTATGCGACGGCACGGTTCACCGTCAGCGCCAAGTACGCCTATATCCAGAAGCAGCCGCTTTATGGCTTCGATGTCGACCGGGCCGAAGTGTCGGGCGGCGCCTCCGCCAAACTGACCGATACCTGGAGGGTATTCGCTTCGGGAACCTACGACCTCGAAAGCGACACGCTGCTCAATCGAGGGGTCGGTTTCTCCTATAGCGACGAGTGCTTCACCTACATGATGACCTTCTCGCAGGCGACCAGCCGCTTCGATCAGGAAACGTCGACAAGCATCGGCTTCAATCTTTCATTCCGTACGCTGGGCGACATCGGCAGCGGCACGTGATCCAGCGCCAGCGGGAAAACAATCAAATCTTGCGGAGTTCTGGCGTATTATCCTTGCTTTCGCGGTGGGAGGCACCGTAGCAAACGACATGGTTTCGCCGCATAGGAGTACTAGGCAAGGCGAGTCTTCAGGTCGATCGGGAATGGGGAAGATCGCGATGTTCTCACCGCGGATGATTGGTTTTGCAGCAGCGTTGGCGGCGGTTTTCACTGCGCCTGCCCTGCCGTCCATGCCTTCACTGGTAACTGCCGCTCAGGCGAGCGAGATCAAGTATATCGTCAACAACATTCCGATCACCAGCTATGACATTCAGCGACGCGCCGCCTTCATCAAGCTGCAGCGTGGCAAGGACAGCGCGGCCGATGCGATGATCGACCAGACGCTGCGCAACGCCGAGGTCGCACGCCTCGGCATCAAGGTCACCGATCAACAGGTCGATGATGCCTATGCGCGCTTTGCCTCCAACAACAAGATGCCGCTCAAGGCGCTCGACCAGATTCTCGCCCAGTCCGGCGTGACCAAATCGCACTTCAAGGATTATATCCGCTCGCAGATGGGCTGGAATCAGGCGCTCGGCGCGCGCAGCCGCGCCGTGGGCAAGGGCAGCGGCACCAGCGAGCAGGAAGCGGTCCGCAAGATGATGCAGCAGGGCGGCTCCAAGCCCAAGGCGACGGAGTACATGCTGCAGCAGGTGATTTTCGTCGTGCCGGCGGGCCAGCGCAGCCTGATCGCGAAGCGCAAGCGTGAAGCCGAGGCCATGCGCATGCGTTTCCGTAGCTGCGATACGACGCGCTCCTTTGCAAAGGGTCTGATCGACGTCACCGTGCGTGACCTGGGTCGCGTGCTCGAACCGCAGCTTCCGTCCGACTGGGCGGAGCCGATCAAGGCGACGAAGGCCGGCGCCGCGACGCAGGTTCGCGAAACCGAGCGCGGCGTGGAATTCATCGGCATCTGCAGCGCGCGCGAAGTATCGGACGATCGTGTGGCGCAGCTGACGTTCCAGGCCGAGTCCGGCAAAAACAGCAGCGCGGACGAACTCAGCAGCACCTATACGCAGGAGCTGCGCGAGAAAGCCAAGATCGTCAAGCGCTAGGGTCAGGACCTGTTAATTTAACTGGAATGGCGTTCGAGATGGCACGAGATGCAAGGAAAAGCCTGAGGAACGGGGTAACTGCCCCGGTCGAAGGCTTTGACGTAGCAGATCGACGCCATATCGATCGTCCTTCGGATCGGGCTGATTTGCACGGGCTTGCTTGTCGCAACGCCTTGAAAGGCTTCAGCCTTCCTGCGGCCTTGCTTCGCGCATCCGTACAAATCCGCTCCGACCATTCCAGTCAAATCAACAGATCCTGACCCTAGGCCTTACGACATTTCGGAGCATCTTGGGCAGGCAGCAGAAGCCACTTGTCGTGACTGCGGGCGATCCTGCCGGGATCGGTCCAGATATATTGCTCGCGGCCTGGAGGATGCGGCACACGTTGGCGCTGCCGCCTTTCTACGTTGTTTGCGATCCGGATTTTCTTGCTGAGCGCGCCGCCGGGCTCGGGCTCGATGTCCCGATCGCGCGTGTCGAACGTGCGGAAAGCATGGAGGCATTCGATACGGGTTTGCCCGTCATGCCGCTGAAGAACCGCTTCACCGGCAAGGCCGGCCTGTCCGATCCCGCCGATTCGCCGGGAATCGTCGAAGCGATCGATCAGGCCGTCGAGGACACGTTCGCGGGAGCAGCGGCCGCGCTGGTGACAGGACCGATCGCGAAGAAATCTCTCTACGACACCGGCTTCAGTTTTCCCGGCCATACGGAGTATCTGGCCTATCTCGCCGAGCAGCACACCGGACGGCGTGTCATGCCTGTGATGATGCTGGCCGGCCCGGACCTCCGTGCCGTGCCCGTCACGATCCATGTCCCCCTCGCAGCCGTTCCGCAACTGCTCACTACGGACGTCGTTGCGCGAACGATCGAGATCACCGCGCGGGATTTGCGCGAACGCTTCGGTATTCTCCGCCCGCGGATTGCCGTCAGCGGCCTCAATCCGCATGCCGGCGAAGGCGGCGCAATGGGCCGGGAAGATATCGAAACAATCGAACCGGCCGTCGAACGATGCCGGATGGCGGGAATCGATGCGTTTGGTCCCCTCCCCGCGGATACGATGTTCCATGCCGCCGCGCGGGCGACCTATGACGCGGCGGTGTGCATGTATCACGATCAGGCGCTGATCCCGGCAAAGGCGCTCGGCTTCGACGACACGGTGAATGTAACGCTCGGCCTGCCGTTCATCCGAACCTCGCCGGACCATGGAACGGCTTTTGCCCTTGCGGGAACGGGACAGGCGAAAGCAGACAGCTTCATCGCCGCGTTGAAGCTTGCCCGGCAGTTGGCCGACCACTCGACGGCATCGGCATGAGCATAGACGGCCTGCCGCCGCTCCGGGACGTGATCGAACGCCACGGACTTGCCGCCAAAAAAGCGCTCGGCCAGAATTTTCTGCTCGACCTCAACCTGACCGGCAAGATTGCGCGTGCGGCGGGCGATCTCTCGCAAACGACGGTCATCGAGGTGGGACCGGGGCCTGGGGGTCTGACACGCGCGCTACTGCTGCATGGCGTCCGCAGGGTGGTTGCCGTCGAACGTGACGAACGCTGTCTCGCCGCTCTTGCCGAAGTGTCCGAGCATTATCCGGGCCGTCTCGATGTCATTTCGGGCGATGCGCTCAAGACGGATTTCAGCGTCCTTGCTGGCGGCGAACCGGCGAAAATCGTGGCGAACCTGCCCTACAACATCGGCACCGAACTGCTTGTCCGCTGGCTGACGGTCGAAAAATGGCCGCCTTTCTATCAATCCATGACCCTCATGTTCCAGCGCGAGGTGGCCGAGCGCATTGTGGCGAAGCCCGGCAGCGATTCCTACGGCCGCCTCGGCGTGCTGGCCGGCTGGCGAACCGAAGCGAAGATCGTGTTCGATGTGCCGCCGCAGGCTTTCGTGCCGCCGCCGAAGGTTATATCGTCCGTCGTCCATCTGGTGCCGCGCGAAACGCCCTTGCCGGCCGATGTGCGCAAGCTTGCCCGCGTCACCGAGGCCGCCTTCGGACAACGCCGCAAGATGTTGCGCCAGAGCCTCAAATCGCTGGGGGGAAAGGCCTTGCTGGAGGCTGTCGGCATAGACGACACCCGCCGCGCCGAGACGCTGGACATCGCGGAATTCGTGGCTCTCGCCAACAAGGCCTGATCATGCAGGAACTCGGAATTGTCGCGCGGCTCTATCCGCTTGTCCTCAGCGGAGAGAAGAAATCCTCGATCCGCTGGCGCGAAGGCGATATCCAACCGGGGCTCGTGACCTATCGATGCGACGAAAATCCGGCGCTGACAGCCGTGGTGCTCGTGACGCGCGTGACGGCGATGCCTCTTTCCGACGCGGCCGCTTTCGTCGGCCGTGAGCGTGAATGGCCGAAGGATGTGATGCTTTCGGGTATGCGCGAGCACTACCCCGCGATCGAATGGGACGACGAGGTCGTCGTGGTCGAACACCTCTCCCCTGCCGAAACGGCCGAAATCATCGCCCGAACGACGTGATCTCAGATTTCCTCGTCGAGCAGGGACGAAACGAACTCGAAGAGGCCCGGTCTCCGGTCGCGGCGCAGCCTTTCGGCGGTCACGATGGCGCGGACTTCGGAAAAGGCCCTGTCTAGGTCGTCGTTGATGACCACGTAGTCATATTCGCGCCAATGCTCGATTTCCAGCTTGGCGTTCCGCAGCCGCCGCGCGATGGCTTCCGCGGCGTCCTCGGCGCGCCGTTGCAGCCGCGTCTTCAGCTCCGCCATCGACGGCGGCAGGATGAAGATGGAGACGATGTCGCCGCGCATCTTTTCCTTGAGCTGCACGGCGCCCTGCCAGTCTATGTCGAACAGCATGTCGCGGCCTTCGGCCATCGCTTTCTCAGCCGGCCGGCGCGGTGTCGCGTAATAATTCCCGTGAACCTCGGCCCATTCGAGCAGTTCCTGATTGTCCCGCATGAACTCGAATTCGCGCAGGTCGCGGAAATAGTAGTGCACGCCCTCGATCTCGCTGCCGCGACGCGGCCGCGTCGTGACGCTTACCGAAAGCTCAAAACCATGGTCGCTTTCCAGCAGGTTGCGGGCGATCGTCGACTTTCCCGCGCCCGACGGCGAGGAAAGCACCAGCATCAGGCCCCTGCGGCCGATGCGCTCGCCTGACGTCCCTCGCGTCATACTCTACTCCAGATTCTGAACCTGCTCGCGAAACTGGTCGACGACCGATTTCAGCTCCAGCCCGATCGCCGTCACCGAGGCCGCGTTCGACTTTGAGCACAAAGTATTCGATTCGCGGTTAAATTCCTGCGCAAGGAAGTCGAGCTTCCTGCCAATCGGGCCGCCTTCCTCGAGCAGGACGCGGCCGGAGGCGACGTGCGTCCTGAGCCGGTCGATCTCCTCGCGAATGTCGGCCTTGGTCGCCAGAAACGCCGCCTCGGCGTGGAGGCGTGCCTCATCGAGACCCGCCGCCGTGTCCATCAGAAGGCGCACCTGTTCCGCCAGCCGCTCCCTGATCATGCGCGGATCGCGCGACGGATCTGCTTCCGCGCGCAGGGTCAACGCCTCCATCTGGTCAAGATGCGACCTCAGCAGCGTGCCGAGCGCAGCCCCTTCATTGCGCCTTGCAACCTCAAGCTCGCCAAGCACCTTGCCGAAGACGGCGGCGATCGCCTCGTCGAGCATGGCGCGGCTTTCTTCACTTTCCACGGCCTCCGGTACGTCGAGCACGCCGCGAACCGCCAGCAGGCCGTCCGCCGTTGCCGGTGCTGTCCCGAACTGCTCCTCCAGCCGCTTCGCGAGAGCTGCGAGTTCCCGCAGGAACGGCTCATTGACCACGGGCTGGACCGGCAAGGCCGGGCGGGAAACCGTAAGCGCCGCCTGAAAACTGCCGCGCGCGAAGGTCTTCTGCAGAATCTGCCGCAGGACAGGTTCCAGGCGTTCGAAGCCGGGAGGAAGCCGGAAACGGACTTCGGCGCTCTTGCCGTTGACCGACTTGACTTCCCAGGCGACCAGCGCGCCAGCGACGTCGGACGACGCGCGCGCGAAGCCTGTCATGCTTTGCAAGACCATTATCCGCCCCCCTTTGCCCGCCGTCGAGCCCTGCCGTCAGTGTACGAGCAACCTACTGGCTGGTGGTCTCGGCGCCTTCCGCCCCGTCCGCGCCGGCTTGTTCGGCTTTCTTTTTTTCGATCTCGCGCCAGCGGGCGACGTTCTCGTTGTGCTCGTCCAGCGTTTTCGCGAAGACGTGCCCGCCGGTGCCGTCGGCAACGAAGTAGAGATCGTCGGTCTTCGACGGATTGGCCACCGCCTCCAGCGCCGCGCGACCCGGATTGGCGATCGGCGTGGGCGGCAAGCCGTTGATGAGGTAGGTATTGTAGGGCGTCTGCTTCTTGAGGTCCGACTGCGTGATCGGCTTGTCTGCGGGTTTTCCCTTGCCGCCATAGAGACCGTAGAGGATCGTCGGGTCGGATTGCAGCCGCATTCCCTTGTTCAGCCGGTTGATGAAGACGGCGGCGACGCGCGAGCGTTCGTCCGCGATACCCGTCTCCTTCTCCACGATGGAGGCGAGCGTCACGAATTCGTCGATGCTTGCAAGCGGCAGATCATTCGTGCGCCGTGCCCATATCTCCTCGACCAGGGCTTTCTGGTCGGCGAGCAATTTCTTGACGATCTGCTCGCGCGAGGTACCGCGGGTGAAGCGCTGGGTGTCGGCGGCGAGGCTGCCCTCCATGGGCATCTCAGCAGGCATCTCCCCGGAAAGCGCCTCATGGTCCCGGATGCGTTCCAGCGCCTGCTCGACGGTCAGCCCTTCCGGAATGGTCAGCGAGTAGAGGATCGACCTGCCACTTTGCAGGACGTTCATGATGTCGCGCATCGAGGCATGCGCCTTGATCTCGTACTCGCCGGCCTTGAGCGATTCCTTGCCGCCAAAGGCCCGGGTACCGATCAGGAAGACACGCGCGTCGGAAATCAGACCGCGACGCTCGAGTTGGTTGGCGATTTCCTGCGTGCCGGTTCCCTCCTTGATCTGGACGACCGATGCCGTGGCGGCCGGCCCGGGCGCCTCGAAGGAGCGCTTGCCGAAGTAAGCGGCGACGACCGCGGCGATGGCAACGAAGAAGATGGTGGTGACAAGGAAATTCAGGAAAACCACGAACTGGTTGCGCGAACCGCGCGAACGCTTCGGCGGCGGCGTACCGATCTCCGGACGGAGCACGTCGTTCGCAGAACGCGGCACGATCGTCTGCGGCCCGTCCGGCCGTCGCCCGGCACTCCCTGAATTCTCAGATTCGATTGTCATCGGTCGACGGCACTTTCAGCTGACTCAGGTGAGGTCGACAAACTAAAGTCGAATATGGCAAAAATCGCGGCAAGCAGGCCTGATCGGCCCACTCAGTCATTATAACGCTGGAACACGAGCGACGCGTTGGTGCCGCCGAATCCGAAGGAGTTCGACAGGGCAACGTCGATCTGTCTCTCGCGAGGCTTGTGCGGCACCAGATCGATCGCCGTCTCGACGGAGGGATTGTCGAGATTGATCGTCGGCGGCGCGATGTTGTCGCGGATGGCCAGAACCGAAAAGATCGCCTCGGCGGCGCCGGCCGCGCCAAGCAGGTGCCCGATTGACGACTTGGTCGAGGACATCGAGATTTTCGACGCGGCATTGCCGACCAGGCGTTCGACCGCGCCGAGTTCGATCGTGTCGGCCATGGTCGAGGTGCCATGGGCATTGATGTAGTCGATGTCGGCCGGCGTCAGTTTCGCACGCTTCAGGGCCGCGCTCATGCAACGATAGGCGCCATCCCCATCCTCTGCCGGAGCCGTGATGTGATAGGCATCGCCGGTCAAGCCGTAGCCGGTCACCTCGGCATAGATCTTCGCACCGCGCGCCTTTGCATGCTCAAGCTCTTCCAGCACGACGACGCCCGCGCCCTCGCCCATGACGAAACCGTCGCGGTCACGGTCATAGGGACGCGACGCCTTCTCCGGCGTGTCGTTGCACTCGGTTGAAAGGGCGCGGCAGGCCGCGAAGCCCGCCATCGAGAGCCGGTCGATCGGCGATTCCGCGCCGCCAGCCAGCATGACGTCGGCATCGCCGAACATGATCAGGCGCGACGCGTCGCCAATGGCATGCGCGCCAGTCGAACATGCGGTGACGACCGCGTGGTTCGGTCCCTTGAGTCCATGACGGATCGAAACCTGGCCGGAAACCAGATTGATGATGTTGCCCGGAATGAAGAAAGGGCTGATCCGGCGCGGCCCGCGTTCCTTCAGCAGGATCGCATTCTCGGCGATGCCGGAAATGCCGCCGATGCCCGAGCCGATCATCACGCCGGTGGCGTTCCTGTCGGCTTCGGTCTCCGGCTTCCAGCCCGAATCGGCCAGAGCCTCGTCCGCCGCGGCGATTCCGTAGAGAATGAAATCGCCGATCTTGCGCAGTTCCTTGGGCTCAAGGAACGCTTCCGGATTGAACGTGCCGTTCGATCCGTCGCCACGCGGGATGATGTGCGCGATCTTGCAGGCGAGGTCTTCGACCTCGAACTCGGTGATGCGGCGACAGGCGCTGCGGCCGGTCAGCAGTTCACGCCAACCATGCTCGGCACCGACACCAAAGGGCGAGAGAAGCCCTATGCCAGTAACGACGACGCGCCTCACGACCGCCCTCCCCGACGTGACGGTTGCGGGTAAGCGATCAGGCCGAAGCCTTGTCGATGTACTTGACCGCGTCCCCGACGGTCAGGATCGTCTCGGCGGCATCGTCCGGAATTTCCACGCCGAACTCTTCCTCGAACGCCATCACGAGCTCGACCGTGTCGAGGCTGTCCGCGCCGAGATCGTCGATGAAGCTCGCCGCCTCGGTGACCTTATCTGCGTCGACACCGAGGTGTTCGACAACGATCTTCTTCACGCGCTCTGCGGTGTCGCTCATATGGGCATCCTCGTCAAAAGAACTGGTTCACTTCGTTAGCGGCCCGACCGTCGCCGATCAAGGTCTAGATTCTTCATTCCACCAGACCGTCGACCGACTTCGGAGCGGGCAAATCGACCGCTTGGCAGGCGCATTACACGAATTTCGGCGGCTGTCCAAGGCGAAAACCCGACACCCGACCGCCCTGGAGCGCCACCCGGCACGGATCGTGCGCAGGAGCGTCAGATCATCGCCATGCCGCCATTCACATGGATCGTCTGGCCCGTGACATAGGCGGCTTCGTTGGAAGCGAGGAAGGCAACGGCGGCGGCCACTTCTGTGCCGGTTCCCATGCGCTTCATGGGAATCGCTCCCATGATCGCTTCCTTCTGCTTGTCATTGAGCTTGTCGGTCATCGCCGATTCGATGAAGCCCGGCGCGACGCAGTTCACCGTCACGTTGCGACTTGCGATCTCCTGCGCCAGAGATTTGGTGAAGCCGATCATGCCGGCCTTCGAGGCGATGTAGTTCGCCTGCCCGGGATTGCCGGTGACGGCCACCACGGAGGTGATGTTGACAATGCGGCCGAAACGGCGGCGCATCATCGGGTGCGTCAGTTCCCGGGTGAGCCGGAAGACGGCCGTCAGGTTCACTTCCAGCACCGCGTCCCAATCGGCATCGGACATGCGGACGAACAGGCCGTCCTTGGTGATGCCTGCGTTGTTCACGAGAATATCGACGCCTTCGAGTTCCGTCTCGGCCTTCTGGCCGAGCGCCTTGACCTCGTCGCGATCCGAAAGATTGGCCGGAAAAAGCTTTACGCGGTCGCCGAGCTCAGCGGCCAGCGCCTCCAGCCTTTCCACGCGCGTGCCATGAATGCCAACAATGGCGCCCTGCGCATGCAGCAACCGCGCAATGGCCTCGCCTATGCCTCCGGTGGCGCCCGTCACGAGAGCCTTGCGTCCGGTCAGATCAAGCATGTTGCGTCCCTTTGTCCAGGCTCCGATGCACAGAGCCTATTATTATTTATGCTCAGCCAAGCGCCGGCAGTGCGGCATCCACATCGGCAGGGGCCGAGACGTTCACCGTCGCCACGTCCCTGGCGATGCGCTTCGCCAGACCCGATAGCACCTTCCCTGCGCCGATCTCGTAGAGCGTCGTCACGCCGTTGGCGGCAAACCACTCGACAGTCTCGCGCCAGCGCACGCGGCCCGTCACCTGTTCGACCAGTCTTTGAGCGATTTCGTCCGGATCGGAAAGCGGCGCGACCACCACATTAGACACCACCGGCACGACCGGCGCATTCTTCGCCACCTTCGCCAGGGCGTCGCGCATGGTGTCGGCGGCGGGAGCCATCAGCGCCGAGTGAAAGGGGGCAGACACCTGCAACATGAGCGCGCGCTTGGCGCCCTTTTCAGTGCAGAGCCGCGCCGCTTCTTCCACCGCGGCCTTGGCGCCGGAGATCACGAGTTGTCCCGTGCCATTGTCGTTGGCGATCTGGCAATCCGCCTCGCGGCAGGCATCTTCCACCGCCTGCTGGTCGAGGCCGAGGATGGCGGCCATGGCGCCCTCGCCCACCGGCACCGCCGCCTGCATGGCGTTGCCGCGCAGTCTCAGAAGCCGCGCCGTATCGGCGACCGAAAACATGCCGGCTGCACACAGGGCAGAATATTCGCCAAGCGAATGGCCGGCGACGTAGGTCACCTTGTCCTTGATGGAGAATCCGCGCGACTCCAGCGCGCGTACCGCAGCGAGAGACACAGCCATCAACGCCGGCTGGGTATTGGCCGTCAGGGTCAAGCGATCCTCCGGCCCCTCCCAGATGACCTGCGACAGTTTTTCGCCGAGCGCCTCGTCCACCTCCTCGAACACCCGGCGGGCCTCGGGAAACGCATCCGCAAGCGCCTTGCCCATGCCAACGGACTGGCTTCCCTGCCCCGGAAAGGTGAATGCGATCGCCATCGGTTTGCTTTCTCCAGCCTGTATCGTTCGCGTGTTGCGCGAGCCGCCATGCGAGTCAAGCTCCGCGATGCTGTACCGTAACGTACGGTACGGTTATGTATTGCCCAAAGTGTGCTTTGGTATTAAGGACGGGGTATCGGTCGTAGCCATATCGCCAGTCGCCGCATTCTGAGGAAAATCCATGCCCCCATATCGCTCTCGCACAACCACCCACGGCCGCAACATGGCCGGCGCTCGTGGTCTCTGGCGCGCCACAGGCATGAAGGACGGCGATTTTGGCAAGCCGATCATCGCGGTGGTGAACTCGTTCACGCAATTCGTGCCGGGCCACGTTCACCTGAAGGATCTGGGCCAGCTGGTGGCGCGGGAGATCGAGAGCGCCGGCGGCGTCGCCAAGGAATTCAACACGATCGCGGTCGATGACGGCATCGCCATGGGCCACGACGGCATGCTCTACTCGCTACCATCACGCGAGGTGATCGCTGACGCGGTCGAATACATGGTGAACGGCCATTGTGCCGACGCCATGGTCTGCATTTCCAACTGCGACAAGATCACGCCCGGCATGCTGAATGCCGCCATGCGCCTCAACATACCGGCTGTTTTTGTTTCCGGCGGGCCGATGGAGGCCGGCAAGGCGATCGTGAGGGGCAAGCTGCAGGCGCTTGACCTTGTCGACGCCATGGTGATGGCCGCCGACGACGCCTATACGGATCAGGAGGTCGAGACGATCGAGCAGAACGCCTGCCCGACCTGCGGCTCCTGCTCGGGCATGTTCACGGCCAATTCGATGAACTGCCTGACGGAGGCTCTCGGCCTGTCGCTGCCGGGCAACGGCTCGACGCTCGCCACGCATTCCGATCGCAAGCGGCTCTTTGTCGAGGCCGGCCACCTGATTGTCGATCTCGCACGCCGCTATTACGAACAGGACGACGAGTCGGCGCTGCCGCGCAGCATCGCCACCAAGAAGGCGTTCGAGAACGCCATGGCGCTCGACATCGCCATGGGCGGCTCGACCAACACCGTGCTGCACATCCTGGCGGCCGCCTATGAGGGCGGCGTGGATTTCACCATGGACGACATCGACGCCCTGTCGCGTCGCGTGCCGGTGCTCTGCAAGGTCGCGCCTGCCAAGAGCGACGTGCATGTCGAGGACGTGCACCGCGCCGGCGGCATCATGGGCATCCTCGGGCAGCTCGACCGCGCCGGGCTCATCAACCGCAAGGAGCCGACGGTCCATGCCGTCACCATGGGCGACGCCATCGACCAGTGGGACGTGACGCGCACGAATTCCGAAACCGTGCGGAACTTCTTCATGGCCGCGCCGGGCGGCGTGCGCACGACACAGGCCTTCTCGCAGTCGAACCGCTGGACGGAACTTGATCTCGACCGCCGCAACGGCGTCATCCGCTCGCCGGACCACCCCTTCTCCAAGGATGGCGGCCTCGCGGTGCTCAAGGGTAACATCGCGCTCGACGGCTGCGTGGTGAAGACGGCCGGCGTCGACGAGTCGATCCTGAAATTCACCGGCCCGGCGGTCGTGTACGAAAGCCAGGACGCCGCCGTGAAGGGCATTCTGGCGAACGAGGTGAAGGCCGGCGACGTCGTCGTGATCCGTTACGAAGGCCCGAAGGGCGGCCCCGGCATGCAGGAAATGCTCTATCCGACCAGCTACCTGAAATCGAAGGGACTGGGCAAAAGCTGCGCGCTGCTGACGGACGGCCGGTTCTCGGGCGGAACGTCGGGCCTCTCCATCGGCCACGCCTCCCCGGAAGCCGCGACCGGCGGCGCCATCGGGCTGGTGCGGCAGGGCGACATCATCGAGATCGACATCCCGAACCGCACGATCAACCTCATGATCTCCAACGAGGAGCTTGAGGCACGGCGGAAGGAGCAGGACGCGAAGGGCTGGAAACCGGCGGAGAAGCGCAAGCGCAATGTCACCACCGCGCTACGCGCCTATGCGGCATTCGCGCTGTCCGCGGACAAGGGCGCGGTGCGCTACGTCCCAGAATAAGGCGTGATGCGTCGAACCTCGAGCGGTTCCCGTTTTACTGAATCGGCGGAACCGCTCTTTGTTTTATCCGCATTTCCGGACGCAAAACGCTCCACGCTTTTGCTGGAAATACTCTAGCCGGGAACGGCGCAAACCGTCGAGCGGGTGAGGAAACGCTTCTCGCGACCATTGTCGAGCGAGAACATGCCGCCGCGGCCCGGCACCACGTCCAGTATCAGGTCGGTGTGCTTCCAGACCTCGTATTGGGATTCGCTGATATAGACTGGCGTATCGCCGATCGTGCCCAGAAGCACGTCACGGTCACCGACGATGAAATCGCCGCGCGGATAGCACATCGGCGATGAGCCATCGCAGCAGCCGCCCGACTGGTGGAACAGGACGGGGCCGTGATCGGCGATGATCTCGTCAAGCAGTTTCACGGCTTCTGGCGTGGCCGTGACCTTGTCGAGGGAAACCTTGTCCGGCATGAGATCCTCCTCGATCAAAGATAGGACAGGGCGGCCAAACCGGCCACCCTGCCCTGTCAACAAGACGATCAGAAGAAGCCGAGCTTCTTCGGGCTGTAGCTGACCAGCAGGTTCTTGGTCTGCTGGTAGTGATCGAGCATCATCTTGTGGGTCTCGCGTCCGATGCCGGACTGCTTGTAGCCGCCGAAGGCGGCGTGCGCCGGATAGGCGTGGTAGCAGTTGGTCCAGACGCGCCCGGCCTGGATCGCACGGCCGAAGCGATAGGCGCGGGTGCCGTCGCGGGTCCAGATGCCAGCGCCGAGACCGTAGAGCGTATCATTGGCGATCGACAGCGCCTCGTCATCGTCCTTGAAGGTGGCGACGGACACGACTGGCCCGAAGATCTCCTCCTGGAAGATGCGCATCTTGTTGTTGCCCTTGAACACGGTGGGCTTCACATAGTAGCCGCCGGCGAGGTCTCCTGGCAGCCTGTTCTGCTCGCCGCCGATCAGCACCTCGGCGCCTTCCTTCTTGCCGATGTCCAGATAGGACAGGATTTTTTCCATCTGCTCGGAAGAAGCCTGCGCGCCGATCATGGTCGCGGGATCGAGCGGATCGCCCTGCACGATCGCCTCGACGCGCTTCAGCGCCTTCTCCATGAAGCGGTCGTAGATCTTCTCGTGGATGAGCGCGCGGCTCGGGCAGGTGCAGACCTCGCCCTGATTGAGCGCGAACATGACGAAGCCCTCGATCGCCTTGTCGAAGAAGTCGTCGTCTTCGGCCGCGACGTCGGAGAAGAAGATGTTGGGGCTCTTGCCGCCGAGTTCCAGCGTCACCGGAATCAGGTTCTGGGAAGCATATTGCATGATGAGCCGCCCCGTCGTCGTCTCGCCGGTGAATGCGATCTTGGCGATGCGGGGGTTGGAGGCTAGCGGCTTGCCGGCCTCGAGGCCGAAGCCGTTGACGACGTTGAGAACGCCGGGCGGCAGAATGTCGGCGATCAGTTCCAGAAGCACGTGGATGGAGGCCGGGGTCTGCTCGGCCGGCTTCAGCACCACGCAGTTGCCGGCGGCGAGCGCGGGCGCAAGCTTCCATACGGCCATGAGGATCGGGAAATTCCACGGAATGATCTGACCGACGACGCCCAGCGGCTCATGGAAATGATAGGCGACCGTGTCGTGATCCACCTCGGAGATCGAGCCTTCCTGCGCGCGGATGGCGCTGGCGAAATAGCGGAAATGGTCGATTGCGAGCGGAACGTCGGCCGCGGTCGACTCGCGGATCGGCTTGCCGTTGTCCCAGGTCTCGGCGAGCGCCAGCGTGCCGAGGTCCTGCTCCATCTTGTCGGCGATACGATTGAGCAGCAGAGCCCTTTCAGCGGCGCTTGTCTTCCCCCAGGCATCCTTCGCCTTGTGGGCGGCGTCGAGAGCCGCCTCCACGTCGCTCGCGTCGGAGCGGGCGATTTCGCAAAGCACCCGGCCGTTTACGGGCGACGTATTCTCGAAATACTTGCCGGCCTTGGGTTCAACCCATTTTCCGCCGATGAAATTGCCGTAACGCTTGGCGAATGGGACCTTCGCGGAGCGGTGGAATTCTACCTTGTTCATCTCATCCTCCCGAGTTGAAGCCGCACAATGCGGGGTTAGGAGCGGGAGTTTCGGTGAATCACGGAGGCTGTCACCCCGTCCGCGAGCGCGCGATCTGCACAGTGTCGCAAGGTTGCGACACTGTGCGATGCGATATTGATGTCAATCAGTTCGGCCGGCGCAGGCCGAAGCGGTTCAGCTTGCGATGCAGCGTCGCACGCGAAATGCCGAGTTGCTGCGCCGCCGCCGATACGTTGCCGCGATGGCGCGTGAGGACCCGCTGGAGCATTGCGCGCTCGGCGCTCGGCAGGTCGAGCTTTTCTTCTCCCTCGCGCCCGAGAATGTCCGCTGCGGCGAGATTTCCGTTCAGCGATTCCCGCGTCAGTCCAAGCGCCAGACGCGCAGCGCGCGTGGCTCCGATCACCACATCATTGCCGTCCAAGGCGACAAGCGCGCCGACGGAATTCTCCGGCGTTGGCGCCAGGGCGATACGAGCATCGGGAAACGCAAGCCGGAAATGGTCAGCCTCGATGCGCCTGGCGGCGTCGACAACCGCGATGGAGATCAGATTGAGGAAGCCTTGCGTCAGGTCGGCGCGGCAGGACGAGACGTCGAGAGCCGCCGCAAGATGTCCCTCGTGATCGTAGATCGGCGCGGTGGTGCAGGAGAGCAATGTATTGCGCGACAGGAAATGCTGCTCGCGGTCGATGGTGACCGGCCGATGTTCGATCAGGCAGGTGCCAATCCCGTTCGTGCCCTCGGCATCCTCGCTCCAGACGGTTCCCGTCCAAAGGCCCCAGTCACGAAACGTGCGGTCGTCGGCGGGCGAGCCGCGCCGCTCGACAGGAACGCCATCCCTGTCCGCGAGCAGCACGCAGCAGCCGACGCCGCCAACGGCCAGGTAGAGGCGGTCGAGACTTGCCTGCGCGGCGCGGACCAGCGGCTCCATTCGCTCTCGCGCTCCGCGAAGCTCCGTCTCCGTCAGCCTGCGAGGCGGGGCGTGGTCGCTGGGGTCCAAACGATGGAGAGACGAGCTTCGCTGCCAGGACGCAACGAGCGCGGAATGCGCGGCCCTGTTCGAACTCAGCGCCGAATGAATGCGGTCGGCATGAGGCACGTTGTCGGTCATGCTCCTCCTCGCGCGTCCCGACGGCGGTCCCACCACTGAGGGCCTGCTCCTTCCGGCATTTTCGGGACGTCCTCCAGCCCAAACAATGCCCTGCCCCTATCCGCAAAAGCCGGAAGGAGCAGCGCGTCGTTCGGCAAAGCCGAATATAGCGCGACAAACCCGGAACGCCAAATTCCACTTTTGGATAGTGAAGCGGCAGCGACCGGTCACCTCGACGGCTAGCACCTGACCATGTGACGCAGGAGATGGGCGAGTCCTCGATCACCCGCCTGTAAGAGTGTCGAAGACCATGATCAGAATCCAGAAAACGATCGGAAAGAACCCGACAAGCAGGCCCATGGCCAAGAGATAGCCCATGGCTGGCTCCAAAACAAAACGGCGAAAGGGAAGGTTTCAGCGCCTCTTAGAAAAGGCGGGCCTATGTCTCTCGCGGCGGGGCCGTGGGCCAGTAGCCGAGGGGCGGCGGTAAGCCGGCACAGGTAGCGCCAATAGCGAGCGGGTTCTCGCGCAGGCATGCCGATGCTTCAAAGACCGCAGCCGGGGCCAGTCCATCTTCCGGATCGCCGACTTCTGCGAGAAATGCCGCTTCGCCGCTCGCGCCGCATGCATAGAGGGCGGTTTCCCGGGAATCCGCCGACGATGCGACGTTGTGCGCAGGAGAAGTTGTCGCAGTGCCGAAAGCCGCGACGCGTTCCACCTGCCCCGCAAACAGGGCAAGCAGAAGCAGCAGGACGGCGGAGAGCGTATTTCGGGTCATATCGACAATTCGACCGGATGCGACGCGGCATCTCACCCGAATCGATTATCCCGCACGGCAGGTACGTTCAAATTAAAATCGGCGCTCCCGAACGGACCTAGCCACCAGCGCAGGACGAGAGAATTTCGTTCCGTCCGGTCGCCAAGATGAGCCGTTAGACGACAGACGGCGGCCCGGCCGTTAACCGCGACACATCCGTGCGACATAGTGGCCTTGGCAAAAACACAATCTCGCCAATATTATACAGCTTCAAATTCACTTGAAGTCGGCTCCGTTCGGAGAGGGAAACCAGAACATTGCCGATGAAAAGGGGTTGTTAACCATAGTTCGCGATCATTCTAACCGACCGGCAATTCGCCGGAACTTCACTGCCGGACGTCTCCGGAAGCCCTTTCGGTTGTCTGACGTCGAGCGAATTGGTTGGTGTGGCGTTGATGCGTAACAAATCCCTCAAATCCGCTTCGCGCGGAGCGTCTTCACTTCATTCGGTCATAAGGACCATCGGACGTTTCGGGGTTCCGGCGCTGGGTGTCGGCTTCGCGCTCTGGGGTGCGGCGGTGATGACCGGTCTTGCCGCAACCGAAAAGCCGGCCGCGGCAAATTCCATTCCCACGGTATCGGCCAGTGCCGCGAGCGTTGCCGTCCCGGCACTGCTGAAGGCCGCCCTGCCGGCGGAGGCGCGTTCGTCGCAGAAGACGGACCGCGCCCTCGCCGCCACGACCGGCAAGTCCGGCCGCGCGGCGGCATCCGGAACTGTAATAGCCGTCGCCGCACCGGCCGCAAAGGCTCCCGCGGCGAACATAGCGAACATGAAGCGCCATTGGTCCGATATCTTTGCCGGCAAGCAGGACGTGGCGTTTGCGACGGACCCGGCCCGGGCGGCGCGGTTCGCACAGATGACGTCGCACAATCCGCTGAACCGGGCAAAGCTCGCGAGCCTCTTCGGCGTCGACGAACCTGTTCTGGCGAAGGCCGCGCCCATCGCCAAAGACACGGTCCCGTCGACGGAGCGGTTCGGCATCGCCACCATTCCGCAGGCGTCCGACAATCTCGTGCTCGCCTACGCCGATCCCTCCCCCGCAGGTCCAAGCGGCGCACTCGCGGCGCTTTCGGCCGTATCGCCGCAGGATGAGGGCGTGCTCTCACCGGAGGACGAGGCGAACGACGCCGACGGCACCGCGCTTTTCCCCGACTATGAAGATACGCCGGAGGAGACGCCGCTGCCGCTGATCCGGCCCCGTTTCGAAAGGGCGGAAAAACCGGCCAAGGCCGATGAGGACGAAGCGCCGCGCCAGACAGCGAAACCGAAGCGCGAAAAGCTGCAGCAGCTTGCCTTTGCGAAACCCGACAATCCGGCTGAAGATCGCGGCATCGGCAACAGCCTCAAGAATCTCTTCAACCGTCCGAAGGTCGGCAACGGCGTCGCCGTCTACGACATCAGCGCCGCGAAGGTCTACATGCCGGACGGCTCGGTGCTGGAAGCGCATTCGGGCATCGGCGAGATGGCCGACAATCCGAAATACGTGCATGTGAAGATGAAGGGGCCGACGCCGCCCCATACCTATAATCTCAGGATGCGCGAGAAGCGCTTCCACGGCGTGGAGGCGATCCGCATGCTGCCCGTCGACGGCAGGAACAAGCATGGCCGCGACGGCTTCCTCACGCACAGCTACCTGCTGCGTGGCGGCCGGGCCGAGTCGCATGGCTGCGTCGCCTTCAAGGACTACAACAAGTTCCTGAACGCCTTCAAACAGGGCAAGGTCAGGCAACTGGTCGTGGTTCCCGGCGGAGGCAGGGCGATCGCCCGCAACGTCCAGAAGGGCCGCGACGCATAATTCTCCTCTCGACCAAGGGTTAGCGCTCCGCGTTGCCCCTCGTCCGTCGGGCCACTATGCTGGCTCCGAATCCGGAGGAGATCGCCAATGGACGAAAGCAACCCCTGGTGCCACATGAAGAGC
The DNA here is from genome assembly GCA_023953845.1 of Rhizobiaceae bacterium. Lineage (NCBI taxonomy): Bacteria > Pseudomonadati > Pseudomonadota > Alphaproteobacteria > Hyphomicrobiales > Rhizobiaceae > Rhizobiaceae bacterium. Next base: position 3,742,923 of record JAMLJC010000001.1, on the reverse strand, counting down.
GCGCCGAAGGATGGCAGCCGTGTCCTCGTCACCGTACGCTCCTCCGAGCAGGGACCGGCCGAGGTGGACGTCGCCTACTGGGGGCGCGCCGACCAGTTCGGCATGGAAGGCTGGCGGGCCGCCGATTCCCATCCCGGGCAGATCGTCGCCTACGCCGATACCGAACTGAAATGCTGGATGCCGCTGCCCGCCGCCGGCTCCGGCCAGGCTTCTGACATACCGGAGCCCTGGCAGGGCGACGACGAAGAGCTTTTCGGCTCCGGCATCTGAGATTTCGCCCGCGTCCCAGTCTTCCGCCTCCGGGGTTGCCATCGACAGCCTGCTGCTGTATGGACCGCCGCAATCTGCCGGTCCGACTGGGGGCTGAACGGAGGGCCGTAGGTTTGGCTGGACATGTTCCGGCAGATCGACGCGACGGCGGGAAAAATCCCGCCTGCCTCCCGTGTCTCCGCTCTCGACCGTCTCGACATGCCGCCTTTCTTCTCCCGCAGTAGCCGCAAAGGGCTGTGGGATAAAGAGAAGTTGCAGAGGCTTAGCCGTCGGTCCGGTAGGGAACGAAACGAAGAAAGGCAAAGAAGAGCATGGCTCTCTACGAACATGTGTTCCTTGCCCGCCAGGATCTGTCGCAGCAGCAGGTCGATGCGCTTGTGGAGACCTACAAGGGCATCATCACCGCAGGCGGCGGCTCGGTCGGCCGGGTCGAGAACTGGGGACTGAAGTCCCTCACCTATCGCGTCAAGAAGAACCGCAAGGCTTACTACACGCTCATGGACATCAACGCGCCGGCAGCGGCCGTGAAGGAAATGGAGCGCCAGCAGGGCCTCTCGGAAGACGTCCTCCGTTTCCTGACCATCAAGGTCGAGAAGCACGAGGAAGGCCCGTCGGCCATGATGCAGAAGCGCGAGGAGCGCTCGGACCGCGGCGATCGCGGCTTCGGCGACCGGGGCGACCGTCCGAGCCGCGGCTTCGGCGACCGTGACCGTGGCCCGCGCGAGGATCGCGGCCCGCGCCGCGAGCGTAGTGAAGCAGGAGCTGCCGAATAATGGTCGACATCAATCAGATCCCGACGCGCCGGCCGTTCCATCGCCGCCGCAAGACCTGCCCGTTCTCCGGCGCCAACGCTCCGAAGATCGACTACAAGGACGTCCGCCTGCTCCAGCGCTACATTTCCGAGCGCGGCAAGATCGTTCCGTCCCGCATCACGGCCGTGAGCCAGAAGAAGCAGCGCGAGCTCGCCCAGGCGATCAAGCGCGCCCGTTTCCTCGGCCTCCTGCCCTACGTGGTGAAGTAAGTTCCTTGCGGGCGGCCGCTGCCGCCCGCGACCTTCCCCGGCGGTCGGCGCCGGGGAACGGACATTAAAATCCGAGCTGGAGCCGAGGCTCCTAACTGCCGCGACAGGCAGGACAGCGAAACAGGCGGCTCCGCCGCGACGCTTCCTCCCTGTCCATCATCATCCGGCGCTCGCGCCGCAGAAAGGACAGAACAATGGAAGTCATTCTTCTCGAACGCATCTCCAGGCTTGGCCAGATGGGCGAGACCGTGAAGGTCCGCGACGGCTTCGCCCGCAACTTCCTGCTGCCGCAGGGGAAGGCGTTGCGCGCCAACGAAGCCAACAAGAAGCGCTTCGAAGGTCAGCGCGCGCAGCTCGAGGCCCGCAACCTCGAACGCAAGTCGGAAGCCGCGAAGATCGCCGAACAGCTCGACGGCAAGAGCTTCATCGTCGTGCGCACCGCCGGCGAGACCGGTCAGCTCTACGGCTCGGTGTCGACCCGCGACATCGCGGAACTGCTGACCGCAGAAGGCTTCACCGTCGCACGCAACCAGGTCGAGCTCAACCATCCGATCAAGACCATCGGCCTCACCAATGTGGCGATCGCCCTGCATCCGGAAGTCGAGGTGACCATCACGCTGAACGTGGCGCGCACCGCCGACGAAGCCGAGCGCCAGGCCAAGGGTGAGACGCTGACGACCGCCGAGGCCATCTACGGCGAGGACATCAACGAGAACGCCCGTCCGGAGAACTTTTTCGACCCGAACGCGGAAGAAGCCGACGAAACGGCGTAAGCAAAACGCATACATCGTTGCTGGACCAAAAACCCGGGCCTCGCGTCCGGGTTTTTTGTTGTTCTGGAATATTTTCTCTTGCGCTATTATGACACAGGATATCGTGTTTTCGCCTTCATAGTTTGAGTTCAGCCGCTGCCATGAACCTGTTCCTCGAACGAGTCGTACGCCGTCTGGTCAAGACCGGAACTCTCAAGATCACCGGTCCGACCGGCAAGCCACTGACCTTCGGCGACGGTTCGGGCGCTCCGGTTCACCTCCACATCAAAACCAGACATGCGGAGCGGGCGATCACACTCGACCCCAATCTCGGCCTGCCGGAAGCCTTCATGGACGAGGAACTCGATTTTCTCGAAGGCGACGTGCTGGCGCTCCTCCGTCTCGTCTACGAGAACATGGGACCGGCCGGTTACGATGCGGTGTGGACGCGCGCGGTCGAAGGGATTCGCATCGCTTTCCGCCGGCTGCAGCAGGTCAACACCCATGCGCGGTCGAAGCGCAACGTGCAGCGCCACTACGATCTCTCGGGCGAGATCTACAAGCTCTTCCTCGACGAGGACATGCAGTACTCCTGCGCCTATTTCGAGCGTCCGGACATGACGCTGGAAGAGGCGCAACTGGCGAAGAAGCGCCACATCGCGTCGAAGCTGAAGCTAAAGCCCGGCCAAACCGTGCTCGATATCGGCTCGGGCTGGGGCGGGCTCGGGCTCTATATCGCCAGATCATTCGCCGCGGACGTCCTCGGCGTCACCCTTTCGACGGAACAGCATGCGGTTTCGACGCAGCGCGTGCAGGCGGAAGGGCTGGAAGACCGCGTGCATTTCGAGATTCGCGACTATCGCGATCTCAACGAACGGTTCGACCGGATCGTTTCGGTCGGCATGTTCGAGCATGTCGGCGTGAATCACTACCGCACCTTCTTCGAAAAGTGCGCCACGCTGCTGAAGCCGGAAGGCGTGATGGTGCTCCATTCCATCGGGCGCTTCGGGGTGCCCTGCGCCACCGCCGCCTTCATCCGTAAATACATCTTCCCGGGCGGCTATATCCCCGCGCTGTCGGAAGTCTTCCCGGCGATCGAGAAGGCCGGTCTGATGACGACCGACGTCGAGATCCTGCGCCTGCACTATGCCGATACGCTGAAGCACTGGCGCGAGCGCTTCCTCGCCAACCGCGACCGCGCCAAGCAGATCTACGACGAGCGTTTCTGTCGCATGTGGGAATTCTACCTGTCCGGCTCGGAGGCGGCGTTCCGCTGGCAGGACATGATGGTCTTCCAGATCCAGCTGACCAAGAGAAACGACGTTCTCCCGGTCACGCGCGGCTATATCGAAAAGACGGAGAAGTCGCTGGCCATGCATGAGATCGCGCATGGCAAGCCGATTCCGGAGGCCGAAGAAACGCCGCCGGCCAAGTCCCTGAAGCCGACGCGCCGGAGAAAAGTCTCCGGCAAGGACTGATCGCGGACTTGCATCCGGCGCGATGGTGCCTGAAATTCCGCCAGAGGCCGGGGCTTCCATGACATATGCCATTTTCATTGCGGCCGCCGTGGCCGAAATCGCGGGCTGTTTCGCCTTCTGGGCGTGGTGGCGGCTTGGCAAGTCGATGCTCTGGCTCGTTCCCGGCGTGCTTTCGCTGATGCTGTTCGCCTGGTTGCTGACGCAGGTCCAGGTTGACGCGGCCGGACGCGCCTACGCGGCATACGGCGGCATCTATATCGTCGCATCGCTGGCATGGCTCTGGAGCGTCGAAGGGTTGCGGCCGGACCGATGGGACCTCGTCGGCGCTGCGATCTGCCTTGTCGGCGCGAGCGTGATCTTCGCCGCACCGCGCGGCTCCTGAAATGGAACTGCCTTCACTCCTGCGCGGCCGCCTAGACGATATGCTGGTCGGAATTCCGCTGGCCTCGCTCCAGTCAGCGGCGGACAGGCTGTCGACGCGGTATCGCGCCGAAACGCGCGACGGCACTCTGCATCTCGGCGTCGATCTCGCGGTCAAGGCGTATCTCGCCACGCGCTTGCCGGCGACCTACGCCGCCGTACGAACGAGCTTCGAAATGGCCAGCACGGCCTTGCCGGATTTCGCGCCGCGAACCCTGCTCGACATCGGCGCCGGTCCGGGAACCGCACTCTGGGCAACGCTGGATTGCTGGCCGTCGCTCGTGCGGGCGACAATGGTCGAGGCGAGCTCCAACGCACGTTCCGTCGGACAACAGCTGGCAGACGGCCTTGGCGTTGAAACGCAATGGTTCGACGGCGACGCGACCGGGCCGCTTACGCAGGCAGTTGCGGCCGATCTGGTCACCATGGCTTATGTACTGGACGAGCTTCCCGAAAACGCCATGTCGCCGTTGATCCGGCGCCTCTGGGCACTTGCCGGAGAATGCCTCGTCGTCATCGAACCGGGCACGCCGGCCGGCTGGAGGCGGATTCTGGCAGCTCGCGATACGTTGGTCGCCGCGGGCGCACATCTTGCCGCCCCATGCCCTCACGAGGCGCCCTGCCCGCTGACCGCGCCGGACTGGTGTCATTTCTCGCGCAAGGTCGCGCGCTCGCGGCTTCATCGAATGGTGAAGCGAGCCGACGTGCCGTGGGAGGACGAGAAATTCACCTATGTGGTGGCGAGCCGATCGCCAGCCGCGAGACGTCCGGCGCGTGTCATCGCGCCGCCGCGCGCCGGCTCCGGCCAGGTACGGCTCAAGCTCTGCCAGCCGGACGGAAGCGTCTGCGACCGTCTCTTCACCAGACGTGACGGACAATTATTCAGGGATGCCCGCCGGGCCGACTGGGGCGACGCGCTTACGGCCGCGCCCTAGTGGAACACAGCCGCCGAATCGACAGTTTGTTCTTGCTATGTTCGCAATGCGCGCTTAGAGTTTTAGGCCGCCGTCAAACGGAATCGCGCAACGGGAGATGCAGGCTGTGGACGAAACCCCCAGCCTGTGAATCACGGGCAATGCGGGCCGAAAATTAACCGGCGCACAGGTTGGTCTGTTAGCCCGGAAGGCGGGATGAACGGGTAGACGATGGCTGACGCAGCGCGGAAATTCAATGTCGCGGAGGCGCCGCTTCACAGGGAGGCGCCGAACAACATCGAGGCGGAACAGGCGCTTCTCGGCGCCATTCTCGTCAACAACGACGCATTCTACCGCGTCTCGGACTTCCTCAAGCCTTCGCATTTCTACGAGCCGCTGCACCGCCGCATTTTCGAAGTGGCGGCGGAACTTATCCGTATGGGCAAGATCGCCACGCCGATCACGCTGAAAACCTTCCTGCCAGCCGACGAGAAGCTGGGCGACATCACGGTCGCGCATTATCTCGTGCGGCTCGCGGCGGAGGCGGTCACCGTCATCAACGCGATGGATTACGGCCGCGCCATCTACGATCTGGCGACGCGCCGGGCGCTGATCACGGTCGGCGAGGACATGGTCAACATCGCCTATGACGCGCCGGTGGACATGTCGCCGCGCGACCAGATCGAAGACGCCGAGCGGCGGCTCTTCGAACTCGCCGAGACCGGCCGCTACGATGGTGGCTTCGAGAGCTTCAACGACGCGGTGAAGACCGCGGTCGACATGGCCAATGCCGCCTATATGCGCGACGGCCACCTGTCGGGCATCGCCAGCGGCTTTCGCGACCTCGACAAGCGGATGGGCGGCCTGCAGCCCTCCGACCTCATCATCATCGCCGGCCGTCCGGGCATGGGCAAGACATCGCTCGCCACCAACATGGCGTTCCATATCGCCAACGCCTACGAGCCGGCGCCGCAGGCCGACGGCACTTTCAAGGCCGCGAGCGGCGGCGTTGTCGGCTTCTTCTCGCTCGAAATGTCGTCCGAGCAGCTTGCCACCCGTATCATCTCCGAACAGACGGAAATCCCGTCGTCCAAGATCCGGCGCGGCGAGATCAACGAAGCACAGTTCGACCTGCTGGTTGGCTGCGCGCAGACCATGCAGAAGCTGCCGCTGTTCATCGATGCGACCGGCGGAATTTCCATCGCCCAGTTGGCGGCGCGTGCGCGCCGGCTGAAGCGGCAGCGCGGGCTGGACGTCATTGTCATCGACTACGTGCAGCTCATGCAGGGCTCCAGCGCGAAATCATCGCAGAACCGCGTGCAGGAAATCACCGAGATCACCACGGGTCTGAAGGCGTTGGCCAAGGAACTGGGCGTGCCGATCATCGCGCTCTCCCAGCTCTCGCGTCAGGTCGAGAGCCGCGACGACAAGCGCCCGCAGCTTTCGGACCTGCGCGAGTCGGGTTCCATCGAGCAGGACGCGGATGTGGTGCTGTTCGTCTATCGCGAGGAATACTACCTCAAGAACAAGGAGCCCAAGCCGGGTTCGGACGAATATATCAAGTGGGAAGGCGAGATGAACGACGCCCGCGGCAAGGCGGAAATCATCATCGCCAAGCAGCGCCACGGGCCGACCGGCACGGTGCCGCTCGGATTCCAGGGCGAATTCACGCGCTTCTTCGATCTGGCGGACGACAGCCATCTGCCGGAGCGATTCGAGTAGTGGGCAAGGTCGGCGCAGATTCCTCTCCCTCGGAGGGAGGGAATTTTGGCTAAGCCTCGCATCACCTTCATCTGCCAGGCCTGCGGCGCGGTCACCACGCGGTGGGCGGGCAAATGCGATTCCTGCGGCGAGTGGAACACGATCGTCGAGGAAGGCACGTCGGGCGGAGGAATCGGCGGCGGACCGGCGGGTCTCAGGTCGCCGCGCAAAGGCCGACCGGTGGCGCTGGCGAGCCTCGACGGCGCGATCGAGGATGCGCCGCGCATCGCCTCCGGCATCGCAGAACTCGATCGAGCGACGGGCGGCGGATTCGTGCGCGGCTCCGCGCTTCTCGTCGGCGGTGATCCTGGCATCGGCAAGTCGACGCTGCTGATGCAGGCGGCCGCCGCGCTAGCGCAAAAGGGGCATCGCGTCGTCTACGTTTCGGGCGAGGAAGCCGTCGCACAGGTAAGGCTGCGTGCGCAGCGGCTGGGCGCGGCCACCGCGCCCGTGGAACTCGCTGCGGAAACGAATGTCGAGGACATTCTGGCGACACTCGCGGAAGGAAAGCGGCCCGATCTGGTCATTCTCGATTCGATCCAGACGCTATGGACCGACCTTGCCGATTCGGCCCCGGGCACCGTCACGCAGGTGCGCGCGTCGGCCCAGGCGGTGATCCGCCATGCGAAATCCACAGGTTCCGCAGTCGTGCTGGTCGGCCATGTTACCAAGGAAGGCCAGATCGCTGGTCCCCGCGTGGTCGAGCACATGGTCGACGGCGTGCTGTATTTCGAGGGCGAAGGCGGCCACCACTACCGCATCCTGCGCACGGTGAAGAACCGCTTCGGGCCGACCGACGAGATCGGCGTCTTCGAAATGTCGGACAAGGGTCTTCGCGAGGTGTCCAATCCGTCCGAGCTTTTTCTGGGCGAAAGGCATGCAAAGGCCCCAGGCGCGGCGGTTTTCGCCGGCATGGAAGGGACACGGCCGGTGCTGGTGGAGATCCAGGCGCTTGTCGCACCCTCGCCGCTCGGCACGCCGCGGCGGGCGGTCGTGGGTTGGGACGGCGCGCGGCTCTCCATGGTTCTGGCGGTGCTCGAAGCCCATTGCGGGGTTCGATTCGCCACCAACGACGTCTATCTCAACGTCGCCGGCGGCTACCGCATTTCGGAGCCGGCGGCCGATCTGGCGGTGGCGGCCGCGCTGGTCTCGTCCCTCACCGGTCTTGCCCTGCCAGCCGATTGCGTCTATTTCGGCGAAATCAGCCTTTCGGGGGCGGTAAGGCCGGTAGCACACGCGCAACAGCGGCTGAAGGAGGCGGAAAAGCTGGGTTTTGGACAGGCCGTCATGCCCGCCGGGTCCGAGGAGACGGCAGGGTCGATCGTCAGCCGGTCTTTCCAGCCTTCCACTCTTTCAGACCTCGTGGCGCGGATAGCCGGCTCCCGACGCAGCCGCCCGGAAGACTGACACGAATTTGTCGGAACGAGGCCCAATTCATGCCGATCACCCTGCTTGACGGAATCCTCGTCGGCTTCACCCTGGTCTCGGCAATGTTGGCGATGGTGCGCGGTTTCTCCCGCGAAATCCTCTCTATCGCCTCCTGGGCGGCGGCGGCGGCGGCGGCTTTCTTCTTCTATCCCGCCGTCCTCCCCTATGTGCAGCCCCATATCGACAACGAACAGATCGCCATGGTCGCGTCGGCAGCGGCGGTGTTCGTCATCGCGCTGATCGTGGTGACGGTCATCACCATGAAGATCGCAGATTTCATCATCGACTCACGGGTCGGCGCGCTCGACCGCACGCTCGGCTTCCTCTACGGCGCGGCGCGCGGCATCCTGGTCGTCGCGGTAGGCCTCATGTTCTTCAACTGGTTGGTGGGAGCCAACCCTCCCGCATGGGTGACGGAAGCCAAATCGCGGCCGCTGCTGGAGAGCGTCGGCAATTATCTGCAAAGCCTGCTGCCGGAGGACCCGGAAAATTCCATCCTGAAGCGCTTCTCGCCGAGCGGCGCCGATGCCGAAGACGTGCCTGCGGAGACCGGAACCGAGCAGCCGCCGACCGAGGGCGCACCAGCCGATGGTGGCGCAGCGGCAACGCCGCCCGCCGAGCAGGCGCCGGCAAACAATTGAGCATGGCGCGTTAGCGCAAGACGCCCTATATAGCCGCTTTAGGGCGAGAGATTGAGCCATGGCAGACGCAATCGACGTGCTTTCGGCCGAAGCTGACGATCATTTCCACGACGAATGCGGTGTGTTCGGCATATTCGGGCGGCAGGATGCCGCAGCGATCGTCACGCTCGGGCTGCACGCCTTGCAGCATCGCGGCCAGGAAGCGGCGGGCATCGTTTCCTATGATGGCACGCAATTCCATGTCGAGCGCCATGTCGGTCTGATAGGCGATACCTTCACCAAGCAGACGGTGCTCGATCGCCTGCCGGGCAGCCGCGCCATCGGCCATACGCGCTACGCCACCACCGGCGGTGCGGGCCTTCGCAACATACAGCCCTTCTTCGCGGAACTGGCCGAGGGCGGCTTCGCGGTCGCGCACAACGGCAATCTGACCAACGCCATGACCGTGCAGCGCAAGCTGCAGAAGGAAGGCGCGATCTTCTCATCGACATCCGACACCGAAACGATCCTGCATCTTGTCGCGACCAGCAAGGAGCGTGATCTCAACAGCCGTTTCATCGACGCCGTGCGGCAGGTCGAGGGCGCCTTCTCCCTCGTGGCCATGACCGCCAAGAAGATGATCGGCTGCCGCGACCCGCTCGGCATCCGGCCGCTGGTGCTCGGCGACCTCGATGGCGCCTGGATTCTGGCCTCCGAGACCTGTGCGCTCGACATCATCGGAGCGCGTTTTGTGCGCGACCTTAAGCCCGGCGAGATGGTCATCGTCACTTCCAAGGGTATCGAGAGCCTGTTCCCGTTCGAGCCGGTCAAGCCGCGTTTCTGTATCTTCGAATATGTCTATTTCGCCCGTCCGGATTCATCGGTCGAAGGCCGCAACGTCTACGACGTCCGCAAGAAGATCGGCATGGAGCTCGCTCGCGACTGCCCGGTCGACGCCGACATCGTCGTGCCGGTGCCGGATTCCGGAGTGCCTGCGGCCATCGGCTATTCGCAGGAATCAGGCATACCGTTCGAGCTCGGCATTATCCGCAACCATTATGTGGGCCGCACCTTCATCCAGCCAGGTGATTCGATCCGGCATATGGGCGTGAAGCTCAAGCACAACGCCAACCGCAAGATGATCGAGGGCAAGCGCGTCGTGCTAGTCGATGATTCGATCGTGCGCGGCACCACAAGCCAGAAGATCGTGCAGATGGTCCGCGACGCCGGCGCGAAGGAAGTGCATATGCGCATCGCCTCGCCACCGACGCGCGCCTCCTGCTTCTATGGCGTCGATACGCCGGAAAAAGCCAAGCTGCTCGCCTCGCGCATGTCGGTGGAGGAGATGGCGGATTTCATTCGCGTCGATTCCCTCGGCTTCCTTGCTATTGACGGCCTCTACCGCGCGGTCGGCGAAGCCCGCCGCGACAACGAGCAGCCGCAATATTGCGACGCCTGCTTCACCGGCGAATATCCGACCCGCCTCGCCGATTTCGAGGGGTCGGACAATGTGCGCACCCTCTCGCTGCTGGCAAGCAACGGCTGACGCTTCCACTTCGCGCGAAATCATATTAGCTGCCTGTCATCCTCGCCGCTTCCGGACGTTGGAGAGGCAGCACGGGCATTGCTTCGCTCTATCCCGGCACGCCGCAAGGAAAACAGGCCGGCAAGCGCGCAAGGGCGGCAGTCATAAGGAGAAGCACGGCGAATGACCCCTCCCCCTGATCTCTCGGGCCGTATCGCCCTCGTTACAGGCGCGTCGCGCGGCATCGGCTATTTCGCCGCGAAGCATCTCGCTGAAGCCGGCGCGCATGTGATCGCCGTCGCGCGCACCGTCGGCGGCCTCGAGGAACTTGACGACGAGATCAAGGCCGGCGGCGGCGGCACGACGCTGGTGCCGCTCGACCTGACCGACATGCCGGCCATCGACCGGCTGGGAGGCGCTATTCATGACCGCTGGGGCAAGCTCGACATCATGGTCGCCAACGCGGGGGTGCTGGGCGTCATCGCGCCGATCGGCCATGTCGAGGCGAAGGTCTTCGAGAAGGTGATGACGGTCAACGTCACCGCGACCTGGCGGCTGATCCGTTCGGTCGACCCGTTGCTCAGGCTCTCGGATGCCGGCCGCGCCATCACGCTTTCGTCAGGCGCCGCACATTCGGCGCGCGCGTTCTGGGCACCCTATGCCGCCTCGAAGGCTGCAGTGGAAGCGCTCACCCGCTCGTGGGCGGAAGAGACCCAGAACATGGCGTTGCGCGTCAACGCGTTCGATCCGGGACGGACCCGCACCGCGATGCGCGCGCAGGCCATGCCCGGCGAGGACCCGAACACGCTGCCTCACCCTTCCGATGTCGCCAGAAAAATTCTCGTACTGGCAGATCCCGCTCTGACCGAGACCGGCAAGATCTATCAGGCCGCGCATGATCGTTTCGTCAGCTATCGGATGCCGGAATAAAGCAGCGCATCTCTTCGTTGAATAAGCGTCACAAGCTGTATTCGATCGTATGACGCGGTCACGGCCTGTCGGGCGGGTTCGAAAACGGAGGAGATAGATGAAATACAAGGTCATTCTGTCGGCAGCCCTGCTCGCCGCCGGACTTTCAGGCGCCGCCGCGCAGGATACGTCGATGAGTTTCTTCGTCACCAGCGCCGGTCTCGGCAAGGGTGCCGATCTCGGTGGTCTCGCGGGCGCCGACGCCCATTGCACGTCGCTGGCCGAAGCAGCCGGCGTCACCGGCAAGACATGGCACGCCTATCTGTCGACGTCAGACACAGATGCGAAAGACAGGATCGGAAGCGGCCCCTGGTACAATGCCAAGGGGGAGAAAATCGCCGATGACGTGGCATCCCTGCATGGCGAAGCAAACGGTCTGACCAAACAGACGGCGCTCAACGAAAAAGGCGAGGCCATCAACGGCCGCGGCGACACGCCGAACCGCCACGATATCCTGACTGGCACGCTGCCCGACGGGACCAGATCGGACAAGACCTGCGGCGACTGGACGATGAGCGGCGCGGAAGGCGAGGCGATCGTCGGCCATTCCGACCGCACGGGTCTGGACGATTCGGCGGCGGCCAAATCGTGGAACTCCTCTCACACCTCGCGAGGCGGCTGCAGCCAGGAGGCCCTCCAGAGCACAGGCGGCGACGGGCTCTTCTACTGCTTCGCGGCAAACTGACCTTTTGGGAGCCGCTCCGGACGGACGGCGCGGCTCTTGCTGCACCAAGGGCCGGCGGCGCTCTGCCCCAACGGGCTGGCCCAAGCTGGACATTGTCCAAATCCGAAAACCGATGTCATAGGGCGGATCTTGCGGCGCATCCGCGTCTGCAGCGGATCGTTTCATGCCAGACATCGCCAAATCCGGCACGCAGGATCGTGTCTTCACCGGCATCTGGCTGACGAGTCTCGCCTATTTCCTGTTCTCGGGCCAGGATGCGTTGATCAAGCTGCTGGTCGAGACCGTTGACGTCTGGCAGATCATGCTGGTCCGCAGCGTCGTCGTGCTTTCGGGATGCGCGCTCTATGCCGGCCCGTCGGTGTTCGCCGAATCCGCCCGCTCTCCGATCCTCATTCCCATGGTCGGGCGGAGCATCCTCATCCTCTCGGCCTGGATCTGTTTCTATACAGCGGCGAAATATTTGCAGCTCGCGGAACTCACCACGATCTATTTCGCCGCGCCGGTCATCGTCACGGTTCTGTCGATCGTCATTCTCGGCGAAAAAGTCCCGCCGATCCGATGGATAGCGGTGCTGACGGGATTTGCCGGCGTCTTCGTCGCCTGCAACCCCACCGCGCTGGGCCTTTCGTGGCCCGTCGTGATGGTGCTTGCCGCGGCGGTGTTCTGGGCGTTCTCCATCGTGCTCATCCGAAAGCTGGCGCTAAGGGAGAAAACGTCAATTCAGGTCGTGCTCAACAATGTTTTCTTCCTGGCAGTTGCAACCGTTCCGGTGCTCGGCAACTGGCACACTCCCTCGTTCGCGGAACTGGCGATGCTCGTTTCGGTCGGGCTGCTCGGCGGCATCGCCCAATATGCGATGTTCGAAGGAATGAAGCATGCCGACGCCTCGATCGTCGCCGGTTTCGAGTATGCGGCGCTGATCTGGGCGTTTCTTTTCGGCTATCTGATCTGGTCCGACGTCCCCCGGCCCGAGGTCTTCGTCGGCGCCGCGATGATCTTTGTGGCCGGCTTGTTGATGGTGATGGGCGAGCGCGCAAGGCTGCGCCGCTGACGGCTGTCAGGCCTCCTCGTCGCTGCCAGCAACATCTGCGATCGCGCTAGTCTCCTGCTCCGTCGCCTCTTCCACCCGCGCACGCCGCGAATAGGCATGCGCGCTGAAAGGCAGGAAGGCGAGATAGGCGATAGCGGAGACGGTCAGCGTCACCCAAGGATAGTTCACCAGCACCAGCACGTAGATCATCACGGCCATGATGACGAGCAGAAACGAATCGCGCGGAATGCGCTGACCCATCGTCTTGCCGGACCAGACCGGCAGACGGCTGACCATCAGCAGCGCGATGAGGATGGTGAAGATGGCGGTGCCGAGCGCATAGGCCGGACTAGGCACGACGCCGTTGAAGACGAGATAGGTCGGCAGCAGCACGAGCATGGCTCCAGCAGGGGCCGGCACGCCGACGAAATACTCGCCTTGCCAGGCGGGCCGCTCCACCAGTTCCTCGTCGAGGACATTGAACCGCGCGAGCCGCAGGCCGCAGGCGATGGTGAAGACGAGCGCCGCTATCCAGCCGAACGGACCCGTTCCGTCGAGCAGGAAGGCGTAGATGACCATTGCGGGCGCGGCGCCGAAATTGACGATGTCGGCGAGCGAATCCATCTGCGCGCCGAAGCGCGACGTCGCCTTCAGGGCGCGCGCGATGCGGCCGTCGATGCCATCGAGGAAGGCGGCGACCAGCACCATGGCGACCGCCGTTTCGAATCTGTTCTCGAAGGCCAGGCGAATGCCGGAAAGGCCCGCGCAGATCGCCAGAACGGTGATGACGTTCGGCACGAGCATGCGCAACGGAATTTCTCGGATGCGCGGTCCGCCGCGCCCGTGGGGCTCGAATGATTTGAACCGCCGCTTCATGCGTGCGCCTCAGGCGACGCGATAGAGCGGCAGCGTCGGCGTGCCATCGATGTCGGCGATGATCGTCTCGCCGCCAACGGCAGTCTGTCCCACGGCCACGCGCGGCCTCGCTCCCGCCGGAAGATAGACATCGACGCGCGAACCAAAGCGGATCAGTCCGAAGCGCTCGCCCGTGCCGATATTCTCGTTGGCGCTGGCCCAGCAGACGATCCGCCGCGCCACCAGCCCGGCGATCTGGACCACCGCGACAATGCCGTTGGGGCTTTCGATCACGAGGCCGTTGCGTTCGTTCTCTGCGCTCGCCTTGTCGAGTTCGGCGTTAAGGAATTTTCCGGCGCGGTGCTGGATGACGGTGATCCGGCCGCGGGTCGGCGAACGGTTCACGTGACAGGAGAAGACGTTCATGAAGACGGATATCCGCGTCATCTCCGCGTCCCCGAGCCCCAGTTCCTGCGGCGGCACGGCGGGGCCAACGGACGAGACCACGCCATCGGCAGGGCTGACGATCAGCCGGTCGTCGACGGGCGTGACGCGCTGCGGATCGCGGAAGAAGTAAACGCACCAGGCGGTCAGCACGAGGCCGACGAAGAAAAGATAGGGCGACATCAGCCACAGGACCAAGGTCGCGACGGCGAAAGCGGCAATGAAGGGATAGCCTTCGCGATGGATCGGCACAAAGGTCCGCTTGATTGTGTCGACGAGGCTCATCTGCTCCCACGGGCTCGGAAAGGTTGCCGTCTACTTAGGGGAAAGCAGCCGCCACGGCAACGCATGAAGCCTCGGCGTGCAAGCCCGTCCAATCACATCTTTCAGGGAACTTCGGGCGTCCGTCGCCGCACCACGACGCCCAGTTCGTCCGTTTCGCGTGCGATGCGGAGGCGCTCCTCGGCCTCGGTCGCCTCGCGCTGACGGTTCCACATGTCGGCATACAGGCCGCCCGCGGCAAGCAGATCCGCATGGCGGCCGCGCTCGGCGATGACGCCCCCCTTGAGCACGATGATCTCGTCGGCCGACACCACGGTCGAGAGGCGATGCGCGATGACAATCGTCGTACGGCCCTCGCTGACGATGTCCAGAGCTGCCTGGATCTCGCGTTCGGTGTGTGTGTCGAGCGCCGAGGTGGCCTCATCGAGGATCAGAATCGGCGGCGCCTTCAGGATGGTGCGCGCGATGGCGACACGCTGCTTCTCGCCGCCCGAGAGTTTCAGGCCGCGCTCGCCGACCATGGTGTCATAGCCTTCGGGCAATTGTTCGATGAAGATGCCGATCTGCGCCAGTTCCGCGGCCTTGCGGATCTCGGCCTCCGACGCATCCGGCCGGCCGTAGCGGATATTGTAGGCAATGGTGTCATTGAACAGCACAGTATCCTGCGGAACCATGCCGATCGAGCGGCGCAGACTGTCCTGTGTCACATCGCGCACATCCTGCCCATCGATGAGAATCGCGCCGGACTGGATGTCGTAAAAGCGGAAAAGCAGCCGCGAGATGGTGGACTTTCCGGCGCCTGACGGGCCGACGATCGCAACGGTCCTGCCGGCCGGCACCTCGAAGCTGACGCCTCGCAGGATTTCCCTGGCCGGATCGTAGGAGAAGCGCACATCGCGGAATTCCACCTTGCCGGGGCCTACCTGCAACGGTTTCGCACCCGGCCGGTCGACGACTTCCTGCTTCACGTCGAGCAGATCGAACATGTTCTCGATATCGGTGAGCCCCTGCCGGATTTCGCGGTAGATGAAGCCGATGAAGTTAAGCGGCACGGAAAGCTGCATCAACATGGCATTGACGAAGACGAAGTCGCCGATCGTGTGCGTGCCGGCCGCGACCTCGCGCGCGGAGAGCAGCATGACGGCCAGCATGCCGGCGCCGAAGATCGCCGCCTGGCCGAAATTCAGCCAGCCGAGCGACGTCCATGTCTTTGTCGCGGCGATTTCGTAGCGCGCCATCGAACGGTCGAAACGTTCAGCCTCCATCCGCTCGTTGTTGAAATACTTGACCGTCTCGAAATTGAGCAGCGAGTCGATCGCCTTCGTGTTGGCGTCGGTGTCGCTGTCGTTCATCTCGCGGCGGATGGCGATCCGCCAGTCGCTGGCCCATACGGTGAACCAGGTGTAGACCACGACCGTCGCCGCCACGACGGCCACGTAGAGCCAGCCATAGGCGACGGCGAATATGACCGCCGTCAGGGCGAATTCGAGGACCGTCGGCAGCGTATTCAGGATGGTGAAGCGGACGATCGCCTCGATGCCCTTCACACCTCTTTCGATGACGCGCGAAAGGCCTCCGGTGCGCCGCTCCAGATGGAAGCGCAGCGACAGGTCATGCATGTGCACGAACGTCCGGTAGGCGAGCTGGCGCACGGCATATTGCCCGACGCTGGCGAAGAGCGCGTCACGCAACTGGTTGAAGCCTGCCTGAACGAGACGCACGAGATTGTATGCGATCACCAGAGCAGCCGGGACGAGCAAGATCGGCGGCAAGGAGGGTAGTGAACCCGGATGACCGCTCAGCGCATCCGTCGCCCATTTGAAGAAATAAGGCACAGCGACCAGGACGAGCTTCGAGACGACAAGGTAGACCGTCGCCCAGACGACGCGCATGCGCAGGTCGGCCCGGTCCGATGGCCACATATAGGGCCACAGATTGACAAGCGTCTTCAGGGTCGAGCCGGACTCGGCCGAAACGGTCTTTTCCGACATGGCTATTACCGCTCTGGCTCGCGGCAGCAGGCGTCGGCGAATCGCGAAAGTTCCGCCGAAAGTGCTGCCATGGCGGCGCTGTTGACCTGATAGCGCGAGCGCTGTCCCTCGCTTGCGAAGTTCAGAAGGCCAGCATCGACCAGAATCCTGAGATGCTGCGAAACCGTGGATTGCGCAAGATCGAGGCAGGCCACCACATCCTTGCAGGAACAGGCTCCGCGCCCCGCCACCCGAGCGAGAATCTCGATGCGCACCGGATGGGAAAGCGCGGCGAATTTGGATGCGGCGTCGGCCGGCGGCAAGACGTCGCAACAGGAAGGCTGCATCGGCAAAAGATTCATCGTTTATCGGCGATATACGATGAATCTCTCCAATGCAACCGGCTGTTCCGGCTTATTGGGCCTTGGTCGTTGCCTGCTCGCCCATCTTGCTCATATCGGCCGCCTCACCTTCCTCGGTACGGTCCGGCACGCCGAAGACCTGACCGGGCCAGATCATGTCCGGATCACGTATCTGATCCTGATTGGCGAGGTAGATGGTGGAATACCGCACGCCGCGTCCGTAGACCCGCTTGGATATACGCCAGAGGGTGTCGCCACGGCGGATGATGACGGCGCTGTTGACGTTCTGAAGCGGCGGCGCCGTGATTTCGGCCGGCGGAGTGACCGCCGCGATCTCGGCCGGCTTCTGATCTTCAGCAGCAGGCGTCTGGTTGTCCGCCTCGGCGGCCGTCGTCGCCGGTTGCTGCTCGGCCGGAGGGTTTCCGGCAGCCGGCGGTGCGGAAACGGCAACTGTCGGCTGCTCAGATGCCGCGGGCTGGTCAGAAGCGATCGCCGGTTCGTCGGCGGCGGGCGTCTGATTTGCCGGAGGGGCGGCGGCCTCCGCGGTCGTCGCAGGCTTGTCTGCCGTCGACGCCGGAGGTTGCGTTTCAGCGCTCGCAGCCGGTGCGGAAGGTTCTGCGGCAGGCGCGGAAGCTTCGGGCGTGGGTTCGCCGGCAGCCGTCTCGACAGGCTTCGACGCGCCCTCCTCCGTTCCGGGCTGGGATGCGACAGCCGCGATGTTCTCGCCTTCTTCCCGCTCGAACGGGACGGCGGCGCGCGCCAGCACCTTGCCGTCGGACGCCATCACGTCCGCGCGCACGATATAGCTGCCGACCGGCAGATCGCGGATCGCCTCGACAAGGAAGCGGCCGGCGGCTGATGTCTTGTTTTCACCCAGAAATATCTCGTTGGCGTAGACGCGCACGATCGATCCGACGGGCGCACGGCCGGCGACAAAGACCTTGTTGCCTTCGATCTCCACCGCCTCGACGGCGACATCGATCGCCGGAAGCGCCGGCGGCGGGCTCGCAGCGGGTGCTTCAGGCTGAGGCTGGGGCTGGGCGGCGGCGACATCGGTCTCCGCCGGCTTCGGCTGTTCAGCAGAGGGTGCCGGCTGCGCCGTTTCTTCTGGCGTACCGGCTTCCGCAGCAGCGTCGCCCTCGTTCACGGCAGGCTGTTCCGCAGGCTTGGGCTGGTCCGCCGCCGCGACTTCCGCCGGCTTGGCGGGGTCAGGTTGCGGCACGGTGATGATCTCGCTCGGCTTGCCGGGTTCCTCGATCATGGCGAGAACTTGCCCATTCGCATCCTTGGGAATCGAGACGATCGCGGTCTGTGCCGACGTCAGGACGGCATTGTCCTTTCCGGTCGCCCGGATGGTGATCTGATAGTCGCCGGGCGTGAGAGGCGTATCCAGCACCACGACGAAATCTCCGGTATTTCCGGCGGTGCCGGCGCCGATGACCTTATCGTTGGTCAGAAGCTCGATCCTGGCCTCAGGCACCGCCTTGCCGGCGATCACCATGGAGCCGTCCGCCTCGACGCGCAGGAGGTCGAATGTCGGCAGTGAGGGCTCCGCCACCGGCGCGGCGGGCTGCGGCTCGGTCACGGCAGGAGGAGTCGCCTCCGGTTTCGCCTCCGCCGCGGGGGTATTCGGATCGACAGCGGCGATCTGCGTATCCTGCGGCTTGTCGTTTTCGGCGGTCGAAGGCGGAGGCGTGGCTTCCTGTTCGGCGGTCGCGGCCGGCTGCTCAGTCACTACCGGCGGTTCGGCTGGCGCTGGCTGGTTGGTTGCAGCTGGTTGATCGGTTGCTGCTGGCTGGTCAGCTACGGCGGCTGGCTGGTCAGTCGTAGCGGCAGGCGGTTCCGAAGTCGCTGCCGGCTGATCTTCAGCCGGCTTTCCGCCCGTCTCGACGCGATCCTCCTTCGGCGTCGTCTCGCCACCAGCGGCCGGTGAGCCGGCATCGGCAGGCACGTTCGCGACGGATGCAGGCGGCTGAGGATTGAGAAACGGGTCCAACGCACCCGACATATAGGCGCCGGCCGCGGCAATGGTGGTTCCACCCGCCAAGAACAGCAAAATTTTCAATGCATTGGTCATTTCCATTGCCCCTTAGCCGCCTAGCCGATCTAGCTGGTTTTTCCTGCACCGACAAGAAAAAGCCCGCTCCTCACTTGACCAGCCACACCCGCAACCCCCAATCAATTGCATGAACACGATTCACGCGATCTGCGTCTACTGCGGTTCCTCGCCCGGCCGCGACGACGTCTACGCTGCCGCAGGCCGGCAACTGGGACGTTCGATCGCAGAAGCCGGCCTGAGATTGATCTATGGCGGCGGCACCAAGGGCATCATGGGGGCGGTCGCGGAAGGCGCATGCCGCGCCGGCGGCAAGGTTACCGGCATCATTCCACATTTCCTGACCAACAAGGAGGCCACCGAAGCCGCGCTTGGCCGTCTGGACGAAGTTATCGTCACCGAGAACATGCATCAGCGCAAACACAAGATGTTTGAGAAATCAGACGCCTTTGTGGCGCTTCCCGGCGGCATTGGAACCGTCGAGGAAATCGTCGAGATCATGACCTGGGCGCAGCTCGGCCATCACCGCAAGCCCATGGTGTTCGTCAACGTGCGCAGCTTCTGGACGCCCATGCTCGACATGCTCGACCACATGCGAGCCGAAGGTTTCGTTCACACCGGACATCTGGTGCGGCCCATCGTCGTGGATGGTCCGGAGGCTGTCGTGCCTGCCGTCATGGCGGCGGCTACGGCCTCGGGCACCCCGCAGGACGGCGTCGATTCCGTGATTGAGAAGATGTAGACGGCGTATCGACTGCGCCGGCGCCCTACGCACCAGACCGAAAATCCTGCATTATGGTTCCGGCTGCGGTTATCTCGGCCTCGTGGCCGGGCTCTCGCCAGGTTTCGGCAAGTGCGGCCTCATACCATTCGCGCATCGGCGGCAGGCCCAGCAGCAAGGGCGGATATCCCTCGGCGGCCCCCTCGAAGGCCAAGCCGTAGGTCTGCGCCCGGAAGGCGACCGGCGCGTAAAACGCATCCACGGCGGTAAAATGCTCGCCGGCAAGGAACGGTCCGCCAAACCGCGCCAGTCCGTCGTTCCACAGGTCGTTCAGCCGAAAAAGATCGTGCTTCAGAGCCGTAGACCTCGGCTTCAGCTCGACCCGCACGCCGCAGCACATGCCGCAATCGTTGCGTAGCGCGCCGAAGCTGGAGTGCATCTCCGCAGCGGCGCTGCGGGCCCAGGCCCGGGCCCTGGATTCAGCCGGCCAGACGGCCGAATGACGCTCAGCGAGATATTCCGTGATGGCGAGCGTATCCCAGACCTTCCAGCCGTCGTCTTCCAGACAGGGGACGCGGCCGCTCGGCGAGAACGCCCGATAGAGCTGAAAACTGTTCTCCGAAGGAAACGGCACGATGTGCTCCTCGAACGGAATATCGAGCATGCGCATCAGGATCCACGGCCGCAGCGACCAGGACGAGTAGTTCTTGTTGGCCATGTGCAGCGTGTACATGAAGACCCTCAATTTCCCGAATTGACGGAACGGCTCGTCAGCATCGACCAGCTATAGATGATGAGCGCCAGCCAGATCAGGCCGAACGCGATGCCATGGATCATGTCGAACGGCTCGCCGAAGACGAAGACGGCAATCATCAGCACCATGGTCGGCGCCAGATACTGCATCAGCCCGAGCGTTGAGAGCCGCAACAGCTTGGCGCCGAATGCATAGAGCAGCAGCGGCGTGGCGGTTATCGGCCCGCAGGCCAGCAAGAGAGCGAAGTCTACTGGCTTCGAGGGAAGGAAATGACCCGTTCCGTTAAGCTGAATCCAGACGATATAGGCGAGACAGGGTCCGGAAAGCAGCAGCACCTCAAGAAAGAAACCCTGGCTCGGACCGATCGGCAATGTCTTGCGAAGGTAGCCATAGACGGCGAAGGTGATCGCCAGGGCCAGTGATATCCACGGAATGCCGCCCGACTCGATCGTGAGCACCAGGACCGCCAGGGTAGCCAGCGCGAGCGCCACGATCTGAGGCACCGTGAACCTTTCTCCCAGCAGGACGGCGCCCATCAGAACGCTGACGAGCGGATTGATGTAGTAGCCGAGTGCTGTGTCGACCGCGCGGTCGACCGCGATCGCCCAGGTGTAAATGGTCCAGTTGACGGTGATGATGGCTGCGGTGACGGCCGCCATGGCGAGCGTGCGCGGGGAACGCAGCGCCGCCTTGAGATCGGCCGTGCGGCCGAGCAGGAGGAGGACGACGCCGGCTATGGGGACCGACCAGAGTATGCGATGGGCCACCACCTCGAACGCGGGAATATGCGCCACCGCCTTTATGAAGATCGGTTGCAGGCCCCAGAACAGGTATGCGCCGAGCGCGAAGGCGAGGCCGCGTGTCGCCTCGCCGGATTGGGTTTCGGTCATCGTCGGGCTGCTCATGCAGGGCCGTATGATCCTTCGGGCCGGAAAGGACCATCGCAAAATTCTGATGGTCCATGCGGCTCTCGCTGATGGATCAAAACGTGCCAGTCACTCGGCTGCGATCAGGCCGGCCATCTCGCGGTTCTTCATCAGCTTGTAGACGATGGAGTCCATCAGGGCCTGAAACGACGCGTCTATGATGTTGTCGGACACGCCGACCGTGCGCCAGCGCGTACCGGTGGCGTCATGCGATTCGATCAGCACGCGCGTCACTGCCTCCGTGCCGCCATTCAGGATGCGCACCTTGTAGTCGACCAGTTCGAGGTCGGCGATTTCCGCCTGGAACTTGCCGAGATCCTTGCGCAAGGCGAGGTCGAGCGCATTGACCGGGCCGTGCCCCTCCGCAACCGACATGCGCTCCTCGCCGTCGACGACGATCTTCACGATGGCTTCGGACACCGTCTTCAGATTGCCGTTGGCGTCGAAACGGCGTTCGACCATGCAGCGGAACGATTCGACCGCGAAGAAATCCGGCACGGTGTGCAGCATTCTCCGGGCCAGCAGCTCGAAGCTCGCATCCGCGCCTTCATAGGCGTAGCCCTGCGCCTCCCGCTCCTTGACCACGGCGATCAGCGCATCGAGGCGGGAGTCGGACTTCGGCACGTCGATGCCCCGGCGATTCAACTCCGCGATGAAGTTCGCCTTGCCGCCCTGGTCGGACACCATGACCTTGCGGCGGTTGCCGACGCTTTCGGGCGGCACGTGCTCGTAGGTCTGCGGCTCCTTGAGCAGCGCGGAAGCATGGATGCCGGCCTTCGTCGCAAAAGCCGAGGCCCCGACATAAGGCGCCTGATCTTCCGGCGCGCGGTTCAAAAGCTCGTCGAAGGCACGCGACAGGCGTGAGATGCCCTTCAGCGTCTCCGCATCGATGCCAAGCTCGAAGCGCCCGGCGAAATACGGCTTCAGCGCAAGCGTCGGAATGATGGTGACGAGATTGGCGTTGCCGCAACGCTCGCCGATGCCGTTCAGCGTGCCCTGCACCTGCCGCACGCCGGCATCTATGGCGGCAAGCGAGTTCGCCACCGCCTGACCCGTGTCGTCATGGGCATGAATGCCGAGATTCGCACCGGGAATGCCGGCGGCGATCACCTTGGCGACGATCTCCCGGACTTCCACCGGCTGGGTGCCGCCATTCGTGTCGCACAGAACCACCCAGCGCGCGCCCGCGTCATAGGCGGCTTTCGCGCAGGCCAGCGCATAATCCGGGTTGGCCTTGAAGCCATCGAAGAAATGCTCGCAATCGACCATCGCTTCCTTGCCCGCGCTGACTGCCGCCTCGACCGAAGCGCGGATGGCATCGAGATTCTCCTCGTTGGTGCAACCCAGCGCCACCCGCACATGATAGTCCCAGCTCTTGGCGACGAAGCAGACGGCATCGGACGTCGCCTGCAGCAGGGCCGCGAGGCCCGGATCATTGGAGGCGGAGACGCCCGCCCGTTTCGTCATGCCAAAGGCGACGAATTTCGAGCCGTGCGTGCGCTTCTCCCTGAAGAACTCCGTGTCTGTCGGGTTGGCGCCGGGATAGCCGCCCTCGACATAATCCAGGCCGAATTCGTCCAGCATCTCGGCTATGGCGATCTTGTCGTCGACCGAAAAGTCTATGCCGGGCGTCTGCTGACCGTCCCGCAAGGTCGTGTCGAAAAGATAGAGGCGTTGCTTGGTCATAGATCCGGGATGCACATGCACCCCCTCCTGGCGGCCCGATATTATGCTGGTTTTCCGGCAAACTTGTCCGTCGAACGAATAAGGCAGTCGAGAATGCCGGGCTCCGAATAGGCGTGTCCCGCTCCCTCGATCAGGTGAAATTCCGCGTCCGGCCACGCCTTGTGCAGCAGCCACGCATATCTGGCCGGACAGGGCATGTCGTAGCGGCCGTGCACGATGACCCCGGGAATGCCCCTGAGCTTGTGAGCGTCACGCAGGAGCTGCCCCTCCTCCAGCCAGCCGGCATGGACGAAATAGTGGTTCTCGATACGGGCGAAGGCGACGGCGTAGTCCTCGTCGGCGAAAGGATCGCTCGTCGCTGGCTCCGGCAGAAGCGTGATCGTCTCGCCCTCCCAGATGCTCCAGGCCTTGGCCGCCTCGAGCTGCGCCCGACGATCAGGGCCGACCAGACGCTTCCGGTAGGCAGCCATCATGTCTCCACGCTCGGATTCGGGGATCGGGGCCAGAAAACGCTCCCATTTGTCCGGAAACATCTCCGACACGCCGAACTGATAGTACCATTCGAGCTCCGCCCTGGTCAGCGTGTAGATGCCGCGCACGACGAGTTCGCTGACGCGCTCGGGATGCTTTTCGGCATAGGCAAGCGCCAGCGTCGATCCCCATGAGCCGCCGAACACCAGCCATCTATCGACCTCCGCCATCTCCCTGAGCCGCTCGATGTCAGCCACGAGATGCCACGTCGTGTTGGCTTCCAGCGAGGCATTGGGTGTGGATTTGCCGCACCCGCGCTGATCGAAAAGGGTCACATCGTAAAGCTCCGGATCGAACAGCCGGCGATGCCTTGGCGAGATCGTACCGCCCGGTCCGCCATGCAGGAAGACTGCCGGCTTGGCGCCTTTCGTGCCGCAGCGCTCCCAATAGATGGAATGGCCATCACCGACATCGAGCATACCGCTGTCGAAGGGCTCGATCTCAGGATACAGCGTGCGCAGCGCTGAACTCATAGCTTCATTCCGTGCGTCGGCCAGCCTTCGGTCTCATGGTCCGGATGCTGGAAGGAAATGATCTTCTCCTGCTGCGTGTAATAGCTCGGGTCCTCATGGATCGGCTGTTCGAAGATCGTCTCCACCCATGGCAAGCGGTATTTGTGGTTGAGCTGGATCGTCGGGGCGAGATCGTCGCGCTCATCGAAAGCGCCGATAGCGATGTCGATACCCTCTGGATTGCGGTAGAACAGCGGCGTCCCGCAGCGCGCGCAGAAACCGCGCTCGATATTCACCGAAGACTGGAACCAGCTTGGCGTCTCGCGGGTCCACTCGACGCCGCCAGGAGCGTTGACAAAGGCGCCGAAGAACGAGCCGAACTGCTTCTGGCACATGCGGCAATGGCAGAGCGAGCGCCGGCCGAGCTCGCCGCGGATGCGAAAGCGCACCGCGCCGCATTGGCAACCGCCGGCGCGCGCCATTTCCTCGCTCATGTTTAGTCCTCCTGAGGCCAGGTTTCGGTATCGTGGTCGGGATGCTGATAGGAAACCAGCCGCGCGAGGAAGCTCGCCGCCTCCTGATCCGCCATGGTTTCCTCTCCCGGCAGCTTCGGGATGCCGTCCACATAGGGCAGCTTCGCCTCGGTGCCCCACTGGATCGTCGGCGGGATTTCCTCGGGGTGATCGAAGGCAGCGATCGCCAGCGCCGTGCCGTCCGGCGCCTCGTAGGTGAGCGGCGTGCCGCAATTGCCGCAGAAACCACGATAGGCGACGTTGGATGACTGGAATTTCTTCGGCTGTCCGCGCGTCCATGTCAGCGTCGCCTGCCGAACGGAAACCAGAGGCAGGTAAAAATTGCCGCTTGCCTTCTGGCACATGCGGCAGTGGCAGACGGAGGCGTCACCGAGCTTGCCCTCGACGCGAAAACGCACCGCGCCGCACTGACATCCGCCGGAGTAGTGCGGACGATTGTCGAGGCTCATGCGGCGCCCTCCGGCTTGTGGCAGACGGCCTCGACGTTGTTGCCGTCCGGATCGAAGACGAAAGCGCCGTAATAGTCCGGGTGGTAGTGCGGACGCAGGCCCGGCTTGCCGTTGTCCCTGCCGCCCGCCGCTATTGCCGCAGCGTAGAAGGCATCGACTTCGGCCCGGGAATTCGCGGTGAAGGCGTAGTGCCGGCCGGGGCCGCCGTCCTTGCCCTCATGCAGCCAGAACACCGGGCGTTCCCGGCCATAGCCGCCCGCCTTGACGCCGCCGGTGTATTGTTCGGGCACCATATAGAGCAGGCTGGCGCCCAGAGGCGCGAACGCCGCGTCGTAAAAAGCCTTCGATTTCGCCCAATCGGAAACCGATATGCCGGTATGGTCGATCATGGATGAGAGTCCTCCGCGTGCGTCGCGGCAAGCATAGCATCGAACGGGATTTGCGGCGCCCCGACGATATGCGGACAAAGGCCGCCGGCAAGGAAGCACTGTTCCGCAAACATCACTGCCCTCACCTCTTTATCTCCCAGCTCGTGACACGCTCGCCGGTCGCCGGGTCCTTGCCGTCCTTCAACTGGATGCCCTCGGCCAGAAGCTCGTAGCGGATGCGGTCTGCTTCGGGCCAGTTCTTCTCTCGGATAAGCCGCAGCCGATCGGCGATCTTTCGCGCGATGCCGGTCTCGTCGGCCACCGCCGAAGCGACATCGAAACCGAGGAACGCCAGGCTCGATTTCAGCTCACGCGCCGCTTCGGGCGAATTCGTCGCCTCCGCGGCGAGGTCGTTGAGCACCTGAAACGCGGCATAGGCGCCGAGGTCGTCGCAAAGCGCCGCGATCACCGCCTCAGATACCTCGCCGGCGGGACCGGACGCGAGATCGGCTGCGCGTTTCCACTTGCGCAGCGTGTTCTCCGCCTCTTCCAGCTTGCGCACCGAAAAATCGATCGGTTCGCGATAATGCGTCATCAGCATCGCCAGCCGCAGCACCTCGCCCGGCCATTTGCGGCCGCCGAATTTTTCGGTTTCCAGCAATTCGTTGATGGTGACGAAATTGCCTTCCGACTTCGACATCTTGCGGCCTTCGACCTGCAGGAAGCCGTTGTGCATCCAATAGTTCGCCATCACCGGCGTGCCATGCGCGCAACGCGACTGGGCGATCTCGTTCTCGTGGTGAGGGAAGATCAGGTCCAGTCCGCCGCCATGGATATCGAAGACCTCGCCCAGATAGGCGGCGGACATGGCGGAGCATTCGATGTGCCAGCCGGGGCGGCCACGGATCGCGGCGGTCTCGCCACTGGCAAGCCGGAAGCTGGCGTCCCAGCCAGGTTCTTCGGCGGACGATTCCTTCCAGAGCACGAAATCGCCCGGGTTCTTCTTGTGTGCGTCCACCTCGATGCGCGCGCCGGCCTGCTGCTCGTCCAGCCGCCGCCTCGACAACTGGCCGTAGTCGGCCATGGACGCCGTGTCGAACAGGACTTCTCCAGCCGCGACATAGGCATGGCCGCGATCGATCAGGCTTTGAATCAACGTCACCATGTCGGCCTTGCCGTCGGCGCGCGGCAGCACGAATTCCGTCGCGCGCGGCTGGTAGGTCGGCGGCAGGCAACCCAGCGCCGCGACGTCCTTCTGGTATTGGTTGTTGGTGGTCTCCGTGACGCGCCGGATGGCGTCATTCAGCGGCAGTTCGGGGAAGTCCCGCAACGCGCGCGCGTTGATCTTGTCGTCCACGTCGGTGATGTTGCGGACATAGGTGACATGGCTCCCGCCGTACAGATGGCGGAGCAGCCTGAACAAAACGTCGAAGACGATCGCCGGACGCGCATTGCCGATATGAGCGAAGTCGTAGACCGTGGGGCCGCAGACATACATGCGCACATTGGCCGGATCGATGGGGCGAAACACCTCCTTCGATCGCGTCAGCGTGTTGTAAAGGCGCAATTCCCGTGGCGTCTCAGACATCGCAATCCCGGTCGCGTTCCGCGTTCCCGCAGCAAAGCATAGCGGCAATACCGTCAGGCCGGCTGGCCCGCTGCGTTTTGTTCTATCTGTCGAGAGAAGGCGAAAACGACCGGACCAGCGCTGGCGCTAGCCAATAATGCAAATCCCGCAAATGCAGAGCGGCGTCTTCATGGGCGGCGTTATCGCCGGGCGTGTTGTCGTCGTCAAGACGCAAGTGTTGCCGCCAGGACGCAATCGCCGGATTTCCCGGAGAACGGCTGGTGGAATCGGCATTGGTAAGATTTGATTAAACATGCAGGAACAAGAACAAGGGAACGACGCCGGCAAAACACATACGATGTCACGATTTTGTCGGAATCGGACACCATTTGCCGTTGCACGTACCCAACTGACGCCAGGGAAGAAAAATGTCACCGACCAAAATCGAAGCAGATCGTCTGCGCAAGCAAATGGCTTCGATCACCAAGCACTATCGCGCTATTGGCCCTGCCGCCGTGGCAGCGGCGCTGATGCACGTCAAGAAGAGCCCGATCCGCAAGCCGAAAGTGGCCTGACCTCGGCACGGATCATCTCCCGTCGACGGACGATCTTTAGAAGAGATTCATCTGGTCGTCGTCCCTGGGAGGTTTTTCGGCTTTCGGCGCCGGATTGCGGTTTGGAATCTCCACTCGCTCCTGCAGGTCCGGTCCCTTGTTGGCGACTTTGTTGACCCTGTCTGACACCGGTATGGCCTCGAAGAAGTCCGGTGCGGCCGGACGCATGAGATCCGCGACGTCGCGCGGCTCATAGTTGCGGCAGTCCAGCCAGCGCGCAAAATCCTTCGGTTCGATCACCACGGGGGCGCGGTCATGGATGGACGCGATCTCGCCGCTCGATGCGGTCGTCAGGATCGCGCCGGTATCGATCTCCGAGCCTCCCGGGTCGGCATAGGTTTCCATTAGCCCCGCGAAGGCGACGAAAGCGCCCTTGCGCGGACGCACCCAGTAAGGCTGGGCCTTTCCACCGTCCTCCCTCTTCCATTCATAAAAGCCCGAAGCCGGCACCAGTGTCCGCCTGTGCCGCATGGCGGCCCGGAACGTGGCCTTCTCGATGGCCGTCTCGGAACGCGCATTGATGAGCAGCGGCAACTGCCTCGGGTCCTTCGCCCAGGCGGGGATGAAGCCCCAACGCACGAGCATCACGCGATTTTCCGGCAGATTCGATCCCGGCGGTCTCGGATGATCGCGGATCACCATCATGATCGGCTCGGTCGGCGGAATATTATAGCGCGGCGGGAACGGCTCGACATCCGCAACGCCGAACAGGGTTTCGATGTCCGTGGGCGTGAGGCTCAGCGCAAATCGTCCGCACATGTTTCCGTCTCCCTGCGCCGGCTGCGCTTTCCGGCTTGCGGCAACGCAGCGCCTCCCTATGGTGGTGTCTCGAACATCGCTTCGCAATGGGCAGTTGGCGGCTTTGGAAAAAGAGACGAGCAGCGGGATGCGGGAGATTCCGGCCGTATCGGTGGCCGTGGCGCATCACGGGAAGGCACTCCTGGTGCGGCGCGGCCGCGCGCCGGCCAAGGGCCTTTACGCATTTCCCGGCGGGAAGGTTGAGCCGGGTGAGACTCTCGAGGATGCAGCGCGCCGGGAACTGAAGGAAGAAACCGGGCTGGAAGTCGCGCGCGTCGAGCCCATCGTGTCGATTTCCATACCGGCCGAAGGCGGCCATTCGCCACATGCTTTCCGGCTGACCGTCTTTCGCGGCTTCGATCCCTCGGGCGAGCTCGCCGTCGGCGACGACGCGGAATCGGCGGGCTTTTTTACCGTCGAGGAAGCGCGCGGCATGCCGCTGACCGGCAGTGTTTTCGAGATCGTGGAGCGCTTGTTGACGCCAGGGGCGCAGACCGCGCCGCCTTGCGGCTGACAAATTCTTTTTCCACAAGGGCTTATGGCAAGGGCTTCGATCATTCTGGCAATGCTGGCCGCGCTCGGCATGACGCAGCCTTCGGCGGCGGTCGAGGCACCCTACGAGCAGAACCTGCTTCGTCTCGCCGAAGTGCTCGGCTCCCTTCACTACCTGCGCAACCTGTGCGGGGAATCCGGCGATGCCTGGCGCAAGGAAATGGAGCGGCTGCTCGAAACCGAGAATCCGGACGCGCAGCGTCGCGCGCGTTTCGTGGCTAGCTTCAATCGCGGCTACCGCTCGTTCGAAGCGGTTTATGCCACATGCACGGCTTCGGCCGTGGAATCCATCCGCCGTTACATGAAGGAGGGCGAGGCCCTGACACGGGACGTTGCCGCGAGATATGGCAATTAAGACACTGTTTACTTTTTCAGCAATGTCGAGGATGTGTCCGACGCCGGTTGTGCTACAAGTATTAACGGGACATTAAAGGGATTGCTCAAATTGCGCCGATCCGGCGCCGGGCATGAAAGGGTGAATGAGTTGAGTGCCGAGCCGAGCGCCAGCGAACTGGACGCACTCGTCCGCGAGGAAAAGCGTCTGACTGCAGTCGAAAGCCACAGCGAAGCCTGGGCAGACAGCATTTC
Source organism: Rhizobiaceae bacterium (assembly GCA_023953845.1). Taxonomy (NCBI): domain Bacteria; kingdom Pseudomonadati; phylum Pseudomonadota; class Alphaproteobacteria; order Hyphomicrobiales; family Rhizobiaceae; species Rhizobiaceae bacterium. Next base: position 3,713,542 of record JAMLJC010000001.1, on the reverse strand, counting down.
GGCGGGAATCGAGCCCGAAATAGTGGCCGAGGCGGCGCTTGCCACCGCCTTCTCGGAATTCCTGCGCAGCAATGGCGAGGCCGCTGCACTGTTGCTTCTGGACCGCATGCGCGAAAAAGTCATCGCCGGAGACTTCGAACCGCAGCGGTTGCGGCATTAGGGCGACTTCATACCTTCACCAATCGTGTATGCTCCGATCCGATCGAAGGTCACGAGGTCGGAGAGCGATCCATGACGCCGGCAAGCATGAACGCGGAGAGACGTTGCAGAAGATTTCGGGCGGGGCTGGCCTTGTGGGCTGGCGCAGCGCTTCTCTTCGCCACGTCGCTCATGGGTGCAACCGCCCCGGTACTGGCCCTGAGCGAGATCCAGCGCGAGGAGTTGCCTCCTCCGGCCACGGGCACGCCGCCGGGACAGGCCGCGCCCGAGCAGACGGTGCCGACGCCCGATCCCGTGCAACCGCCCGGCAGTTCCGAAACGGAGAAGCCGGATACGGAAGAGCCCGCCGAAACCAGCCCGCCCGACGATCAGCAGCCGCCACAGGAACCCGACGGGACCGAGGCGGAACCGGACGAGCCGCTGCCGGAGATCCAGTACGATCTCACAAAGCTGCCCGAACCGGTGCAAAACCTGCGCGATCGGATTCTCGAAGCGGCGAAGAGCGGCGACCTCGAAAGGCTGCGTCCGTTGCTCGGTTCAGGCGACGAGCAGACTCAGCTGGCGCTCGGCGGCATCAGTGGCGATCCGATCGCCTACCTCAAGGAGCTTGCCGGCGACGAAGAGGGGCAGGAAATCCTCGCCATTCTGGAGGAAGTGCTTTCGGCGGGCTATGTCCATATGGATGCCGGCACGCCGAACGACCTCTATATCTGGCCGTATTTCTTCGCCGTGCCGCTGGACAAGCTGACGGCGCCGCAGCGCGTGGAACTGTTCAAGATCATCACCGCCGGCGACTACGACGACATGAAGGCCTATGGCGCCTATATCTTCTACCGCATCGGCATCACGCCCGACGGCAAGTGGTCGTTCTTCATCGCCGGCGATTGATCGGCGCGGCTCAGCCGGGCAAGGCTTCGGAAAAGAGAACCGGCTGCCCCTGCCCCGGCGTCACGATCTCGCCTTCCCACATGACGCGCCTGCCGCGCACGACGGTGCCCACCGGCCAGCCGGTGACCGTGCGATCATGATAGGGGGTCCAGCCGGCGCGTGAGCCGGCCTGCTCGTTTGCGATCGTCTCCTGACGCTTCAGGTCCACAATGGTAAAGTCGGCCTCGTAGCCGGCAGCGATGCGGCCCTTGAGCGCCATGCCAAAAATGCGCTGCGGGCCGTGGCTGGAAAGGTCAACGAAGCGCTCGATGGTGAGACGACCGGCGTTGACGTGGTCGAGCATGATCGGCACCAGCGTCTGCACGCCGGTCATGCCGGAGGGCGAAGCGGGATAGGGTTTTGCCTTCTCCTCCAGCGTATGCGGCGCGTGGTCGGAGCCGAGAACGTCCACGACGCCATTCCGGATACCGTGCCAGACGCCGTCGCGATGGCGTGCGTCACGCACCGGCGGGTTCATCTGGATAAGGTTGCCGAGCGTGGCATAATGCTTGGCGCTTAGCGTCAGATGGTGCGGCGTCGCCTCACAGGTAGCGACGTCCTTCTGATCCTCGAGGAAGGCGATCTCCTCGGCGGTCGAGATATGCAGCACATGAATGCGGGCGCGGGCACGGCGGGCAATGGCGACAAGCCGTTGCGTGCATTGCAAGGCCGCAATCTCGTCGCGCCACACGGGATGCGACGACGGATCGCCGTCGATGCGCTCGCCCAGACGCTCGCGCAGGCGAAACTCGTCCTCCGAGTGGAAAGCTGCGCGTCGACGCGTGTTCCTCAGGATCGAGGCAACCCCCTCGTCATCCTCGACCAGCAGGTCGCCGGTGGACGATCCCATGAACACCTTGATGCCCGCCGCACCCGGCAGGCGCTCCAGTTCCCCGACGTCCCTGGCATTCTCGCGCGTTCCACCGACCCAGAAGGCAAAATCGCAGTGCATGCGGTTCGTGGCCCGGCGCACCTTGTCGGCAAGCGCTTCCTCGCTCGTCGTCAACGGCTTGGTGTTCGGCATCTCGAAGACCGCGGTGACGCCGCCGAGCACGGCGGCGCGCGAACCTGTCTCCAGATCCTCCTTGTGCTCCAGTCCCGGCTCGCGAAAATGCACCTGACTGTCGACCACTCCCGGCAGCACATGCAGGCCTCGGCAGTCGATCGTCTCGGCGGCGCTGGCTTGCCCGAGGTCTCCGATTGCCGCGATCCGCCCGCCGCGCACGCCAAGGTCGCGCACGCCCTTGCCGTCGTGATTGACGACGGTGCCGTCTTTCAGGATCAGATCATAGGTCGCGGCCATGCCCTTGCTCCGGAAGTTGACGCGGCTTACGTAATGGCCGGCCCCAATGCAAGCGAGATGCCGCCATGCCCATCGTCCGGCTCACGGACCGCGCCCTTGTCACCGTTGCCGGCCCCGACGCCGAGCATCTGTTGCAGAACGTGATCACCACGGATCTCGATGCCCTGAAAGCCGGAGAGATGAAGCCCGGCGCCCTGCTCACGCCGCAGGGCAAGATCCTGTTCGACTTTCTGGTCTCCCGCGCGGGCGAAGACGGGCTCCGCCTCGACGTCCGCGCTGACATCGCGGCGGATTTCGCCAAACGACTGACGCTCTACAAGCTGCGTGCGAAAGCGGAGATCATCAAGCAGGATCAGGTGGATGTCGCCGTCGCATGGGAGAATGATTCCACTTCTTCAGAAAATGATTCAAGCGCGCACTGGTTTGTCGACACGCGTTTCCGCGACGTGCCGGTGCGGCGAAGCTATGATGGACAAGCCGGCGCGACGTCCGGGATTGAGGCATGGACCGCTTTACGCATCGCGCATGGCGTCACCGAAAGCGGCTCCGACTACGCGCTCTCGGACGCCTTCCCACATGACGTGCTGCTCGACCAGAATGACGGCGTCGGCTTCGGAAAGGGTTGTTATGTCGGCCAGGAGGTCGTGTCGCGCATGAAGCATCGCGGCACTGCCCGCCGCCGTGCGCTGATCGCGAAGAGCGGTTCCACCTTGCCGGCTTCCGGCACGCCCGTCACAGCCGGTGGAAGGGAGATCGGAACGCTTGGCAGCGTCGTCGGTGGCGATGCGCTCGCGATCGTACGCATCGACCGGGTAAAGGAAGCGATCGATGCCGGCACGCCGGTTCTCGCCGGGGACGTGCCCATCACGCTGGCGATCCCCGCCTGGGCCGATTTCACCTTCCCCGAAGCGGCCCCGGCGGACGGCGCCTGATGCCGGATCGCCCCACCGCTCCGCCGCGCGCGTGGCAGCGCATGCTGTCCGGCCGCCGCCTCGACCTGCTCGACCCCTCCCCGCTCGACGTCGAGATTTCCGACATCGCGCACGGTCTTGCCCGCGTCGCCCGCTGGAACGGCCAGACCGTCGGTGACCACGCCTTTTCCGTGGCCCAGCATTCGCTGCTGGTGGAACAGATCTTCTCGCGGCGGCGGCCGGACGCCTTGCCCGAAGAACGCCTTGTCGCGCTGCTGCACGATGCCCCGGAATATGTCATCGGCGACATGATCTCACCCTTCAAGGCCGTGGTCGGCGGCGGCTACAAGCTGGTCGAGGAGAGGCTGCATCGCGCGATCCACCTGCGCTTTTCCCTCGCCGCGGCCGAGAGCGAAAAGCTCAGAAAGGAAATCAAGCGCGCGGACCAGATCGCTGCCTATTTCGAGGCGACGCTGCTCGCCGGCTTCGCCATCGGAGAGGCCACGAAATTCTTTGGTCGCCCGGCCGGCATCGTGCTCGGACCGACGGATCTCGCGCCGCTGCCGGTAAGACGCATGGAAATCGCCTTTCTGCGGCGCTTCGAGCAGATCGAAAAGGATCGGAAGCGCGGCTGACGCCTCAACGCGATTCTGCTGCGAGATACTGGCGGTAGGTGCTGTCGGCGATGGAGGCCAGCGTCTTCTCCGGCGTAACGCCCGCCACGGCGCATCCATAGTCGTCATCCATCCAGTAGAAGGCGCGCGTCGAACCCTCGACGACGGATTTGAAACCTGTCTGCGAGCGCTCCGGCTCCTTCGTGACGTAGAGCGAAACGCGTTCGCCGTCGGCGTTCTGGTACATGAATTGCGCCGCCGCCTTGCCGGCGTCGGGCAGCAGCCGACCACCGATGAGGTCATAGCCCTGCGCGGAGAGGTCCGGCGCGACCAGCTGGACACCGACCCGTTTCGACAGCCAGCCGAGCAGGTGGTCGCGCTGATCCGCCTTCACCTCGACTACATGCAGTTTTTCGGCTGCATACATGTCGTGGGCCTGTATCGCGCTGTTGACGAATGCGCGGTCGTGTTGAGCGGTCGGCCTCTGCCAGAGACCGACGCCGTAACCGCCAAGCGCACCGGCCACGAAGATGACTGCCGCCGCAGCCGCCTGCAGCCATCGCCCTGCGCGGCCGGAGGGCCGACCCTCGCTGAGCACATGCTGAAGCCGGTAGGGCACGGGTTCACCCGCTATGCCGCTGAGAGCCTGTCGCAAACGCTCACGATCCTCCGCGAAACGCAGGCTGCGCGCCTTCATCTCGGGATTCGAATGAAGCCAATGGTCGAAGGCGGCGCGCTCCTCGGCCGGCATCTCGCCGTCGAGGGCCAGGTGGATGTCGTTCTCGGTGAAGTCGCGCCGGGTCATTTCTCGACGACCCTTATGTTGCGGCGGCGCGTGGCATCGTCGAGCAGGGCGCGAAGATCGTCACGGCCGCGCGAGATGCGCGACATCAGCGTACCGGCGGGAATGCCGAGGATGGTGGCTGCTTCCGCGTAGGAGAAACCCTCGACGCCCACGATCAGAAGCGCGGCGCGCCGCTCCGGCGCGATCGCCTGGAGCGAATCCATAATGTCCAGCGTCGCCATGGCGTCGAACTGGTCCGCCGGCGCGGAAAGCGCCTCGTTGGAATCGAGCGGCAGCATCGCCTTCTCCCCGCGCCGCGCGATCTTCCTGACCTGATCGATGAAAAGATGGTGCATGATCGTAAAGAGCCAGCGTCGCGGACTTTCGCCAACCCGCCAGTTATCCATGCGGGCCAAAGCCCGTTCCAGCGTGTCCTGCACGAGATCGTCCGCCTTGTCGCGCTCACGCACCAGGCCCTGCGCGTAGCGCCGCAGTCGCGGTATCTCCGCAAGAATCGCCGATTTCCTGTCGTCCATGCCGATCCGCCGCGCGATATGCTTGAAACGCGTCTTGCCGCCAGATTATTCCAGCCGGGCGTCCATGCCTACGCATCAACGAAATTGACGCACCGAGCAGACCAATTCGTTTGTCGGAGGGGCGCCGTTCCGGATAAACCCTGACTGATTGTTCGAAGGGAAATACCATGGCCACTGCCACCGCGACATCCAAGCCGGGTAGCTCCCTGCCGTGGCTCATCATCGCCTGTGGTTGCGCGATCGCCGCGCTGACATTCGGACCCCGCTCGGCGATGGGGTTCTTCCAGCTTCCGATGCTCGCGGAAAAAGGCTGGGATCGCACCACATTCGGTCTGGCGATGGCGATCCAGAATCTCGCCTGGGGTTTCGGCACGCCGCTCTTCGGCGCATTGGCCGACAAATACGGTACGTGGCGGGTGCTTGCGCTCTCCGGCATCATGTATGCCGCCGGGCTGGTCATAATGGCGTGGTCGCCGACACCGGGAATGCTGCATCTCGGCGGCGGTCTGCTGGTCGGCCTCGGCGTCGCGGCGGGGTCCTTCGGCATCGTGCTCGCCGCCTTCGCGCGCAACGTCGCGCCGGAGCGCCGCAGCTTCGTCTTCGGCCTCGGCACGGCGGCGGGCTCCGCCGGCATGTTCCTGTTCGCCCCTCTCGGACAGGGACTCATCTCGGCCTTCGGCTGGCATCAATCGCTGATCATCATGGCTGCGATGATGCTCGTCATGCCCTTCCTCGCGATCCCGCTGCGCGGCAATTCAAGCAGCGGCGTCGTCGGCCAGACCGCCTTCAAGCAGACGGCAGGCGAAGCCTTGCGCGAGGCATTGAGACACCGCAGCTACCTGCTCCTGACCTCCGGCTTCTTCGTCTGCGGATTTCAGGTCGCCTTCATTACGGCGCACTTCCCGGCCTATATCGGCGACCTCGGAATAGACGCCCGCTACGCCGTCATCGCGCTGGCGCTGATCGGCTTCTTCAACATCATCGGCTCGCTGAGCGCCGGCGTCATCGGCCAACGCTATTCGAAGCCTTATTTCCTGAGCCTCATCTATCTGGGCCGCTCGATCCTCGTCACCGTGTTTCTGCTTCTCCCGCAAACGCCGACGACGGTCATCGTCTTCGCCGCCATCATGGGCCTGCTGTGGCTGTCGACCGTGCCGCCGACCAACGGACTCGTCGCCATCATGTTCGGCACGCGGCACCTCGGAATGCTCGGCGGCATCGTCTTCTTCTCGCACCAGATCGGTTCGTTCCTGGGCGTCTGGCTGGGCGGCTATCTCTACGACCATTTCGGATCGTACGATCCGGTGTGGTGGCTGAGCGTCATTCTCGGCCTGTTCGCGGCGATCGTGCACCTGCCGATCGCCGAACGTCCGGTCGACCGACCTGCGCTCACTGCTGCGGAGTAGTATCCGGCTGGAGCTCCGCCACCTTCTGGCGGGTCAGCAAGCGCTGGTAGAACAGGCCGATGCCGATGAGCACCGCGCCGAGCCCGATGAAGGACAACGCCCGCAGCACGCCTTCCAGTTCCGACATGTCGAACAGGAAGACCTTTGCGACAGCCACAGCTATCAGCACGGCGGACGCAACACGGAGCACATAGGACCTCAGCGTCACGCCGACGACCAGGATCGCCACGCCGAGCGCCAGCCACACCGCAGAATAGGTGTAGGTTTCAAGCTGGCTCATGTCGCGCCACAGGCCGATGAACTCGCCCTGGAACCATCGCCGAACGGAAAGCGTCGCATAGGCGAAGGCGAGCACAGCCGCGAGCAGACCTAGCATCGCGGCGTACCAGTAAGGCCGCTTACCCCGCGCATAGAGCGCCAGCCCGCCGGCAGCGAGCGCCGGCAGCAGATAGGCGAGGAGCAGCAGGTTGAAGAGCGGGATACCCCCGGTCGACTCGTCGGTGAACAGTGGATTGAGCAGCAGGAAGTGCTGCAACACCGCCATTGCGACCGAGATCACGCCGAAGGCGATGGAGCCGTAATTCATCACCGCGCTCGGCGAGCGGCGATCGATGGCGATCAGCATCGCGCCCGCGCCGAACGCCATCAGCGTGTAGATCGCCTGCTCGGCGAGCGTGTATTCCAGCGCGTAGATGACGCCGCCATTCATGGCATGGCGAACCAGCATGCCGACCGCGAGCAAGGCGAACAGAACCGCGGCGGCTTCCATAGCGAGACGCGGCCGGCCATCCGTTGTGCGTGCGAGTTGCCAGGCGGCGAAGGCGAAGGCAAGCGCCGGAATGCCGTAGCCGGGCAGCAGCGCATTGAAGACGGGTGTATGCCCGAGCGCCATATCTCCGACGATGGTCGGGTCGAAAGCCACGGGGGCAATCACCACAATCGCCGCGCCGACGGCGAGCCAGCCAAGCGCGGGATAGGAGCGATGGCGCGTCGCCAATGCCGGAATGATAGCTGCGGCGCCGATCAACACTGTGGTGAGGAGCGCCCCGAACGCCATGTGGAAGAAAGCCGCTGCCGCTGCGGCCGAGCCTGCCAGCAGTGCCGAGACCGCCGCGCCGCCCGCCAGCGGCGGCTGTTCGGCGCGCGCCACCCATTCTGCGGACGCTGCAAGGAGCAACGTCACCGCGAGCGCCGTTGCCGCATAGACATAATCGCGGTCGAGATTGCCTAATGTGATCCAGAGGCAGATGGCGACGACGACCGGCGCTGCAGCCGCCCAGCCTGCCCAGAAAGCGGCGCGCTTCCTCTGCCCGGCAACCAGCGCACGGGCCTTATAGACGCCCGCCGCCAGGAACAATGCCGCGAAAAGCCAGCCGAACAGGCTTACCCGCTCGACCGGAGGCACGGAAGGCAGGCCATAGATCGTGAGCGTCTCGCCATAGAGGTCAAACGAGAAGGTGCCCGAAAGCACCGGGCGAAGATAGGTGAGCACGATCGCCGTTCCGGCGCCGAAGAACAGCGGCAGCGCGGCGCTTCGCCAGACGGCCGCCGCGACCATGCCCGCGACGATGATCCCGGCATGGACGATCCCGCCCGGCTGGAGCGACGTGTCGTTGCAGAGCGGCAGCAGACCGAGGCCAAGGAACAGCGCGGCGGCGATGGACGGCCCGTCTGTATCCGGGCGGCCCTTGCCCCGCTCGCCGACGACGTCGCCGAGCCAGATCAGGGTAAGCGTGGCCAGATTGACGACGCTGATGAACAGCACGATCGAGAGGCTGGTCTCGCCGACGCCCGTTCCTTCGAGGTAGAGCAAAGTCCAGATGCCGATGCCGACGAAGGCCGAAATTGCGAGGAAAGCCCACAGGCGGACGCGCGCGACCGCCGTCGCGGCCACGAGCACGATCGCGAGGTAGCCGAACAGGGCCCAGTGATTCGGCGCGTCCGACGCCACGAGGATCGGCGTGACCAGCGAGCCGAGCAGCCCGAGCCCGGCGAGCGCCTGACCGTGGATGAGCGCCATCACGACGGTTGCGACCCCGACCACGCCAAGCAGAATGAACGCCGTCGCCGGTCCGATGAAGCCGTAGATACCGTGCGCCGCATAGATCGCGGCGAACAGCGTGAATGCGCCGGCCGCCGTCAGGATGGCGGGAATAAAGGCGCCGACCTCGCCTTCTATCGGCACCTTGAACCCGGTGCGGCGGATGAATTCACCGCCGGCCAGAAGCAGAAGGCCGAAAATCACGGCCATGATCAGCCGCGCGGCGGGACCGAAGAAGCCTGCCTCGATGGAATAGCGCACCAGAAAGACGCCGCCGAGCGCCAGCGCGAGCCCGCCGACCCAGACCGCCCAGCGGGTGCCGAGCGCGGTTTCCACGTCACGCTTCGGCCGTGGCGGCATGAAGGGGGCGGTCGGCGCACTGCCGGAAGTCCCGGGGATCGGCGCGTCCGGTGCTACCGGCTCGACCGGCGCGGCTCCTGCCGAAGCCGGGGCTTCCGACGGCGGCACGTCAAACAAAGAGGTTTCGGCCGGCTCCAATGGCGGCGTTTGCACGGGGGCGGCCGCCTGATGCGAAACCTGCTCCGGCTGGGCTTCGGACACGGCGGCCGTCTCACTGGCGTGGGAAACGTTCCCCGCCGGCTGCGGACCAGGATGCTGGCTCGACAGCACGAAGGACAACAGCGCCTTGTGCTCGCGCTCCATGCGTGTGAGACGCACGTTGAACCAGATCGCCGCGGCAATAAGCGCCACGATCAAGACCAGTCCGATGAAACTCTCGAACATGGCACCCCTCCGCCTGTAAGATCCTGAGCCCCCGACAATCCTATACAGGAAGATGTCGAGATTCGGATTCTCCGTTTGGCGGTCTAGGACCGCGGCGGAAGGCTGCCGACAGGAAAGATCGAACAGGTTTCAGTGCCGAAGGCGAGTAGTTTGCCGTCCCTGTCCTTGAGGGTCGCCTCCGACACGGCGAGCGTCCGGCCGCGATGCACCACCCTGCCCTCGCAGACCACTTCGCCGGTATTCGGCGTGATGGGCCGCGTGAGATTCACCTTGAACTCGGCCGTGGTATAGGCCTCGCCGACATTGAGCGTGGAGTGCACGGCGCAGCCCAGCGCCGAGTCCATGATCGTAGCCGCCCAGCCGCCATGCACGCCGCCCAGCGGATTGAGATGGTTTGCCCCGGGCATGCCATGGAACACGACGCGCCCCTCGGATGCGCCGGTGAGCGTGAAGCCCAACGTCGCCGCCATCGGTGGGGCCGGATAGCGGCCGTCGATCAGGCGCTGCAGCAATTCCAGCCCGCCATAGAGCGCAAGGTCGCCCAGAGGAATCGTGCCCACGCCCATCGGCGCGATGCGGCCGGGATAGAGTTCAACCGGAGTCATGCGGCGGTGTTTCCGTCGAGTGCATTCTGTCGCGAGAAATGCCTGGCGAGCGCGCCGAGAAAGCCGGCGCGCGCCTCCGGCGGGCTGATGCCGCGCGGTTCGTAAACGCTGCGGTCGAGGAAGAAACCGGTCATCCGGAAAGCCTCCTCGAGCGCCTGCCGGTCGGCGCGCATGCCCGAACCCACGCGCAGAAAGGCTGGAAGCGGCAGCATCCGGTCATGCCACGGCCTGCCGGCGGAGCGGCTGACCGCGCGTCCGGATTTCGGAGACACATAGGCCAGATCCTCCCGTGCGCCCGTCGCCGCGCAGGTCAGGAGATCGAGCCCGAAGCCGAGTTCCTCGAGGATCAGCAGTTCGAAGCGCACGACGAGTTCGGCGGCGGCGACAGGTTCGTCCAGATGGCCGATCATCACCTTCAACGCCTCGTATAGCGCGGCATGAGGATCGCGTTCCGGCAAAAGCCGCAGATGGGCGGCAAGCGTCTGGATCGCATAGATCGCCGAGGCGCTGTCGAAGAGCCGGGCGGCGTTGAGCTCAAGCGGTTCCGCCTGGAAGATGCCAAGATGCTCGTCCAGCCGCGCACGCCAGATAATCTCGACCAGATTGCCGGCCTGCAGCATCGGCTGCTGCTTTCTGGAGCGCCCTCCCCGCACCAGACCGAGGTGCCGGCCATGCGCACGGGTCATCACTTCGAGGATGGCGCTGGACTCGCCATGCTTCCTCGTACCGAGAACGATTCCCTCGTCGCGCCACTCCATGAACAGAGCCTTTCACCGGCGGGGCGGCAAATCAAGCTTAGACGGCGCGGATGCAAGCTCCGCGAGGTCAGGCGTAGAACGCCGGTCTCTCCTCGATATCGATCGTCACGGTCTGCCGGCTGCGATAGGCTTCGAGACAGAGTTCCGCCGTGCGGGTCGAAACATAGCCGTCCCAGGCGGAGGCTCCGACGGCCTTCCACGAGCGAATCGACTGCACCCAGGCCTGCAACTCGCGGCGGTACGCGTCGTCGAAACGGCCCATCCAGTCCGCATAGAGCGAGTTGCCGACAGTACCGGAGGACCACGTCCGCACCGCATGCGTCTGGGCAAGCGACATGGCGCCCTTCTCGCAAACCAGTTCGGCCCGGACATCGTAGCCATATTGCGCATCGACGAAGGCTTCTATGTCCACCAGAACGCCGGAGGCTGTTTCCAGCAGCAGGAACTGGGGCGTGCGCGACGGCGCCGAACGGGTCGCGCGCGTCCCTCGCACGGTCGCGCTGACGAATTCCTCGCCCAGCAGGAAACGCGCGGCGTCGATTTCATGCACGGCCGTGTTCAGGATGATCGCTTCCGAAGTCGTGTAGGACGCAGCCACGGCGTTGCGGTGGATGCAATGGAGGAACAGAGGCAAGCCATGGCGTTCTTCCGTCAGCGCCGCCTTCACCGCTTCATATCCGGGATCGAAACGGCGCATGAAGCCCACCTGCACCAGCCGGCGGCCGGAACGCATCTCCGTTTCAACGATCTCGCGGCATTCCGTCGAATTCGTGCCGAGCGGCTTTTCGCAGAGCACCGGCTTCACCTGACGCAGGCACTCCATGACCAGCGGGTGATGTGTGGGATCAGGCGATGCGACCACCACTGCATCCACGCCCGTATCGCCGATCAGGGCCTTTCCGTCGCTGAAGACACGAGCCGCGCCAACCTTGCCGGCCACGACCTTTGCGCGCGCTTCGTCGGCATCGGCGACGGCAACGACCTCGCATCCGGCGATTTGCGAGGCGAGCATGGATGCGTGTCCCGCGCCCATGACGCCCGTGCCGATCACTCCGATTCTGATGGTCATTTTCGCTCCCCTGAACTCGGCGAGTCACCATAAGCGACTGCGGCGACGCGACAAGACGGTTCGCGATGGAGTTACCTCGCAGAGCGTCGAGGTTCGCCTCAGCCGGGAAATTCCAGCCCCATCTCGCGATAGCGTTCGGGGTCGTCGCCCCAGTTTTCGCGAACCTTCACGAACAGGAAGAGATGGACTTTCTGTTCGAGGATTTCGCCGATCTCCTGCCGCGCCGCCTGCCCGATGGCGCGGATGGTCTCGCCCTTGTGGCCGAGCATAATTTTCTTCTGGCTGTCACGCTCGACGTAAATGACCTGCTCGATACGCACCGAGCCGTCCTTCTTCTCCTCCCATTTCTCCGTTTCGACATGGGAGGAATAGGGCAATTCCTGATGCAGCCGCAGATAGAGCTTCTCTCGTGTGATCTCGGCCGCGAGCTGGCGCATCGGCAGGTCGGAAATCTGATCCTCGGGATAGTACCAGGGGCCGGCCGGAAGCGTCTTCGCCAGATAATCGAGGATGTCGCCGCAGCCGGAGCCGGTCAGCGCCGAGACCATGAAGGTGCGCTCGAACGGAACGCGCTGATTGGCATCGGCTGCGAGCGCAAGCAGGGTTTCGCGACTGACGCGGTCGATCTTGTTGAGGACCAGAATCTTCGGCTGCCGCACGCCTTCGAGATTTTCCAGAAGCGCCTCCGCGTCACCGCGGATGCCGCGCTCGGCATCGATCAGCACCAGCACGACATCGGCATCCCTGGCGCCGCCCCAGGCGGTCGTCACCATCGCCTGATCGAGCCGGCGGCGCGGCTTGAAGATGCCCGGCGTGTCGACGAAGACGATCTGCGCATTGTCGTATGTGGCGATGCCGCGCACGATGGCGCGGGTCGTCTGCACCTTGTGCGTGACGATGGAAACCTTTGCGCCGACAAGCTGGTTGACCAGCGTCGACTTGCCGGCGTTCGGCGCGCCGATCAGGGCGACGAAACCGGAGCGGGTCCCGGCTTTTTCCGCAAAGTCTCGCAGATCTGCTTCGGGGTCGCTCATGCGGGCTCTTCCGTTTCGGCGGTCACGCCCTCGCGTGCGAGGAAGGCAGCGGCGGCCGCCTGCTCCGCCGCCTGCCGCGAACGGCCCCTGCCGACACTCGCAACGAAACCCGGCGCCTGAACCTCGACGGTGAAGACCGGCTCATGATCCGGCCCCTCGCGACCCACGATCACGTAAACCGGTCGCGCACTGTCCTTCTGCGCCAGCCATTCCTGCAGCATGGTCTTGGAATCGCGGATCGCGCGTACAGCCTTCTGCGCGCGTCGTTCCCAGATGCCGAGGATGAAGGCCGCAGCCTTTTCCAGCCCTCCGTCCAGATAGATCGCGGCGATCAGCGCCTCGACCGCATCGGCCCGGACGTTCTTTGCCTTGCGGCCCTGAGCGCCCTTAACGGCCGCGTCGGCATGGATGAAATCGACGATACCGATCTCCTCGGCCACTTCGGCACAGGCGTCGCCGCTGACCAGCGCGCTGAGCCGCACGGCAAGTTCACCCTGCGCGGCATTCGGATAGGCACGGAACAGCATGTCCGCAACCACCAAAGCGAGAATGCGATCGCCCAGGAATTCGAGACGCTCGTTGTCGTCGCCGACCTTGCCGCGCACGCTGGAATGCGTCAGCGCGCGTCGCAGCAGGCCGACGTCGCGAAAAGCGTATCCGGTGCGGGCGGCAATCTCCACCGCCAGCGCATCGCCCTTTGGCCGTTTGAGCGCCATCACTTGACGAAGTTGAGCAAACGCGTCGGCCGCATCTCGGTGGGCCACTTCCAGATTTCGAGCGGGCTGGAGCCACCCGCAATCGAGAAGAAGATGATGTTTGCCCGACCGACAAGGTTTTCATAAGGCACGAAGCCCACCGCAAAACGGCTGTCCGTCGAATTGTCTCGGTTGTCGCCCATCATGAAATAATGGCCGGGCGGCACGACATATTCGCGCGTGTCGTCGCCGATGCCGTTAGGCGTCAGGTCGAGCGTGTCGTAGCTCACGCCATTGGGCAGCGTCTCGCGATAGACATCCACCGGCCCGGTCGTCTCCGTGATATCGGGATTGTCGATCTGCCCGGTCTTTTCGCGCGGAACGCCCTCGCCATTGATGAAGAGCTGGCCGCCGCGCATCTGGATAACGTCGCCCGGCAGGCCGATAACGCGCTTGATATAGTCGAGCGACGGATTTGGCGGGTATTTGAACACCACGACCTCGCCGCGCTCCGGCTCGCTGCCCCAGATGCGGCCAGAAAAGAGATTCGGGCTGAACGGCAGCGAGTAACGCGAATATCCGTATGCCCATTTGGTGACGAAGAGGTAGTCGCCTTCCAGCAGCGTCGGACGCATGGAACCGGACGGAATCGAGAAGGGCTGGAAAAGGAAGGTGCGGATGATGAGCGCGAGAACAAGCGCCTGCAGGATCACGCTGACGGTTTCGCCCAAACCGCCGGCCTTCTTCTGGGTCTTTTCGGCCACGCTCATATCTTCCTCAATTTCCGGGTGGGGTTCGTCTTAGCGGCTCGGACCGTCGCGGGCAACGCCTTCCCGTTCACGCGGGCGCGAGGTCACAGACGATGATGGCTATTCTTCGACGGGCAGCGCCTCGATAATCACGAATGCCTGCGCCAGAGGGAAATCATCCGTGATGGTCAGATGGATGAGCGCGCGGTGTCTCGGCGGCGTCAGCCGGGCCAGGATGTCGGCCGCGCCCCCCGTCAGGTGCATGGTCGGCTTGCCGCCCGGCAGGTTGACGACGCCCATGTCGCGCCAGAATACGCCGCGCGCCAGACCGGTGCCGAGCGCCTTGGAGCACGCTTCCTTGGCGGCGAAGCGCTTGGCGTATGAAGCCGCGCGCTGCTTGCGGCGCTCGGAACGGGCTCGCTCGATCTCGGTGAAGACGCGGGCGATGAAGCGGTCGCCGTGGCGCTCCAGCGTCTGCTCGATTCGCCTGATGTCGATCAAATCGCTGCCGATGCCGAGGATCATATGTTGCGGCTGCCGGGTTTTACGGGCGGTATCTTCGCCAGATCGGGCGGCAGCTGGTCCGCCGGATAGGCCGGAACCTCATATTCGGCGAGCGCGATCAGCGGCACGCCGACGTCGGTCTTGCCGGCCGAGCGGTCGATGATGCAGGCCGCCGCGACCACATCCGCACCGAGCTTGCGCAGGCAGTCGATCGTTTCGCGGATCGACAGGCCGGTCGTCACGATGTCCTCGACGATCACGACACGCGCGCCGGGCTCGATCTCGAAGCGCCGCAGGCGGAACTCCCCGGCCTCGCGCTCTACCCAGATCGCGGGTACGCCGAGATGGCGCGAGGTTTCGTAAGCCGGAATAAGACCGCCGACCGCAGGCCCAACGACATAGTCGATGCGGCCGGACACGTTCGCGCGGATCTTTTCCGCCAGCGCCTTGCAGAGCCGCTCCGTCTTGTCGGCATGCATGAACACCCGCGCCTTCTGCAGGAACACCGGGCTGCGCAGGCCGGAGGTGAGGATGAAATGGCCTTCGAGCACCGCTCCGGCCGAACGGAAGATGTCGAGAACTTCAGTCGTGTCCATGCACTCTTTCCTAGCCGTTCACGCGCCGCACGCCGCTCACGGCCGAGTTTTCCTTGAGCTGAGAAAGCAGGCGATTGAGGTGCTTCAGGTCCCACACTTCGAGGTCGACCAGCATCTCGGTGAAATCCGGAGCGGTGCGCACCATCGACAGCATGTGGATGTTGGCGTCGTTGGTCGCGATTACCTGCGCGATCTCGGCAAGCGAGCCCGGCGCATTGATCGCCGTGACGGAGATGCGGGCCGGGAAACGCTCCTTCATACCCTCGTCGATGTCCCACCGCACATCGACCCAGCGCTCGGGCTGGTCGTCGAAGGCGACGAGGGAAGGCGACTGGATTGGGTAGATGGTGATGCCCGCGCCGGGCTGCAGTATGCCGACGATGCGGTCGCCCGGCACCGCGCCCTCGGGAGCGAATTTCACCGGCAGATCGCCTCTCACCCCGCGGATCGGCACGGCGCCGTCTTCGCGGCCGTCGCTCCGGCTGCGGCTCTTCGCCAGGCCGGGAAGCTGGAACAGCATGCCGGCGGCGTTGCGGATGTTGAACCAGCCTTCCTCGCGCGGCTTCTGGGGCAACGGCGTCACGCGCTCGTCCTTGTAGTCCGGGAACACCGCCCTGAGCACGTCCGCCGAAGCCAGTTCGCCCCGTCCGACCGAGGTCAGCACGTCCTCGATGTCCCTGCGCGCCAGACGATGCAGGACCGGCTTGAGCTGCTCCTTCTGGAAGGTCTTGCCGGCACGCTCGAAAGCCCGTTCGAGGATGCGCGCGCCGAGGCCGGAGTACTGCTTGCGCACGGCATTCTTGGTCGCCCGGCGGATCGCGGCGCGGGCCTTGCCGGTGACGACCATCGACTCCCAGGCCGCCGGCGGCGTCTGCGCCCTGGAACGGATGATCTCGACCTCGTCGCCATTCTTGAGCTCGGTCATCAGCGGCATGGTGCGGCCGTTGATCTTGGCGCCGACGCAGGTATCGCCGACCTCGGTATGGACGGCATAGGCGAAGTCGATAGGCGTCGCCCCGCGCGGCAGGGCGATCAGCCGTCCCTTTGGCGTGAAACAGAACACCTGATCCTGGAAAAGCTCCAGCTTGGTGTTTTCGAGGAAGTCCTCCGGATTGTCACCTTCAGCCAGTTGTTCGATCGTATGCCGCAGCCAGGCATAGGCGTTGGTGTCCTTGGACAGGGTATGGCCAATGCCAAGCGCTTCCGGCGGCGTATCCTTGTATACGGCATGGGCGGCGACGCCGTATTCGGCGATTGTGTTCATCTCCTTCGTGCGGATCTGGAGTTCGATGCGCTGCTTGGACGGACCGACGATGGTGGTGTGGATCGAGCGGTAGTCGTTCTGCTTCGGCGTCGAGATGTAATCCTTGAAGCGGCCCGGAACCATGGACCACGAGGTGTGGATGGCGCCGAGCGCCCGATAGCAATCCTCGACCGTGTCGACGAGCACGCGAAAACCGATGATATCGGACAGTTGCTCGAAGGACAGACCCTTCGTCTCCATCTTGCGGAAAACGGACCATGGCTTCTTCTGCCTGCTCTTCACGGACGCCCTGATCGCGTACTTCTCGAAAACCCGCGAAAGCGTGGCCTCGATCTCGCCGATCACGCTCTGGCTGCGCTCGACCACTTCCGCCAGCCTTTCGGTCACGGTCTTGTAGGCCTCGGGATTGATGTGGCGGAAGGCCAGATCCTCGAGTTCCTCGCGCACGCCCTGCATGCCCATGCGGCCGGCGAGAGGCGCGTAGATCTCCATCGTCTCCTCGGCGATGCGCAGGCGCTTGTCCTGCCGCATATGATCCAGCGTCCGCATGTTGTGCAGGCGGTCGGCGAGCTTGACGAGGAGGACGCGGACGTCCTCGGCGATCGCCAGCAGGAGCTTTCTCAGGTTCTCTGCCTGCTCCGCCTTCTTGGATACGAGATCGAGCTTCTTCAGCTTGGTCAGCCCCTCGACCAGCCGTCCGAGATCCGGTCCGAAAAGCTCGTCTATCTCCTGCCGCGTCGCGGTCGTGTCCTCGATCGTGTCATGGAGAAGGGCGACCGCGATGGTCGCCTCGTCCATATGCATGTCGGTCAGGATCGCCGCGACTTCGAGCGGATGCGAGAAATACGGATCGCCGGAGGCGCGACGCTGATGCCCGTGCTTCTGCATCGCGTAGACATAGGCCTTGTTGAGCAAGGCTTCGTTGGCGTCGGGCTTGTAGCGCTGCACGCGCTCGACAAGCTCATATTGACGCATCATAGGCGGGGTCCCGGGCAAAGCAAATCAGGCGCCGCGAGAGACCCGCAGCGCCTGCTATTTAGTCACGAATCGTACGCCACGAAAGTGGCGGCCCACTGATCCAGAGATCAGTAGTCGTCACTCTTTTCCGGCGGCACGAGACCTTCGATGCCGGCCAGCAGATCCTCTTCCGACATGCGGTCGAAAGCGATGTTGCTGTCATCGTCCTGATCGGCATCGCTGGCGACGGCGGGCACGCCGACCTTGTCGGCAACCTCCGGCGCGTCCTGCGCCTCGGGCTCGTCGACCTCGACATGCTTCTGCAGCGAATGGATCAGATCTTCCTTCAGATCGCCCGGCGACAGCACCTCATCGGCGATCTCGCGCAACGCGACGACCGGGTTCTTGTCGTTGTCGCGGTCGACGAGGATCGACGCGCCCTGCGAAATCTGCCGTGCGCGATGGCTGGCGAGCAGCACCAGTTCGAAGCGGTTGTCGACCTTGTCGATGCAGTCTTCAACGGTAACGCGGGCCAATGAACGCCCCTTTCAAAGCTTGGATTTCTCGGAAAACTGGCGCGGTCCATAAACCGAAGCGCCGTCGAATTCAAGTAAATTGGATATACGAGGCGTCGCGAAGCCCGTCTGCGTCGCAACCTTTACGCCCCGCGTCGCAACCCGCACGGCGCGAAAGTGCGTTTCCCTGCATCGCCAAAGGTATAGCTTGCCGAAGGCCGGGCAGGCGCTATCTGCAAAAGCAGATGCGTCCGCGGCGCCCAGATTGAAGGCCGGGCGCGCGTTGGACAGGCAGACGGAAACAGTTTTTAGCGCAGTGTATTCAGGGGTTTGGGGCATGTTTGATCCACGAGAGAAGATCGCTCTTTTCATAGATGGCGCAAATCTCTACGCGACCTCGCGTTCCCTCGGATTCGATATCGATTATCGCAAGCTGTTGGGTACTTTCCAGAAGAAGGGCTATCTCCTGCGGGCCTACTACTACACGGCGCTGGTCGAAGATCAGGAATACTCGTCCATACGCCCCCTGATCGACTGGCTCGACTACAATGGCTACAAGGTCGTCACCAAGCCGGCGAAGGAGTTCACCGACGCAGCCGGACGGCGCAAGATCAAGGGCAATATGGACATCGAGTTGACGATCGACGCCCTGGAACTGGCGTGGGCGGAAGCCGTGGACCATTTCGTCATCTTTTCCGGCGACGGTGACTTCCGCACGCTGGTCGACGCGCTGCAGCGGCGCGGGCGCAAGGTCAGCATCGTGTCCACCATGGCGTCGCAACCCCCGATGATCTCCGACGACCTGCGGCGGCAGGCAGATCATTTCATCGACCTGATGTCGCTGAAGGCCGACATCGGCCGTGATCCGGCGGAGCGGCCCGTGCGGCGCGTGGAGCCGCAGGAACCGGACGATCTGTAAGGCCTTTGCATTTCGCCGCCCCGCCGCGAATGTGAGATTCTCGGGAATCGTGGCGTAGCTTCGGAGAAGCGATTTCCGCCACGCCACCTCACGGCTTCCGGCAGACCCGCCGCCAGCGAAAGTGTCATATGCCTGTGCCAGCGATCCAGTCGCCAGAACCGAGTCACGATTGTCCCCTCTGTCCGCGACTGCACGACTTCATTGCGATGTGGCGTGTCCGCGAGCCCGACTGGTTCAACGGTCCGGTGCCGACGTTTCTTCCCATGGCAGGCCGGCAAAGCGTGCGCCTTCTGATCGTGGGACTGGCGCCAGGGCTAAGGGGCGCCAACCGGACTGGTCGGCCGTTCACGGGCGACTATGCCGGCGATCTGCTCTATTCGACGCTCATCCGCTTCGGTTTCGCGCGGGGGACGTTTCGCGCACGACCGGATGACGGTCTGGAACTGGTCGGCACCGCCATCACAAATGCCGTGCGCTGCGTGCCGCCGGAAAACAAGCCGACGGGCGGCGAGATCGCGACATGCCGGCAGTTCCTTTCGCCAACGATTGCGAGCTTTCCCAGGCTGGAAGCCGTTCTGGCGTTGGGCGCGATCGCACATCAGTCGACGGTGCGGGCGCTCGGCGGAAGGGTGTCCGCGCATCCGTTCAAGCACGGCGGCAAGCATTGTATCGGCGAAACGACGCTTTTCTCCAGCTACCACTGCTCCCGATACAACACGAATACGGGCGTGCTCACCGAGCAAATGTTCGTCAATGTCTTCGAGGCCATCCACCGGCACTTGACCGACTAAGCCAATTGATGGCGCTGTCGAGCGCCCGTGCTACCCGTGCTGCTTGAGCAACCGGCCTTTTTCCCGCGCCCAATCGCGCTGCTTCTCGGTCTCACGCTTGTCGTGAAGCTTCTTGCCGCGCGCGATCGCCAGCAACAGCTTCGCGCGGCCACGGTCGTTGAAATATATCTTGAGCGGCACCATGGTCATGCCCTCGCGATCGACCGCCTGACCGAGCCGCGCCATTTCGCGCTTGTTCAGCAGGAGCTTGCGACGCCGGCGCGGCTCGTGGTTGTAGCGGTTGCCCTGAAGATACTCCGGCACGTAGGAGTTGATCAGCCAGATCGCGCCATCCTCCAGGGAAGCGTAGGATTCCTGGATGTTGGCCTGTCCCTGACGCAGCGACTTCACCTCGGTGCCGGTGAGCACGAGCCCGGCCTCGATCGTGTCGAGAATCTCATAGGCGAAACGCGCCTTGCGATTCTCGGCCGCGATCTTGTTGTTCGGGTCTGATTTCTTGCCGGGAGCCATGGGGAATAGATGGCGTCACCCGCCTAGTTGATCAATCCCGCGTGCTTCATGGCGGCGTCGATCTTCTCGGCGGTCGACGCTTCGACGGTGGTCAACGGCAGGCGCACGTTGTTTTCCACCTTGCCCAGCTTCGACAGCGCGTATTTCGAGCCGGCCAGACCCGGCTCGATGAAGATCGCCTTGTGCAAGGGCATCAGGCGGTCCTGCAATTCGAGCGCGCGGTCCCTGTCGTTGGCCAATGTCGCCGCCTGGAATTCGGCGCAGAGCCGCGGCGCGACATTGGAGGTCACGGAGATGCAGCCTACGCCGCCATGGGCATTGAAGCCGAGCGCGGAAGCATCTTCCCCGGAAAGCTGGATGAAATCCTTTCCGCAGGTGATGCGCTGCTCAGACACGCGTTCCACCTTGCCGGTCGCGTCCTTGACACCGACGATGTTCTTGAAGTCGTGCGCAAGCCTGCCCATCGTCTCCGGCGTCATGTCGACGACCGAACGGGGCGGGATATTGTAGATGATGATCGGCAGGCTGGTGGCCTTGGCGACCGCCGCGAAATGCGCGTAGAGGCCGCGCTGCGTCGGCTTGTTGTAATAAGGCGTCACCACCAGCACGGCATCCGCGCCGCTCTTTTCGGCATGTTCCACGAGGCTGATGGCCTCCGCCGTGTTGTTCGACCCGGCACCCGCCACGACCGGCACCCTGCCCTTCGCGACCTCGATGCAGGCCTTCACCACCCGATGATGCTCTTCATGCGAAAGGGTCGGCGACTCCCCGGTCGTACCGACCGGCACGAGACCGCTGGTGCCTTCGGCGATCTGCCATTCGACGAACGCCTGGAAGGCTTTCTCGTCGAAAGCGCCGCCATTGTCGAAAGGCGTCACGAGCGCGGTCAACGAACCTCTGAGCATTTTTGCACCAACTCCCAAGTCCTCGCGGACATTTGTTTTTTCGACGCGGCGTTTTAGCGGAACGCGAGGCCGCGCACCATAGTCTTGACACCTGCGGGCCGCAATATGCCACGGCCCGGCCTGGCGCGCGGCAGGGGCCGAGAGGATCAACCATTTGTTTACCAGCTCTTCACCGCCGGCATGTAGCGTTGTCCCCGTCCGTTCTTCCTCGTCTCGTATGCAGACAGGTCAGGCCTGATGCCGGTTCCGTGGCGCATCTCCCTCATGCTGGTCGCCGCCGCGTCTCTGCTGACAGCGGCAGGGGGCAGTGCGTTCGCACCGACCCAACCGACCGCAAGCACACGCGCCGACGCCAAGGCGGATCGTCTCGATCGCAGCACCACCGCAGCGATCCCGGGTGTCATGGCGTTCATCGACGAAACCGTCCCGTCGGATCGCGCGGCGCTGAAACGCGGTCTCGACGCGGTCGGCGCCGGCGACATCGTTGCCGCGCGAGCCGTGCGCGACGGGCTTGCCGACGGCACACTCGACCGCCACATCCTCGAATGGACGATCGCCATACGTGGCGGCAACCGGGCATCCAGCACGGAGATCGCCGCCGCCGAAAGGGATTTGCGCGGCTGGCCGGGACGGGAGACGCTGCTGCGCAACATGGAGCGGGCTCTTGCGCGCGAGAACGCGCCCCCGACTGCCGTCATCGCTGCCCTCAGGGACCGATCGCCGCTGACCGCCGAGGGCGCCATCATATCGGCCCGTGCGCATGTCGCGCTCGGTGACGCGGAAGCCGCGCGCCGGGTCATTGGTCCCTTCTGGCGCACGACGGAGCTCGACCCGAAGCAGGAAACATCCATCCTGGCGGAATTCGGAACGCTCATTCCTCAGGCCGATCATCGCTTCCGGATGGAAAGGATGCTCTATGCGGAGCGCATCAAGTCCGCGGAGCATGTCGCGACCTATGCTCAGGCCGAGCCTTTGTTCAAGGCGTGGGCCGGCGTGCTGCGGCGGGACAAGGACGCCTTGAAACTTCTTGCCGCGGTGCCTGCCAATCAGCGAACAGCCGGCTTCCTCTTCGCCGAATGCAAGCAACTGCGGCGCGCGAAACAGTTTTCGGCTGCGGCTTCGGTCGTGGGAAAGGCGCCCAAAGACAGGGATGCGCTGGTCGATCCGGACGCCTGGTGGGTTGAGCGACGCGTGCTGTCGCGTGAGCTGATGGACGAGGGCAAGGCAGGGTTGGCATATGAGGTCGTCGCCGGACACAGCGCCGAATCTCCCGCCAACACCGTCGACGCCGAATTCCATGCCGGCTGGTATGCGCTCCGCGCCCTGGGCGACGCCGCCGCCGCAACGAAGCACTTTTCGCGGATCTCGGAAATCGCAGGCGGTCCGATCTCGTTGTCGCGCGCCTACTACTGGCTCGGCCGTTCCGCCGAAGCCGACGGCGCGGACGACGCCAGAGCATATTATGAGAAGGCGGCCGCCTACGGCACGGCGTTCTACGGTCAGCTCGCGGCGGAAAAGCTCGGCCTCGTCAATATCGACGTCGGCGCGCCGGAGCCGAACGCGGCGGATCGCGCAAACTTTGCGCGGCGCGAGGCGGTCGTGGCGATCGACCGGCTGGAGGATGCCGGCCACGCCGATCTGGCAGACCGGCTCTATCGCGACCTCGCCGATCAGTTGAACAGCCCCGGTGAGCTGGCTTTGCTTGCCGCGAAGGCGGAGGCTCGCGGCAATCACTTCCTTGCCCTCAAGGTCGCAAAGGCTGCGGCCAACCGGGGTATCGCGATCGGCGGGCTGTCGCATCCGCTTGGCGCCATTCCCGAGATCGCAGACATCGGCGGCGCCGGCCAGGCGCTTGCCTACGCCATCGCCCGACAGGAGAGCGAGTTCAACGTCGGCGCGGTTTCGGGCGCCGGTGCGCGCGGCCTGCTCCAGCTTCTCCCGGGCACGGCAAAAGATGTCGCCAGACGCAGCGGCATGCCCTACTCCGCCTCCCGGCTGACCACGGACGCGGCATACAATGCGGCGCTCGGCGCCGCTTTCCTCGGCGAGCAGCTCAGCCGCTTTAACGGCTCCTACATCCTGACCTTCGCCGGATACAACGCCGGCCCACGCCGCGCCGCCGACTGGGTCAAGCGCTACGGCGATCCGCGCGGCAAGGATCTCGATACGGTGATCGACTGGATCGAGCGCATCCCCTTCACCGAGACGCGCAGCTACGTGCAGCGCGTCATGGAGAACTATCAGGTCTACAAGATGCGGTTGACCGGCAAGTTCGACATCGCCGGCGACCTGCTGAACGGCCGCAGTTGAACCGGACGGCCGGTTGCGGTGCAATCCATGCCGTTCGTTGTTCCCCTCTCCCGCGTGATAGAGCAATGTCCGACGGGTTGAGACGATGCTGTCTGAACAGCACAGACAGCCACGAACAGGGCGAAGAACATGGCGGGCGAGAACTTCACCGACTTCTTCTATGATTCGGCCGACGGCTTGCGGCTTCACGCCCGCGTCTATGGCGACGCGAACAGCCATGTCCTGCCGGTCGTCTGCCTTCCGGGGCTGACGCGCAATGCGCGCGACTTTCACCGGCTGGCGCTTTTCCTGTCAAAACACGCGAAGATTCCGCGCCAAG
This sequence comes from Rhizobiaceae bacterium, assembly GCA_023953845.1. Lineage (NCBI taxonomy): Bacteria > Pseudomonadati > Pseudomonadota > Alphaproteobacteria > Hyphomicrobiales > Rhizobiaceae > Rhizobiaceae bacterium. Next base: position 3,689,617 of record JAMLJC010000001.1, on the reverse strand, counting down.
TGATTGCTTTTGATTATCGTGGCCGCGGGCAGTCTGCATATGATCCCAATTGGCAGAACTATACCGTCGGCACCGAACTCTCCGACATCCTGCTCGGGCTCGCGGCGCTCGAAATCGAGCGCGCCCTGTTCATCGGCACGTCGCGCGGCGGCCTCATCACGCAGGTGATGGCCGCGATCAAACCCGCACGCATCGCCGCGGCGGTATTGAACGACATCGGGCCGGTCATAGAACGGGAAGGGCTCGACCACATCCGCCGTTATCTTGCGCCTTCCGCAGCAATCCCGTCTGTCGCCGAGGCGATCGAGCTGCAAAAGACGGTACACGGGCCTGCCTTCCCCGCGCTCACCGACGAGGATTGGAGAGCCATGGCCGAGGCGATCTATCGTCTCGATGATGGAAAGCCGGTGCCCAACTACGATCCCGATCTCGTCAGGACGCTTGTCTCAGTCGACCCTGAACAACCTTTGCCGCAATTGTGGAAGGAGTTCGATGCCCTGGCGCAAAAGCCGGTTCTTGTCGTTCGCGGCGAAAACTCTTTGCTGCTGTCCGCGGCTACATTGGACGAAATGAGAAAACGCGGCCCGATGGTCGAGACGGTCACGGTTGCAGGTCAGGGACATGCGCCTTTCCTTGAAACCGGAAATCTCCCGGAGCAGATCGCCTCGTTCCTCGAACGAGCCGAAAAGGCAATACGCTGACCAGAGAACGATACCGGCCGGAGTTGCAGATCCGATTCGGCAAATCCCTACAGCGCCAGTCCGAAATATGGGCCAACAAACAAAAAGAACCCGGCGGTCACCCGCCGGGTTCTTTCTCTGTCAGCAGAGCTGATTAGAAGCTGCGCTGGAAGCGAATGATCGCGCCGAAGGCGTCGTCGCCGCCGTTGCCGGCGTCGTAGTAGTCGATTTCAGGCGTGATCCGGAAGCCCGGAACCAGCGTGTAGGCGACGTTCAAAGCCGCGCCGAACTGCTCGCTGTCGTCATAGGACAGCTGCAGGTTGACGGCCGCCTTCTCCGAAACCTTGGCGGTCAGACCGCCCCAGACAGCCCACTCGCCGCCCCAAGGCTTGTAGAAGTTGAAGTCGTCGTCATCGCCGTAGCCGGCCATGATGAAGGCCGAGATCGTGTCGGTCGCGTTGACGTCCAAGCGAGCCTTGGCAGCCCACGTCTCGTGGATGCTGTCATAACCAGCGACGAGGGTGACGCCACCCCAGCCCTGCGTGAACTTCGCACCGGCGACGACATGCGGCATGTAGTCGGTGATGTCATACGCATGGCCGTAGGAGCCGCTGTTGCCGGATTCCAGCGAGATGATCGCCGAGAAGCCGTTGCCGCCCGAGAAGGTGTAGCTGATCAGGTTGGTGTCGAACGGACCGTAGGGCACCATATCGTCGGCGATCACGCCGCCGGCGTAACCAGCGAAGGTGGTGTAGGCCGATTCGTCCTTACCGACGCGGAAGCCGCCGAGCTGGATCCAGGCGAAGTTCAGGCTGGTGGTCGTGCCGCCGCCGTTAGCCCACTGGAAACGGGTCTCGGTGTAGGTGCTGAGGGTGCCCAGTTCGGTCTCGGTGCCGGTCCAGGTCTGGAGCGACAGACGCGAATACTGGCTGTAGGTCTCGTCGGTACGATCCTCGCCACCCAGAAGGGTGTCGTCGTGAACGCGGGTGCGCTCCCACAGATCGCCGCCCGACACCTGATAACGGACATAGCCGCCGATGCGCAGGCAGGTCTCGGTGCCCGGAATGTAGAAGTAACCGGTGCCGTAGACGTCGCAGACGCGGACGTATTCGACCGGCTCCGGATCGGCGACGACAACTGCGTCAGCAGCCTGTGCGCCGCTCACTGCGGCGAACGCCGCAGCCGAGCCGAGAAGAAGGCTCTTAATGTTCATTTTCTGACCTCCAGTCAAAAGTTAAAGTACCGGGTCTGGGTTATTTTGCTGAAGGACAGCTTTCCCTGCCCCATCCCCACTTGAAAAAGGCCCGCCATGCGCTCCCTTTCCCAAATCACAATTACCGAAGCAAATGCGCCGTTCAACCCTCGGTGATCGGATTGTGGCGATACCCTCGGTTCTATGCCCTGCCGCTGTTGCGAAAAAGACACGTTTTAGCCCAACTATTCACTGTCCGGTAACCATGCTCTCCAGCTTGCCGCTTCCCAGCCGTGGACAAGCTCGAACATCGGCCAGATCCGCGATTCGCACTGCTGAAACGGCAGCGACGTCCGATTCCCGGGCATCCGTTCCGACGCGCATCGCTAGCGCCAGCAATCGGGATCTCGGCCCCTGGCTGCTGAAGACCAACACGGCTCCGCATAAAAACACCTGTATCGCCGCGTCGTCGGGTCCGCGCATGTCGCAAAGAAAATGGCCGGCGCCTGATATTGCGTCATCCGGGGGAGCTTTGCAGAAAAGCCCGACCACGTCATAAAATGTCGCCATCCTTTCCGCCCCGGCGGACAGCGCAATTCCATAAGGCATGGCAATCGCGGGAACTGCATCCGGGGGCGTAGTAATGCGGCTTCATCGGAAACCGCTTGAATATCATAGTTCACCGGGTTATGCGGGCGCCCGGAGAGGTGGCCGAGTGGTCGAAGGCGCGCCCCTGCTAAGGGCGTAGAGGTCAAAAGCTTCTCGAGGGTTCGAATCCCTTCCTCTCCGCCACTTGCCCCCCGCGAAAGCGTTCTCCCGATCCGGCTGCGGCCGGATTTTTCCGTTGTTTTGGAGGGTTATGCGGCTGGGCCTGTTAACCGTCCCACGCCCGGAAAGGCGCTCACGCCTTCTCTCCGCGCCGAAATTCTCCAGACCTGTTAACCGCTGCGTTCCGGTGAACAGCTAGTAAGCTGTTGGTGATTCACCATTTTTCTGCCCGACCCTCATTCTTCCGATCTCAGTCCCTTTCGACTCTTTCGCGACCGGTGTCGAACCAATTGTCTATTAGCCCCCTTTGTCTTCTGCGCTCTTGGATTGTGGGTATGTGCCCCTTAGCGGCTGATGCGCCATGACCTGCCTTGCGACTACTCGTCTTCGTCTTCGTCGACGTCGTTCGCGGCACCGTCGTCCCTGACGGTCGAGGCAAACACACTTGGTGCCGCACTGGCTGGCGAGAACAGAACCGGCCACCAGAACGGCGCCCCGCGCCATCCGTCTTCCTCACGCCCATCCTGCTGGGAAAGCACAAGAATGGGCTGATGTCCGGCGATCCCTCGAACGGCGGCGCGATCTTGCATGGTGTGGGGGGCGTCCGAGAAACGCCCTCCAGCACGCTGCCGGCTCAATCGCCGCCCTGTGCCGCCTAGTATCAGACATTCACCCTTCTCGGCAGGTGGTGGCGCGATGGTCGAGAAGTACTCGATCGCGGCACGACATGCCTCCCAGTCGAAATTATACCCAGGCTCAAAATTGAAGCAGCTCTCGATCAACGTAATTATCTCGATGGCAGTTTCGGTTTTGACTGTGACGATCTCGCCGGCATCCAGCTGCTGTTGGGGAATGAGCTTTTCCAGCTTCTGCATGATCGGAGCCAAGGTGGATTTGGCCTTGGTCTGAAAGCCGACTGGCAGGTGCGCGCCGCCCGGGCGGAGGGCGACGATATCCGACACCAGGATCTTGTTCGGGGCGCAGGGAATGACCCGGTTAGCCTGATCCTTGACGACGAAGGCGACGCCGCGGTCATGCGCTCCCGTCTCAAAGGCGTGGCGCAGAGCAGAATCGAACTGGTGGATCGAGCGCAGGGCCTGAAAATTGTGAGCGGTGGTGTAGAAGCGCGTCACAGCGAGGTCCTCTCGCGGACGGGCACCGTACATGCGGGCGTGCTGCAAGACAGTGTCCTGCTGCATTCGCTTCGGCGACCTGCCGTAATAGAAGCCGATCAGATGCGGAACCGTTATGCCACGATCGAGGATTTGGCCGCCAATGAACACGTTACACGGAGTGCGGAGCTTGAGTTCGGCATTGTCGTCCAGGAGCTTCTGGACCTCGTTGTCCGAGTTGACCTTCTCGGTCGCCACCGCGCCCTTCTTGAAGAAATCCCGGACGTTATCGAGTATCGTCTTGTGGTCCGGCATCGTCAGGCCACAAGCGGTGACTGAACGGGTTAGGTCATCGATCGCCGCGTTCACCAGGTCGGCAAATATCGGCAACTTCTTCTCAATCGCCTCCTGAAGCGCCTCGATCAACTCTCCAACCACGGTATGCTGCCAAGCGTGAGCAGTGCGCGACGTCTCGACGTGGACGATCATCGCGTAGCGATCCGGCCGATAACCGGCCACCTTCTGCTGAAGCCGGCGAATTGCCGTCGCGGTAACGAAAGTGATCAGGGCCTGACGGATGCCGGCGATATTGGCATGGGTCAGAACCTGATCCTTCTTGACCCGCCGCCGATCTTCCTTGCGCAGTGCCAGCAGCTCATTGTCTGCGACTGGATGCCAGAGGTAGTACTCCAGCTTATCCTCGGTGTGCTCGCCGAAATAGTGATCTCCCCCGACGTAGCCGCCGTGGATCGGCACAAGCTTGGTGAAGGCCGGCCGCTTGGGTTCGAAGGTAAAGTTGGCCCCAGGCTGAACGGGATAGTCCTCGGGCTGGAGGTAAAGGGAATAGGGCGTTGCGGTCACCTGGAGGAAGGCGCAGCCCGCGAGTTCGCGCCGCAGTTCGTCGATCCGGTCGGCGATGCGCCCCTGCTCGACATCCGGCTCCCCCTTCTTCTTGGTGAACCGGATGCTGGCGAAATCCGCCTCATCGTCGATGATCAACACGCGCTTGGCCAGCAGCGCCCGGTGCGTCTCCTGAAACAGCTTCAGGAGGCGCTTCATGTTGTTCGCCTCCTTCTTGGCCACGAAGATCAGCTTCTGCTCGTCGATCTCCCAGGCCGAGAGATCGGGCACCGCCATGATGTCGTAGACTTCCAGTTCCTCACCGGCCCGAAACGTCTGGAAATCTTTCTGGATGCGACGGACGGTTTGTTGCGAGAGAGTGCGTGTCCCCTTTTCGATGATGCAGAGGCGAAACTGCTGTCCGGATTTCTCAGGAGCAAGGCTTTCGAGAGGTTGAGCTGGCTCGCGACCTACAAGTTCGACCCGGACAATCCGGACGGTCCGTCGGCTGCCAGAAATATGCTGTTGCAGGAAAAGAAGGATCGGTTGGGCCCGCTTGAAGCTGAAGCAGCCCGGATCGTCACAATCGCGAGCGACCGCGGCGAGTACGTCCTCGAAGGTCTCGCAAAGACCAAGCTCGAACCCGAACGCGCCAAGGTACTTCTGACCCAGCGGAACGAACTCGCCCGAAGTCTTTATGCCTTCGCCAACGAACACGGCCTGTTCGAAGCGGCGGAGAACAGCCTGCACCTGCATCTGTACCGGCGCTATGACAAGCACTACCAGACCTTCATGGCCGAGCCTTCGGTCGACGGGGGCCCGGACGCCGGCAGCGCATTGCTCGAAGCGCTTCTGGCCGACCTCAACAAGCGCCTCGATCGCGGCGACGGCTACAGCATCGACAAGTTCGACATCCCCGAGGACGGCGACGAACCGGCGGCGGAGATGTACCTGCTGTTCCATCCCGATCCCCCCACGAGCGTTCGGGAGATCGATGACGATGGCAATCGGTCGAGCATCTACTTTCGGCCGCCCGGAGAGGCAATGATCGTGTATACGCCGTCAACCGGGCGGGTGCATGTCCGTGCGGCCAATCGAAAGCTGAGACACACAGTCGCCGAATGCTTCATCGAGACCGCTCTCGATCAGACCTATTCCAACCAGCCCGTCGACTTCCAGGCCTACGACATTTCCCAGTTCCTGCAAGGACTCGATCTTGAACCGCCGGAACTCGACGACGTGGTGATCGACCGCGCGCAGGTGATCCGCGCCGACATCAGCATCGGCAATCTCGCAAACCGCCTTTCGCTTTCCACCACGATCGACCAGGACATCGCAGAGATCATCGACAGCCAGCCGGGCCTTCAGAGGATTTTCGAGCGGGCGCTCGCAATCCGCTTTGTCGAGATTGCGGTCCGGTATTTCCGCGCGGAACGCGATGAGGCACAAACCCTCAACTTCACGCTCACCGACCGCAACACGAGCAGCCTTCTCAGCATCGACGACCCTTACGAGCGCGTTCTGGGGCATCGCTTGCTCAGGCACTGGAAGATCCTTCGTGATGGTCGCGCCCCGGGCGATGATGAGAGTATGGCGGTCATGCCCGCCTTGTTGGCGATCTGGGACATTGGAGCAGACAGGGTCACTGGAGCATGGCTCCAAGCTCGTGGTGTCGATCCTGGCCTCCTGATTGATCTGGGCTTCCTCGTGCCCGCCGGCTGGGAAGGGGACGACCTGATCGACGATGAAGACGAAATCGGCCCGGTCGCAGCCGAAGTGGTCGTTCGGGTCGACAAGGGAGATGCGGAGGAAGGTGACCGCAAGGTGGCCGATCTCAAGGTCGCCGAGGGACAGGTGACGCCTGCGGGCAGCCCGGATCGCTACAGGATATATCGGGTGCGCGACGGCTGGGTCGCGCAACACCTGAAGGCACGTCTCGAACAAGCGCTTGATGCGCCGGCGATCGAGAAGCTGACCGATCACCTCCTCTACCTCGGAACGCTCGATGTCGATGGCGGGAATGTTCCGATCTACCTCGCGCGCGGTCTCGACCGGGAGAAGGTCCGGTCGGCAGTCGATACAGAGCTTCGGGCGCGCCATAATCTCGGTATCGGGCTTGTCCTGCAGGCCGGCAACGCTCCCGGACCGTGTCTGGCGGCCAACGTTCTGACGCCGCTTGTCGATCAGATCGACACCAAGCAAGCCGAAATCTCGTTGGTCGCAGACAAGCTCCGGTCCGTGTTCCGACGCCATCGGATACTGGCCCGCGGTGGCCAGGCTGTCGAACTCACGTCTAGCGGGGAAAATATGGCGACCCTGTTCGTCCCAGGGAAAGGCAGCATCGACATCAAGGGCGAGAACCGCATCGCGGTCATCAAGCGGCTGGTTGATGCACACAACAATGGCCCAATGCCAATGGCAACCAAAGATCTTGTCAAGGACATCGCCGAAGACCAGTCCCTTGCAAACATCTTCAAGCAACCGCTATGGGACAAGCTGAAGGCTAACTTCCTGAGAAATCTTGGTCCGAAAGGGCCGTGGGAGATCGCCGTCTGACGGCTGGCTCCGATCCGGCTCCGATTGGGGGGTCTGACTAGCTCCGATTCCCCCGGCCAATGGGAGTGCTCCACATCAGAGGAGCACTTCGATGCCGACTCCCTTCCCCCCGCGCCAGGCAGCCCCGACGAGCTGGTCCGGCGTGGCGAAGACCAAGCCCACCACCTCCAACTCGGAATGGCGCTGCACGCGCTGTGACAAGCTGCTCGGTGTCTGCCGAGACGGCCGCATGCACCTGCGCTTTGCGCGGGGGCACGAGTATTTTGTGGGCTTTCCGGTCCAGGCCACCTGCCGCGGCTGCGGCACGCTGAACCACACGACCGCGCCCGCGCGCTGACGCGCGCACTCACCCAACCCCCCTGAAAACGCAGAGACGCGCGACGTCCTGACCTGGCCACGAGAAGGCGCCGGACGCCTGGCCGCAAGGCAGGCGTCCGATGTCTCTCGCGTGGCACGCGATCCGTGATCACCTCATGCATTCATCCTCCAAGCTTCACTTCCAGCGCAGTTTCGACGCCGTCCGGCGCACGCAGGCCGCCCTCGCGCCGTTCCGGGATCCGGCGGCCCTGCTGGACGGGCTGCATCGCACCCCCGGCGATCCCGCCCGCAAGAACCTGATCCTATCCGCTCTCGTCAGGGCGGCGCAGGGCGACGGCCCCGCGTCCGACTGCGCCCTGACGCTGCTGTTGCTGGCGCTCTGGCCCGGCCTCGACGCCATCCGTCGCCGGTCGATCTGGCGCAGGCTCGGCACCTCCGACGAGGTCGCGTCCGACGTACTGGCGCGGACCACCGAGGCTGTCCGCGGCCTCGACCTCGGGCGCGTCAACTGGATCGCGGCCACGGTGTTGCGGAACGTCGAGCGCGACATGATCCGCACGCGCCAGCGCGACCAGACGCGCGAACATCTCGCCAGCGGCGCCGACCCCGACGAGGTGGCGGACAGCGGTGACAGCGGGATCGGCGCGGCCGGGTACGCGCGACTAAACGGCGCCGTGCGGAAGCTGCTCGGCGACGACGCCCTGCTGGTGATCCGCGTAGCGATCGAGGGCTTCTCCCAAGCCGAGGTCGCCGTGGAACTGGGCCTGACCGAGGCCGCCGCCCGCAAGCGGTACCAGCGCGCGATGCGTCGGCTGCACGACGCCCTCGAGGAAATCCCCTGACCCGATGTCCCGATCCGGTCCCGCCGGTGGCTTTTCCCATTCGAGCGCCCCGAGCGCCTTCCCTCCAACCGAAAGCAGACACGCATGAACCGCACTGCCGATCTGTCGCTCGAGGATTTCAGGCGTCTTCCGGGGCTTTATCGCCGCTGGGAGCTGACCGAGGTCTGCGAGCCCAACCGCAACTATCAGATCGAGGACGCCGGCGCCCACGCCGACGGGACGCCGCTCTTGGCGATCTACGTCGCCGAGCCCGCGCCCGACGTCCGCGAGGCGGCCTGATGCGCCTCCTCGATCACATCATCTCACGGAGAACCGCCATGCCGGACCAGCCGGACGACATCACCCGTCTTCGCGCCGCGAGCTACGCCCTCGAAGACCTCCCCGAAACCATCGCCTTCCCGCAGCGCGCCGGTGACGAGCCGCGTGAGCCGCTGCCGGTCGTCGAGGCGACCGTCGACGAGATCGCCTTCGCGATCGTGGAGGCGGAGCGGGAGAGCACGGCCGCCTACCGCCGCGCCGATGCGCTGAAGCGGCTCTACAAGCTCGCCCGCGAGGCGGGGTGCATCGGCGCCGATCGCGCCGCCAGTGCAGTGATGAAGAAGGAGGGCCAGTGATGGCCCTTCCCATCATCGGCGCCGACGAACGGCTCGCCCAACGCAAGGGCATCAAGGGCGTCATCTTCGGCCGGTCCGGCATCGGCAAGACCAGCCTGCTCTGGACGCTGAACGCCTCGACCACGCTCTTCCTCGATCTCGAGGCCGGTGATCTGGCGGTCGAGGGGCTGGAGATCGACACGCTCCGGCCCCGCACCTGGAAGGAATGCCGCGACTTCGCGGTGTTCATCGGCGGGCCGAACCCGGCGCTGCGCGAGGACCAACCCTACAGCCAAGCGCATTTCGACGAGGTCTGCGGCCGCTACGGCGATCCGGCGGTGATCGGGAAATACGAGACCGTCTTCATCGACTCGATCACCGTAGCCGGGCGGCTCTGCTTCCAGTGGTGCCGCGGCCAGCCCGAAGCGTTCTCCGAGAAGGCTGGCAAGCCCGATATCCGCGGCGCCTACGGTCTGCATGGCCGCGAGATGATCGGCTGGCTGACCCACCTGCAGCACACGCGCGGCAAGCATGTCTGGTTCGTGGGCATTCTCGACGAGCGGCTCGACGACTTCAATCGCAAGGTGTTCCAGCCGCAGATCGACGGCTCGAAGACCGGGCTCGAGCTGCCGGGCATCGTGGATCAGGTCATCACTATGGCCGACATCGCCGATGCCAACGGCCAGCCGCAGCGCGCCTTCGTCTGCCAGACGCTGAACCCCTGGGGCTATCCGGCCAAGGACCGCTCCGGCCGCCTTGACAGGGTCGAGGCCCCGCATCTCGGCCGGCTGATGGAGAAGATCCAGCGTCCCGCAGCGCCGGCCTCCGAACGCCTGACCTGGCCGCCGGTGACCCCGGCCGATCCCGCCCCCGCTGAGGAGCCCGGCCATGGCTGAGCGCCTCTCGCCACGCCCCGTGTCCCGATCCGGTCGCCGGGGTGGCTTTTCCCCTCTGACGCCGCTGCGCGTCCCATTCTCCAACTGAAAGGAGCCGCGCAATGTCCGGACCCTGGAACGACTTCAACTCCGCCCAATCCAACACCAACGTCATCCCGAAGGGCACGCTCGCCAAGGTGCGCCTGACGCTCCGCCCGGGTGGCTTCGACGACCCCTCGCAGGGCTGGACGGGCGGCTGGGCGCGCCGCGCCGCCACCGGCGCCGTCTATCTCGACGCCGAGTACACGGTGCTCGAGGGTCCCTATGCCCGCCGCAAGGTCTGGTCGCTGATCGGCCTCTACAGCCCGAAGGGCCCGGACTGGGCCAACATGGGGCGCGGCCTGATCCGCGGCATCCTCAACTCGGCGCACGGCGTGTCCGACAAGGACAACTCGCCCGAGGCGCAGGCCCGCCGCCGGATCAACGGGTTTGGCGATCTCGACGGGGTCGAGTTCGTCGCCCGCATCGACATCGGCACCGACACGAACGGCGAGGACAAGAACGAGATCCGCGCCGCCGTCACCCCCGATCACCGCGACTATGCCGCGCTGATGGGCACGGTCGCGCCGCAGCTCGCCGCCGCCCCGGCGCAGGGCCATGCCCCGCAGCAGCCCGCCACGACCACCCAGCCCGGCCAGCCCGCGTCCGCCCCCGGCGCCGCCGGTCGGCCGAGCTGGGCGCAGTAAGGGGGAGACCGGCCATGCGCCTGCGCCCCCGCCAGAAGACCTTCGTCGAGCGCAGCGTGGCTGCGCTCGCTTCCCGCGGCAACACGCTGGGCGTGGCGCCCACCGGTGCGGGCAAGACCATCATGCTCTCGGCGGTCACCGGCAAGATGATCGGCGACGGCGCCAAGGCCTGCGTGCTCGCCCATCGCGACGAGCTGACGGCGCAGAACCGCGCAAAGTTCCAGCGCGTGGTGCCCGGCGTCGCCACCTCGGTCATCGACGCCACGGAGAAGTCCTGGGGCGGCGAGGTCGCCTTCGCCATGGTGCCGACGCTGGCGCGGGCCTCGAACCTCGCCGACATGCCGCGCCTCGACCTGCTGGTCGTCGACGAGGCGCACCATGCCGTCGCCGACAGCTACCGCCGCATCATCGACCGGGTGCGCGAGGCCAATCCCGACGCCCGCATCTTCGGGGTCACGGCGACGCCGAACCGGGGCGACAGGAAGGGCCTGCGCGAGGTCTTCGACAATGTCGCCGATCAGGTGCGACTGGGCGAACTGATCGCCTCGGGCCACCTGGTGCCGCCGCGCACCTTCGTCATCGACGTGGGCGTGCAAGACGAGCTGCGTTCCGTCCGAAAGACCATGTCGGATTTCGACATGGCGGAGGTGGCGGGCATCATGGACCGCGCCCCCGTCACCGACGAGGTGATACGCCACTGGAAGGAAAAGGCGGGCGACCGGCAGACTGTGGTGTTCTGCTCCACCGTCGCGCACGCCGAACACGTCACCGACGCATTCAGGACGGCGGGCGTTTCCGCCGCGCTGATCCACGGCGATCTGGCGGCCGAGACCCGCAAGGCGCTCCTCGCTGGCTACGCGGCGGGCGACATCCGCGTCGTCGTCAACGTCGCCGTGCTGACCGAGGGCTGGGATCACCCGCCCACCTCCTGCGTCGTGCTGCTGCGCCCCAGCTCCTACAAGTCCACCATGATCCAGATGGTCGGGCGCGGCCTGCGCACCGTTGATCCCGAGGAATACCCCGGTGTCGTGAAAACCGACTGCGTGGTTCTGGATTTCGGCACCTCGAGCCTGATCCACGGCACGCTGGAACAGGATGTCGATCTCGACGGCAAGACCGAAACCGGCGAAGCGCCGACGAAGACCTGTCCTGCCTGCGAGGCGGAGATCCCGCTCGCTGTCACCGAGTGCCCGCTCTGCGGCGAGGCGTTCCCGCGCGAGGATCTGGATGCGGGCGAAGCCGGGGGCGCCGCGCCGCTCTCGGGCTTCATGATGACCGAGATCGACCTGCTGAAGCGGTCCAGCTTCGCGTGGGTCGACCTCTACGGCACGGACGACGCGCTGATGGCCACGGGTTTCGCAGCCTGGGGCGGCATCTTCTGGCTGGACGGGGTCTGGTACGCGATCGGCGGGGCCAAAGGCGAACGCCCGCATCTGTTGGGTGTCGGCGAGCGCACCGTCTGCCTCGCGCAGGCCGACGACTGGCTGAACACCCACGAGACCGACGAAAGCGCCTTCAAGACTCGCTCCTGGCTGCGCCAGCCGCCGACCGAAAAGCAGCTTCAGTACCTGCCGGCCGAGTGCCGCCATGACTTCGGCCTGACGCGCTACCGCGCCTCGGCGCTGATGACCTTCGGCTTCAACAAGCGGGCCATCCGCCAGCTGATCGACGCGGCCGCCCGGCCCGAACGGAGGGCGGCATGACCCATGGCCTCCATCACCCCCATCACGGCCGAGGACCGGCGGCGGCTCTGGCATCCGCGTGGGACGCTCTGTGCTGTCTGCCGGCAACCGACCCGTGGTTTCGGCTGGTTCGATCCGCACCGGTCGAAGCAGCCCCGGCCCTCGGTCTGGTTCTGCTCGATGCCCTGCCAGTCCTTATGGACGCGCTTGGCCAGGGAGCGTTTCGCCATGGTTGACGTGACCGAGGAGGAGCGCGCCGCGATCACCGCCACCATGAAGCGCGTCGCCCTGCTGATGGACGAGATCGGCTGGGCCACCCCGCTCGCCGATCTGACCGAGCCGCAGGTGCGCGCGCTGATCGAGGAAGCCGTCGAGGGCTTCCGCGAGGCCATGTCCGACATCGCGCGGGCGCAGACGCCGGAGGTGCCGTTTTGACCCTCGATTACAATCATCGGCCCAGTTTCGCGGAGCAGGTCAACGCCGCCGTCGATCAGGCGCTCACCGCCGATCAGGCCATGCGGCCGCCCCGCGACTACCTCGGCGGCTCGCGTCTCGGCCATGCCTGCGAGCGCGCCCTGCAGTTCGAGTTCACGGCGACGCCGAAGGACGAGGGCCGGGACTTCAGCGGCCAGTCGCTGCGCATCTTCGCCATCGGCCATGCGCTCGAGGATCTGGCCGTCGGCTGGCTGCGCGGCGCGGGCTTCGACCTATACACCCGCAAGGGCAACCGGCCCGATGGCGGCCAGTTCGGCTTCTCGGTCGCGGGCGGGCGCATCCGCGGTCATGTCGACGGCATCATCGCGGCCGGGCCCGAAGGCTTCGGTCTGACGGTTCCCGCCCTCTGGGAATGCAAGACGATGAACGCGAAGAACTGGCGCGCCTGCGTCAAGGATGGCGTGACGAAGTCGAAGCCGGTCTACGCCGCCCAGATCGCGCTCTACCAAGCCTATATGGAAGGGACAGTCCCCGGCATCTCGGCCGCGCCTGCGCTCTTCACCGCGATCAACAAGGACACGGCCGAGATGCACCACGAACTGGTGCCTTTCGACGCCGATCTTGCGCAACGCATGTCCGACCGGGGCGTGCGGATCCTGCAGGCGACCGACGCGGGCGAGCTTCTGCCGCGCGTTGCCACCACGTCGGACTTCTTCGAATGCCGCTTCTGCCCCTGGTCCGAGCGCTGCTGGGGGCTGCCGGCATGAGCGACGACGGCATCCTGCATTTCAACCCGTGGATGGACTTCAACGACGGGCCGCCGTCGGAGAACCCGTTCGGTTGCGACCCCGACCCCGAGCAGATCGCCGTGTTCCTCGACACCGTGTTCAGCTGGTGCGAGGGGCTGATCCCGCTGCGCGGCTTCGTCGACAAGGGTCAGGGCCGGGACGGCAAGCCGCACAACATCTGGATCCCCGCCGACGACACCGCGCCGGGGAAACTCGCGACCTTCGCCGCCTGGGCGAACCGCGAGGGCGCCGCCGTCTATGTCATCCCCGGCACCGTCGCCGAGCAGGGCCAGGCCCGCGCCGCCGATGTGCTGCAGATGCAGGCCATCGTCGTGGATCTCGACGCGGGCGACATCCCGGCCAAGCTGGACCATGTCACTCGCCACATCGGAACGCCGACGCTGATCATCGAAAGCGGCGGGCGGACGCCCGAGGGTGCTGCCAAGCTGCACGTCTGGTGGAAACTGACCGAACCGGCCGAGGGCGAGGATCTGGTCACCCTTTGTCGCCTGCGCGGCGAGATCGCGGTGAAAGTCGGCGGCGACACGCATTTCCGCTCGGCGCACCAGCCGATCCGGGTGCCTGGCACGGTCTATCACAAGCATGGTCACCAGCGCCTTGTGCAGATCCGCGAACATCGCGACGTCGAGGTGGACCTGGCGGATTTCGCCGAAAAGGTCGCCGAGATGCCGCCGCTGCCCGGCGTGGGCTTCGCCAGCGACGTCTCGTCCCCGCAGGCTAAGCCCGGCATCGACTATGTGCTCACCACGCCGGTGCGCGAAGGCGCGGTCGACGACTGGTCCCGGTTCCAGGGGGCCAGCGCCGCCATCGGCCACTACGTGCGCCTGGTGCACGAAGGTCGCCTCGACCCCTTCGCGGGCTGGGAGGCGATCTGCGGCTACAACGCCGCCATGCTGCGCCCATCCTGGCCGCTCGATCGGCTGCAGGCCGAGTCCGAACGCCTCTGGGCGCTGCATGTGAAGCGCAACGGTCCGCCGCTCCTGCGCGCGGCCCACGCCGACGCCCCGGCCAGCCCGCTGCCGACCTTCAGCCTCGGCGCGCTCCTCGACGACACGAGCCCGATGCCCGAGGACATCATCGGCCCCCGCGTGCTGACCCCGGGCGGGCTCCTGGTGCTGGGCGGCGCGCCCAAAGTCGGCAAGAGCGACTTCCTGATCTGCTGGCTCGTGCACATGGCCGCTGGCGTGCCGTTCCTTGGCTTCACGCCGCCCCGGTCGCTGCGCGTGTTCTACCTTCAGGCGGAGATCCAGTATCACTACCTGCGCGAGCGCATGCAGCAGATCGCGCTGCCCGCCGCCGTGATCGCCGCCGCGCGCGACACCTTCATCGCCACGCCGAAGCTGAAGCTGCTGCTCGATGCGGAGGGCGTCGCCCGTGCGGCCGAGGCGATCCGGGGCACATTCCCCGATGCGCCGCCCGACATCATCGTCATCGACCCGATCCGCAATCTCTTCGATGGCGGCCCCGAGGGCGGCGGCGAGAACGACAACACCGCCATGATGTTCTTCCTGAAGGACCGGGTCGAGCTCCTGCGCGAGGCGGTCAATCCGGACGCGGGCGTCATCCTCGCCCACCACACCCGCAAGGCCAGCAAGCATCAGGTCAAGGACGATCCCTTCCTCGCGCTCTCCGGCGCCAGCGCGCTGCGCGGTTTCTACACCTCGGGGCTGCTCATGCACCGGCCCGACGAGGACAGCAGTGTCCGCAGGCTGGAGATCGAGCTGCGGAACGGCCCCGCGTTGCCGGGCAAGCTGATCGACAAGGTGAAGGGCGAGTGGGTCGAGTTGAACCCGCTGAACGAGCGCCTGGTGCGCAAGGAGGTCGGCGCCAAACTCGATGCCGAGCGGCTGCGCAAGCACGATGTAATCCTCGGCATGCTGCTGGATGAGGCGGCGAGCGAGCGCCTCTACACCGCGATGCAATTCGCCGAGACCTTCGAGAACCGGGGCGGTCTGGGCAGCAAGCACACGATCCGCGAGCGCCTCAGCGTGCTGGCGACCAAGGGCTTCGTGAAGTTCCTGCGCGACCCCTCGGGGTTCGGCTTCCCCGTCACCCGGTCCCGGTTTGGCTACCTCTGCGTGGAAGGCATGCAGTTCGGCGCGCCCGAGGAGCATGTCGATCCGGACACCGGCGAGGTCACCACGACCGCCCGTCCGGTCCTGCCCAGCCACTTCAAATGCCCCCAATCCGGGCTCTGCCTGCAGGTCGAAAACCCCGCCGTCTGGGTCTACCCGGAGGGGCTGGAGGACGACCCAACTCATATGAGTGAGGCCTGACTCATATGACAGCGCCAACTGTGCACTCAACGAAATCAAGGGGTTACGGGCAAATAAGAGTTAAGTCCCTAACTCATGCCCGAAGACTTCCTGAAGTCTTATTCCCCAATGATTTCAGCTACTTGTCATCCCCGGAACAGTTAGGTGTCAAACCCCCATACTACGTATGGGAGGGCCACCCCACAGGGTTGGCCACTCCTCCCATACGTCCGGGCCAGCCGCGCGCGCCGCCGTGACGGCCAGTTGTGCTTCCCCGTCCGACGACGGCGGCCCCGTACCGCCAAGCACCAGACCGCCGTCGTCTTCCACCACCACAGGCCCCGGCAAAGGAGACTCATCATGGCTCAGCCGACTCTGATCCCCAATTGCGACGGCGCAAGGTTTGAATCGCTGCCGCTCGACACGCCCCGCAACCGTTGCATCCTCGCGCTCGACCTCGGCACCTCGACCGGCTGGGCGATCCGCGGCCATGACGGTCTGATCACCAGCGGCACCGTCTCGCTGCGCCCCGGCCGCTTCGACGGCGGCGGCATGCGCTATCTGCGCTTCACCAACTGGCTGACCGAGATCGACCGGCTCTCCGGTCCTATCGCCGCCATCTGGTTCGAGGAAGTTCGCCGCCACGCAGGCACCGACGCGAGCCACATCTACGGCGGGCTCATGGCCACGCTGACGGCATGGGCCGAGCTGCGCGGCGTGCCCTACGAGGGCGTCCCGGTCGGCACGATCAAGCGCCACGCCTCGGGCAAGGGCAACGCCGACAAGGCCGCCATGGTCGCCGCCGTCCGCGCCCGCGGCTTCAGCCCCGCCGACGACAACGAGGCCGACGCCATCGCCATCCTGCTCTGGGCGATCGAGACGCAGGGAGGTGTCGGATGAGGTGGCATCCCCTCGGCTACGGCGGCCGACGCCGGGATCCCGAGCAGGTCAAGCGCGAGGGCTGGCAGGAACAGGGCGTCCTCGCGGTCTCCGCCGATGACGACCGCCTCACCTGGCCCGAGCGTGAACTGGTCCGCCAGCTCGGCGAGAAGCTCTACGGCCCGCGCCCCTCCGACAGGGAGGCGCGTCATGGCTGATCGCGAATGGACCGCCGACTGCGTCGCCGATCATTTCGAGGAGGCGTTCCGCACCCTGCGCAAGCTGCCGCCGGTCAAGGCGCAGGGCTACTTCAACACCTGGCCCGACATCGTGCGGACCAGCCGAGAGATCGCGGCGATGGAACCCCAGCCGATGCGGGTCTGGCCCTCTGCCGCCGCGATCACCCGCCTCGAGCAGACCTTCGATTGGGTGCTCTGGATCGAGGAGGCGGAGCGCAAGCTCGTCTGGTCGCGCGCGGCCCGCGTGCCGTGGAAGCAGATCAGCGGCGAACTCGGCTGCGACCGCACGACCGCATGGCGGCGCTGGCAGCTGGCACTGACCAAGATCGCTGCGCGCCTGAATGCGCAGTGACTCCAATGTGTTGCAACACTTTTTCCTTCGACATCTGCAACAGATCCATGCTATTCCGAAGGCAAGATGGGGAGAGTGCGCCGAAGGGCTCGCTCTCCCCTTTGCTTGGACCCCGGCATCCAGCAAGGGTCCGGCCGGGTCCCAGCCCACGGCAGTTTCCGGTTCCTTCCTGGCGACATTCGTATGCTGGCGGGCGAAGCGCGGGACGTCGCCAGCGACAGGGCCGGATTTTTGGGAAGCCACCCGGAAGCCGGATCCACTCACGCCGCGCGCAAACACCAATGAATGCTGGCATTCCGACCGGACACCGCTGGTAGCCGCTGGACCCCGTGTGGAGTCCAGCCCGGCATCCGGAGTCCGGAAGCCACCGGCATCCACCCGACCGAGGAACCTTGCCCACCATGACGCTGAGCTTCGCCCCGGACGCGATCGAGACGTGGCCGCTGTCGCGCCTCCAGCCCTACGCGAAGAACGCGAAGGCGCATGGCGCGGACCAGGTCGCGAAGATCGCGGCCAGCATGGCGGAGTTCGGCTGGACCGTGCCGTGCCTCGTGGGCGAGGACGGGGAGTTGATCGCGGGCCACGGGCGCGTGCTGGCGGCAACCCAGCTTGGACTGACAGAAGCGCCGGTGATCGTGCTCGGGCACCTGACCGAGGCGCAACGCCGGGCGTACCGCATCGCGGACAACAAGCTGACGGAGCTCGGCACCTGGGACGAGGCGCTGCTCTCGGCCGAACTGAACGACCTGCTGGCCGAGGATTTCGACCTTTCGCTGGTCGGCTTCTCGGACGGCGAACTCGACAAGCTGCTGGCCTACGTCGCGGACGACGACGGGGAAGAAGGTGGCGCCGGGGGCTCCGTGCCGCCGGTGACCATCCCCGAACCCCCGCGCAATCCTGCGTCGCGGACGGGCGATCTCTGGATCCTCGGTGACCATCGCCTGCTCTGCGGGGACAGCACGAACCACGAGGACGTCCGCCGCCTGATGAACGGCGAGCGGGCGATCCTGTTCGCGACCGATCCGCCGTATCTCGTGGATTACGACAGCTCGAACCATCCGACGCGGAACAAGGACTGGTCGGCGTCCTACGGCACGACCTGGGACGACAGTTCGCAGGGCGCGGAACTCTACGACGGCTTCATCGCGGCCGCCGTGGCGGAGGCCATCGCCGAGGACGCCGCCTGGTACTGCTGGCACGCCTCGCGTCGCCAGGCGATGCTCGAGGCCTGCTGGGAGAAGGCCGGGGCCTTCGTCCATCAGCAGATCATCTGGGTGAAGGACCGCGGGGTCTTGACCCGCTCGCATTACCTCTGGAAGCACGAGCCCTGCTTCATGGGCTGGCGCCGCCCGAACCGCCCACCCAAGGTCGCCGAGCAGACGCTGCCCTCGACCTGGGAGATGGCGTCCTTCGCCAAGGACGAGCGCCCGGACCACCCGACGCCGAAACCGCTGGACGCTTTCGGCATCCCGATGCGCCAGCACGTCGCCCGTGGCGGCCTCTGCTACGAGCCGTTCTCGGGCTCCGGCTCGCAGATCATGGCTGGCGAGGCCAACGGCCGGCGCGTCTTCGCGATGGAGATCAGCCCGGCCTATGTCGATGTCGCCGTGGAACGCTGGCAGGCCGAGACCGGCCGCGCCGCGATCCTCGATGGCGATGGGCGGACCTTCGCGCAGGTGAGAACCGAGCGGCTCGGCGACGATGCCGACGCCCCGGCCGATCCTCCGGCAACGGACGCCGAACCCGCGCGCAAGCGCAAGACCGCCGCGTGACATGCATGACCTGGCTTTACCTTCCTCCGGACACGCTTCCGGAGCCGGAAACGCATGCCTCTTCGGCCTCTCCCTCTGCTCCGGCGCTGGCGGACTCGACCTCGGGCTCACCATCGCCTTGCCCGGATATCGAACTGTGGGCCATGTCGAACGGGAAACCTTCGCTGCAGCCACTCTCGTGGCGCGGATGGAAGACGCGTCCCTGGATCAGGCTGTTGTCTGGGACGACGTTGGAACCTTCGACGGCCGCCCGTGGCGCGGCGCGGTGGACATCGTCACTGCGGGCTATCCGTGCCAGCCATTCTCCGTCGCGGGCAAACGCCGGGGCGCGGACGACCCGCGCCACCTCTGGCCCCATGTCGCCCGCATCATCGGCGAGGTCGAACCGCCCTTCGTCTTCCTCGAGAATGTCGCCCATCATCTCCGCCTCGGCTTCCCCGAAGTCGCCAGCGGACTGGTCGGAATGGGCTACCGCCTTGCGGCAGGCCTCTTCACGGCGGCGGAAGTCGGCGCGCCGCACAAGCGCGAGCGCCTCTTCATTCTCGCCATCCGCGAGGGGGACGAACTGGCCGACCCCGCGCGCCTGCTCTGGCACCCGCTCGAGTGGCGGGAACCGGACGGAACTGCTGCGGCTCTGGCCGACGCCAAGGGCCAGCGCCAACGAGAACCGGCAGACCAAACCGACGCCATCGCAGGCCGCGGGGCAGCACGGCATGAACCTCGCGACGACGGCCGCAATGTGGCCCACGCCGATGGCGAACGATGGGTGCAAGCCGAGCGCGGGCAATCGGCGGACAGCGGACCTGACCCATTTGGCTGGGATGTGGATGACGCCGACGGCCCGCGATCACAAGGATGGCGCGACGAGCCTTGCCAACACGCCGGTGAACGGCCTGCTTGGCCGCCAGGTCCTGGTGACGTCGATGGCTGGGAGCGATGCCTCCGAGCCGCGCCGGACCTTGAACCCGCTGTTCGTCGAGGCGCTGATGGGCTGGCCCACCGGGTGGACCGGCTTCGGCTCTGTGGCAACGGAGTGGTCCCGCTGGTTGCGGCGCATGCGCTGCGAACTCTCGCGGCTGATTTGCTGGCCGATGGATGAGGCTGCGACATGAAGCAGTCGCGCACCATGTCTCTGGTCGAATCCGTCGCCAACGTGATGGTCGGCTACGGCGTCGCGGTAGTGACGCAGATCCTGATCTTCCCGGTCTTCGGGCTGCATACGACGCTGGCGCAGAACCTGAAGATGGGCGCCATCTTCACCATCGTGTCGATAGCGCGTTCCTTCGCCCTGCGGCGGGTGTTCGAGGCGATCCGGATGCGGAGCGCCAGATGATCGACCGCCGCCCCGGCGGGACGGCGGCCATCAACTTGTCGGGGTCCGGTGCGTCAGGCGGCAGGGAGTTTGTACACGCGCCCCCGGTTCTCGACCTTCTCCGAGGTCACCTCGAGCCCGAGCTTCTTCTTCAGCGCCCCGGCCATCGCGCCGCGCACCGTGTGCGACTGCCAGCCCGTCGCGACCATGATCTCCTTGATGGTCGCGCCGTCCGGCGCGCGCAGCATGGCGATCATGGTCGCCTGCTTGGTGCCCTCGCGCGGCGTGCGCGTCTTGGGCGCGGGCTCGGTCTCGGTGGGCGTGTCTGGCGCGGGCTCGTGGGTCGGCGCGTCCGTCGCGCCCGTTGGCGCGGTGTTCGCGTCCTCAGGCTCGATCCCGATGGCGGCAAGCCCTGCGTCGGTGGCGATCAGTGTGACGCCGTGGCCGTCGCCGGTCTCGCGCCAGACGGGTTCGCCCTTGCGCAGGTCGGCGTCGACCTCCTGCAGGAGGCCCTTGGCGAGCATCGCGCCCACCACCTTGGCGGCGGCCCCGCCGCGCAGGCTGTCGGGCAGCGGCAGGACGATGTGCTCGGGCCGCTGGGCGGCGGCGCTCAGGATCAGGGCTTGGGTATCGGAAAGCTTGGTCATCGTCGTCTCCCGTATCGGGGCGCGCGGAATGCGGGCCCTTCTACTAGGTCGAGCCCGCCAGTCGGCGGGCGGGACCAGAAGCGGGTCGTCTTACTCGGCGTGTTCGCCTTCGCTGAAGGCCATGTCGGTGATCTCGCGCAGCTTGGCGCGGTAGTGGTTCAGGGTGCCGACATGGCCCCAGTTGATCTCGTCGGGGCTGGTCTCGAAGTGGTCGGCGCTGAGGGCGGCGAGCCGCTCCAGCATCGCGTCGATCTCGAACTTGGCGGCGAGGAAGGCGTCGAGGGCTTTCGTGTTGTCGGTCGCGCGGCGGGTCATCGGGCTGGCTCCTTGGGTCGAGTTGCATCGCTTCGTTGGAGTGACGTTCGCTCTCTCCGGCGCGCTTATCAACTCGATAAGCAGATGATTCAAAATGATAATCGGAGCCGCCGATGCAGGGCATGAGCGAGCGCCAGTACGCCGCGCATGTCGGGCTGTCGCGGGGCGCGATCCAGAAGGCGAAGACCGCCGAACGGCTGGTCCTCTATCCCGACGGCAGCATCAACGCGGCGGCCAGCGACGCCCGGCGTGCCGAGACGACGGACCCGTCCAAGACCCGCAAGCCGCCCGCGCCGAAGCTGAAGCCCGTCCCCGAGGCGGCGGTGGTCGCTGTTGGCGACACACTGCGCGAACAGGGGCTGGCGGTTCCCGCCGTGGGTGGTGGCACGACCTTCCTGCAGGCGAAGACCGCGAACGAAGTATTGAAGGCGCAGGAGCGGCGCATCCGGCTTCAGAAGCTGAAGGGGGAGTTGATCGAGCGGGCCCGCGCGCTGGCGCTGGTGTTCCGGCTGGCGCGGGAGGAACGGGACACGTGGGTCAACTGGCCTGCACGCGCGGCGGCGCTGATGGCGGCTGAGCTCTCGGCCTCGTTCAGCGACGCGACAGGCCAGCAGATCACTGTGGAGCCAGCCGCGATGCAGAAGGTGCTGGAGAGACATGTACGCGCCCACCTCGACGAGCTTGCCGAGGTCCGGCCCGACTTCAGGTGATGATGACGCACTGACGGACTTCGACGGCGCGGGCGAGATCCTGCGCGCCTGGGGCAACGGGCTGCGGCCCGACCCGGACCTGACCGTCTCGGAATGGGCGGACCGGCACCGGATGCTCTCGGGCCGTGCCTCGGCCGAGCCCGGGCGGTATCGCACGGTGCGCACGCCCTACATGCGCGAGATCATGGACCGGCTGAGCCCCGGCGATCCCACGCAAAGGGTCGTGTTCATGAAGGCGGCGCAGGTCGGGGCGACCGAGGCCGGCAACAACTGGATCGGCTTTGCGATCCACCAGGCGCCGGGGCCGATGCTGGCGGTCCAGCCGACGGTGGAACTGGCCAAGCGCAACTCGCGCCAGCGGATCGATCCGCTGATCGACGAGAGCCCCGAGCTGCGGGAGCGGGTGAAACCGGCGCGCTCGCGCGACGCGGGCAACACGATGCTGTCCAAGGAGTTCGTGGGCGGTATCCTGATCATGACGGGCGCGAACTCGGCGGTCGGGCTGCGGTCCACGCCGGCGCGGTACATCTTCCTCGACGAGGTCGACGCCTATCCGGCCTCGGCCGACGAGGAAGGCGATCCGGTCACGCTGGCCGAGGCCCGATCCTTGACCTTCGCCCATCGGCGCAAGGTGTTCCTGGTCTCGACGCCGACGATCCGGGGGCTGAGCCGGATCGAGCGGGAATACGAGGCGTCCGACCAGCGCCGGTTCTTCGTGCCATGCCCGCATTGCGGCGCGATGCAATGGCTGAAGTTCGACCGGCTGCGCTGGCAGAAGGGCCGCCCGGAGACAGCGGATTATCACTGTGAGGACTGTGATCAGCCCATCGCGGAACACCACAAGACGGCGATGCTGGAGGGCGGCCAATGGCGGGCGACTGCCACGGCCGCCGATCCGACGACGGTCGGCTACCACCTCTCGGCGCTCTATTCGCCGGTGGGCTGGCTCAGCTGGTCCCGCATTGCCCGTGGCTGGGAGGCAGCCCAAGGGTCGGACGAGGCGATCAAGGCGTTCCGCAACACGATCCTTGGCGAGACCTGGGTCGAGACCGGGGAAGCCCCCGACTGGCAGCGGCTCTACGACCGGCGCGAGCGCTGGACATCCGGCACGGTGCCTGCGGGCGGGTTGTTCCTGACCGCTGGGGCCGACGTGCAGAAGGACCGGATCGAGTTCGACGTCTGGGCCTGGGGTCGAGGGCTGGAAAGCTGGCTCGTCGATCATGTCGTGATCGAGGGCGGACCCGACCGGCACGACGCGTGGTCGGAGCTGACCGCGCTGCTGGACCGAAGCTGGCTCCACGAACGCGGCGCGCATCTCAGGATCGCGCGGCTTGCCATCGACACCGGCTACGAGGCCCCGGCGGTCTATTCCTGGTCGCGGGCGCAAGGCTTCGCGCAGGTGTCGCCGGTGAAGGGCGTCGAGGGGTTCAACCGCTCGAGCCCGGTGTCTGGGCCGACCTTCGTCGACGCGACCGAGGGCGGCAAGCGGTTGCGGCGCGGCGCGCGGCTCTGGACCGTAGCGGTGTCGACCTTCAAGGCCGAGACCTACCGCTTCCTGCGGCTGGCGCGCCCGACCGAGGAGGAGATTGCCGACGGAGCCGCATTCCCGCCTGGCTCGGTGCATTTGCCGCACTGGGTCGAGAACGAATGGCTGAAGCAGTTCGTGGCCGAGCAGCTTGTAACCGTCCGCACGAAGCGCGGCTTCGCCCGGCTGGAATGGCAGAAGCTGCGCGAGCGCAACGAGGCGCTGGATTGCCGGGTCTATGCCCGCGCCGCCGCCTGGATCGCGGGCGCGGACCGCTGGCCCGACGAGAAATGGCGCGACCTCGAGGATCAGCTAGGGGCCGCCCCCACCGACAGCGATCTCGCCGGGCAGATCAACCGGCCGGGACAGGCCCCGCAGGGCAAGCGCCGCTCCGACTGGCTCGGGCGGCGGGAGGGATGGTTCTGAACATGACCGACTGGACGGAAACCGAGCTCTCGGCGCTGCGCCGGGCCTATGCCAGCGGCACGACCCGGGTGAGCTATGACGGCAAATCCGTCGACTACGGCTCGGCCGAGGATCTGCTCGCCCGCATCCGCACTATCGAGCGGGCTATTGCGGGCACGACACGGCCCTTGCCAGTGGCAGGGCTCGCGGGCTTCTCGCGCGGGGACCGGTGATGTCAGCGACCTGGTTCGATCACGCCATCGCATCGGTGGCGCCGCGCATGGCCGCACGTCGCGTGCTGGCGCGTCAGGCTTTCGAGACCCTGACGCGGGGCTATGACGGCGCGGCACGCGGGCGGCGAACCGCGGGCTGGCGCGCGCCGGGCTCCTCGGCCGACACCGAGATCGGCGTCGCCGGGGCCCTGCTGCGCGACCGGATGCGCGATCTCGTGCGCAACAACCCGCATGCGGCCAAGGCCGTGGCGGTGCTGGTGAACAACATCATCGGTGCGGGCATCATGCCGCGCGCCGCCAGCGGCGACGACACGCTGGACCGCAAGGTCGATGCGCTCTTCGAAAGATGGACGGCGGAGTGCGACGCCGATGGCCAGCTCGACTTCTACGGTCTGCAGACGCTGATCTGCCGCGAGATGGTCGAGGCGGGCGAGGTGCTGGTGCGGCGCAGGCTGCGGCGGTCGAGCGATGCCCTGCCGGTGCCGCTGCAGTTGCAGGTGCTGGAAGCGGACTTCCTCGACGCCACCAAATCCGGCGCCCTTGGCGCAGGCCGCCTCGTGCAGGGGATCGAGTTCGACCCGGTCGGCAAGCGCCGGGCCTACTGGCTGCATGCCGAGCATCCCGGCGATGCCTACGGGGCATTGCAGAACGGGTTGCAGAGCCGCCCAGTCCCGGCGACCGAGATCGCCCATGTCTACGAGAAACAGCGCACGCAGGCGCGCGGGGTTCCCTGGGGCGCGCCGGTGATCCGCAGCTTGCGCGATCTCGACGACTACGAGGTGGCGGAACTGGTCCGCAAGAAGACCGAGGCCTGCGTCACCGCCATCGTCTTCGGCGACGACGAGGCGCAACAGGGCATCGCGCCCTCGGTGGTCGATGCCGATGGCAACCGGGTCGAGCAGTTCGAACCGGGGCTGATCGCCTATGCCCGTGGCGGCAAGGACATCCGCTTCAACCAACCCTCGGCCACCGGCGGCTATGGCGAATACAAGCGGGCCAGCCTGCACACGATCTCGGCCGGGTTCCGCGTGCCCTATGAATTGCTGACCGGCGACCTCAGCCAGGTGAATTATTCCTCGATCCGGGCCGGGCTGGTCGAGTTCCGCCGAATGATTGACGCGGTGCAGTGGCAGCTGTTCATTCCGATGCTGTGTCAGCCGGTCTGGCGCTGGTTCCTTGAGGCCGCATGGGCGGCAGGCCAGATCCCGACGCCGGACGTACCGGTCGAATGGTCGCCGCCGAAATTCGACGCGGTCGATCCCTACAAGGACGCGATGGCCGATCTGCTGGCAATCCGCTCCGGCACCATGACGCTGGCGCAGGCCATCGCCCGGCAGGGCCACAATCCCGACGCGGTGCTGGCCGAGATCGCCGCGACCAACGCCAGGCTCGACGAACTGGGCCTGGTGCTCGACAGCGATCCGCGCCGTGTCACCAAGACCGGCAGCGCCCAGAGCAGTGATCCGGGCGCAGCCCCGGAAATCGATCCGGCGCAACCCGACGCTGCCCAACAGGACTGACTTTCATGGATACGATGATCGAACTGCCGGCGCTTCGCCGGTCGGCGGAGCTTGCACCGAACAGCGTCGACAATGACGCCCGCACCGTCGAGGTGGTCTGGTCGGCCGGCGCCCGCGTCCGCCGCGCCAGCTTCTTCGGCGAGCCCTATGACGAGGAACTCAGCCTCGACCCCGCCCATGTGCGGCTGGAACGCCTGAACGCGGGCGCGCCCTTCCTCAAGGTGCATGAGATCGACACGCTCGATGCCGTCATCGGCTCGGTCGTGCCGGGATCGGCGCGGATCGAGAACGGGCGCGGCATCGCGCAGGTCCGGATCAGCGAGCGGGCCGATGTCGAGCCGATCTGGCGCGACATCCAGGCCGGGCACATCCGGGCGGTCTCCATCGGTTACCAGGTCCACCGCTTCGACATCTCGAAACCGGATGGCGGGCGCGAGCTCTGGCGGGCCGTGGACTGGACGCCCTTCGAGGTCTCCGCCGTGCCGGTCGGGGCCGACCCCGCTGCCGGTTTCCGCACCACGGGCGAACATCACGACTGCGTCCTCCATCGCCGGGACGCCGAAACCAGCGAAGGAGCATCCCCGATGACCGACAAGGCCAGCCCCGCGGCGGGTGATGCCGCGAACCCCGCCAGCAACCAGCCGACCGAGCCGAATGATACCGAGGACACCATCATGACCGAGCCGAAAGCGGCTGCGTCCGAACCCAACGTCGGCGCAGTGGAAACCCGCACCCAGCCGAAGACGCAGGCAATTCCTGCGCCCGACACCGAGGCCATCGCAACCCGCGCCCGCGAAGCGGAGCGGGATCGCGTCTCCACCATCTACGATCTGGCCGGCCGCCTGAACCTGGAGCGCGGCTTCGCCGAGGATCTGGTCAAGCGCGGCGTCAGCGTGGACGAGTCCCGCCGACTGATCCTCGATCAGGTCGCCGCCAAGTCCGACGAGACCCGGACCTTCCCTCATGTCTCCGTCCCCCTCGGCGGCCGGGACGAGCGCATCACCCGCCGCGACGCCGTGGCAAACGCGTTGCTGCACCGCTACAGCCCGACGCTGTTCCAGCTGGAGGACGCAGCGCGCCAGTACCGCGGCATGACGCTGCTGGAACTCGCCCGCGAAAGCCTCGGCAATGCCGGGGTCAACACGCGCGGCCTGTCGCGCGACGAGGTGGCGACGCGGGCGCTGCACTCGACCTCGGACTTCCCCGAGATCCTCTCGGCGGTCACCAACAAGACCCTGCGGCAGGCCTACGAGGCCTATCCCCGCACCTTCATGCTGTTCTGCCGCCAGGTGCTCGCCACCGACTTCAAGGCGATGCACCGGGTGCAGCTCGGGGAAGCGCCGCAGCTGCTGGAGGTCGGCGAGAGCGGCGAGTTCAAGCGCGGCACGCTCGGCGAGAGCAAGGAGAGCTACAAGGTCAAGACCTATGGCCGGGTGGTCGCGATCACCCGCCAGACGCTGATCAACGACGATCTCGACGCCTTCACCCGGATCCCGGCGATGTACGGCAACTCCATCGCTCAGCTGGAGTCGGACGTGGTCTGGGGCATCATCACCGCCAACCCGGCGATGGCCGACGGCAACGCCTTGTTCCACACCACGCACAAGAACCTCGCGGGCACCGGCGCGGCGCTCGATGTGAGCAGCGTCGGCGCGGCCCGCGCCGCCATGGCCAAGCAGACGGGTCTCGACAAGAAGACGGTGCTGAACGTCCGCCCCGCCTTCCTGATCGTGCCTGCCTCGCTGGAGTTGAAGGCCGAGCAGCTGGTCGCCCAGAACCTTGTACCCGCCGCGACGTCCAGCGTGGTGCCGCAGTCGATCCGCACGCTCGCGCCGATCAGCGAGCCGCGCCTCGACGCCGCCAGCGAGACGGCCTGGTATCTGGCGGCATCGCCGAACCAGATCGACACCATCGAGTACGCCTATCTCGAGGGCCAGCAGGGCGCCTACATCGAGACCCGCAACGGCTTCGACGTCGACGGTGTCGAGATCAAGTGCCGCCTCGACTTCGGCGCCAAGGCCATCGACTGGCGCGGTCTCTACAAGAACCCGGGCGCGTAACCCGCACCCCATGCCGAACCCTGACAAGCGGGCGGTCCTGACGGGCCGCCCTTCGTCTTTCCACAAGGATCCCCACCATGAAAAACTTCGTCCAGCCCGGCAACACCATCACCCTGACTGCGCCCTATGCCGTCGCCTCCGGCGATGGTCTTCTCGTCGGCTCCATCTTCGGTGTTGCCTCGGGCGCCGCCGCCCTCGGCGAAGCCGTCGAGACCGCGCTCACCGGCGTCTTCGACATCACCAAGGTCGGCTCCCAGGCCTGGACCGTCGGCGCCAAGGTCTACTGGGATGACACCAACAAGCGCTGCACCACGGTGGCGACCGACAACACGCTCATCGGCGTGGCCGTCGAGGCGGTGGCGAGCGGCGCGGGCGACACCATCGGCCGGGTGCGCCTGAACGCGGCCTTCTGATGTCAGCTTTCGCCGCCGCCGTCAGCGCGCTCTTCGCCGATCCTAACATCGGTCGGGACGCGGTCTACATCGCCGACGGCGGCGCGCCCGTGCTGGTGCGTGCCGTCGCGCGGCGTGCTGACGCGATCAGCGATTTTGGCGAAGCGCGGCTCTGGTCCGAGACCACACGGATCGACCTTCGCGTGGCCGAGGTGGCGAACCCGCGTCCCGGCGACCGCATCGAGATCGACGGCGATGCCTTCTTGATCCAGGGCGAGCCCGTTCGCGACCGCGAGCGGCTGGTCTGGACCGTCGATCTGAGGCCCGCGTGAAACTGAAGCTCGACATCGATCCCGACATCGTCGCGATGATGGCGGCCGAGGTCGCGGCGAGCGAACGCGCTGTCACCGCTGCAATGCGCGAGGCCGGGAACGGGCTGAAGACCGCATGGCGGCTGCAGATCACCGGCGCGGGGCTCGGCACACGGCTGGCCAACTCGATCCGGAGCCAGAACTTCCCGAGGTCGGGCGAGAGCCTTGATGCGGCAGCGCTGGTCTGGTCGAAGGCGCCGGTCATCGTCGGCGCGCATGACACCGGGCCGCTGATCCGGTCGAAAGACGGGTTCTGGCTGGCGATCCCACTGCCCGCGGCGGGCAAATCCCTGCGCGGCGGCCGTATCACGCCCGGCGAGTGGGAGCGGCGACGCGGGCTGCGCCTGCGCTTCGTCTACCGCCGCACTGGCCCAAGCCTGCTGGTGGCGGAGGGACGGCTGAACACCAAGGGCCAGGCAGTGGTGTCGCGCTCGAAGACCGGGCGCGGCAAGGTCACCGCACCGATCTTCCTGCTGGTGCCGCAGGTCAAACTGCCGAAGCGGCTGGACCTCGCGCGGGATGCAGACCGGGCGTTGGACAGTATGCCAGGGCTGATCGTGGCGAACTGGGTGGAGGGGAAGCTGTAGGAAACTTCGACGAGCCGGTTCCTTGGCAGGTGCCTACATAGCGAGTTTCCGAAGCTTCTGTCTCAGCGACTGTGATGCGCGTTGCAGCCAGTCGACGCGATAACGGACTGGATCCTTCGGGTTCAGATCCTGCGGATCCTTCAAGCCAAGATAGATGTCGACTTGGCTTCCGCTGGATCGTGAGGGATGCGCGAGTGCTCCGAGAAGTTGTTCCTCCTGAATGTGCCCCTGCGCGACGCACCATTGGAGCGCTTCAAGGGGCGTAGGCCCAAGCGCAAGGAAGAAGGCCTTGTTTTGCAAGGCTTGCAAGGATGGCAAGAAATCCCTTCGGAAACCGGCAGCGAAGGCCTCGGATCGCATAACTTGGTCAAAGCTTCCAGCGAACATCTTCCCATTCCTGAACGCGGCATGTGAAATGACCGAGGTGGCATGGAGTGCATCATACGAAGTTGACCACAGCTCACCCGCGTCTCGGATGCCCAGCAACTCGTTGATCTTCGTTGCATTGAGCATCTTCACAAGGTTGGGGCGCATCGATTCATCCCCGAACGCCGCGAGGCTCTTCACTTGATACAGGATCTGGTCCTCGCTCATTCCTCTGGAAGAGAGCGCCTTCACTTCATCGTATGCGAGCGCCATCTGGTTCGGTCCCGGCGTAATGCCGACAATCACAATCCTGGCGCGCTCATTTACGTACTCGAATGGCATGTAGAAGACAGTATCTCGTCCTCTTTGATCCACGACGAGTGCCGGATCATTTGAAGCCGAAGCGCCTCGTGATTCAATCACGTGTCGATATTTCGGGTAGAGAACAGGCTGCAATCTCGATCCTCCGCTGACGATCAATGAAGTATCTGTAACCGAAGGGCTTTCCAAGATGCCCACCCCTCGCGAGACCATCCTCACCGAGCTGTACGCGCGGCTCTCGGCGCTGCCCGCCACGGCCCTGCGCGGCGAGGTGCTGCCCGAGCGTGTGCCAACTGCCGGCCTCCTGATCCTGCGCGACGGCGAGCCGGGCGAGCCTGAGGTCACGCTCTCGCCGCTGCGCTACCACTACCAGCACCGGGCCGAGATCGAGGCGGTCGTGCAGAGCTCCGACCGTGACGCCGCCTTCGACACGCTGACCGCCAGCATCGGCACGGCGCTCGCCGCCGACCGCACGCTGGGCGGTCTCTGCGATTGGGTCGAGGCCGAAGCGCCGAGACCGGTCGATCTGCCCGTCGAGGGCGCGGCCAGCCTTAAGGCCGCCGTGATCCCGGTGGTGCTGCACTATTCTACGGCCGACCCGCTGGCCTGACCCCGACAACCTAAGGAGACGACAATGGCACGCGCACAAGGGGCGCGGGCGCTGATGGCGCTTGCGTTCGAGACCACTTATGGAACGCCGCCGGTTGGCGGGTTCACCCGCATGCCCTTCGCCAGCACCTCGCTCGGGGCAGAGCAGCCGCTTCTGAACTCCGAACTGCTGGGCTACGGTCGCGATCCGCTGGCGCCGATCAAGGACGCGGTGACGGCAGACGGCGATGTCGTCGTGCCGCTCGACGCAGAGGCCTTCGGCTTCTGGCTGAAGGCGGCCTTCGGCGCGCCCACGACCACAGGTGTGGATGCCCCTTACACCCACGAGTTCCAGTCAGGGTCCTGGACGCTGCCCAGCATGTCGATCGAGACCGGTATGCCCGAGGTGCCCCGCTATGCGATGTACTCGGGCTGCGTGCTCGACCAGATCACCTGGCAGATGCAGCGCTCGGGTCTGCTGACCGCCACCGCACGGCTGGTGGCGCAGGGCGAGACGGTGGGCACGACGACCAGCGCCGGAACGCCCGCTGCGCTGGAGCTGAAGCGCTTCGGCCATTTCAACGGGGCGATCACGCGGAACGGTTCCGCCCTCGGCAACGTGGTCTCGGCCGAGATCACCTATGCCAACAACCTCGACCGGATCGAGACGATCCGGAGCGACGGCCGCATCGACGGCGCGGACCCGTCCATCGCCGCGCTGACCGGCCGGATCGAGGTGCGCTTCGCCGACCAGACGCTGGTGACGCAGGCCATCAACGGCGAGGCCTGCGAGATGGAGTTCGCCTACGTCCTTCCGTCCGGCGAGAGCTTCACCTTCACCGTGCACGCCGTCTACCTGCCGCGCCCCCGGATCGAGATTTCCGGGCCGCAGGGCGTGCAGGCGACGTTCGATTGGCAGGCCGCGCGCGACAGCGTCGTCGGCCGGATGTGCACCGCCACCCTCGTGAACGCTGTGGAGACCTATTGATGCTGACGCTCGACCTGACGAACGCGCCGCGCTGGCATGACCTCGCACCCGGCGTCCGGATGCAGCTGCGCCCGCTGACCACCGCCCTGATGGTGGCGACGCGCATCGATCCGGCCGTGGAAGCTGTTCGAGAAGATGCCTCCGACGAGGAACGCGCCGTCGCCTTCGCCAAAGCGCTGGCGCGGCGGGCGGTGCTCGCCTGGGAGGGCATCGGCGACGCGGACGACAATCCCATCGACCCGAGCCCGGAGGCCATCGACGCGCTGCTCGATGTCTGGCCGATCTTCGAGGCCTTCCAGCTGACCTACGTCTCGAAAAGCCTGCTGCTGGAGCAGGAAAAAAACGCCTCCGCGCCCTCGCCGAATGGTCCTTCGGCGGGGGCGAGCGCTACTGCGAAGCCTGTGCGCAAGCCTGCCCGGACTGCCCGGCGCGGCTGAACCGTCCGGAAACACCGGAGGGTTGGCAGGTCTGGGACCTCGCCGGTCGCCTTGGTGGGCAGCTCCGCGTGCTGCCCGGCGCCGTGATCGGCTGGGATATGTCGGCCGCGCTCGCGCTCGGTGACGCCCTCGGCGTACCGCCGCTCGTCACGGCCGAACTGCTGCCCGTCATCGAGGCGGTGATGGTCGCCAAGCTCAACGAACAGATGGATGACTCCCATGGCTGAGAAGAGGGTCAGCGTCCGCCTCGCGGCCGTGGGCGGACGGCAAGTGCGCGCCGAACTGGAAGGCGTGGGCGAGGCCGGGTCGCGCAGCTTCGGACGGCTGAGCCGCGAGATGGAGGCTGCGAACGCCCGGCTCGCGGCCTTCTCGCGACGGGTGCGGGTTGCGGCAGCCGCTGCCGTGGCCGCCGCTGCCGCTGCTGGCGTGGCGATGATCCGCTCCGGGCTGCAGACGGTCGATGCGCAGGCCAAGCTCGCGCAGTCCCTCGGCACCACCGCCGCCTCGATCCAGACGCTGGAGCGTGCGGGCGAACTGGCGGGCGTCTCCATGTCCGGCATCGAGCAGGCGACGAAGGATCTGACGCGCCGTCTCAGCCAGGCGGCTGCCGGGACTGGCCCTGCCGCTGACGCGCTCGACCGGCTGGGCCTATCCGCCACCGACCTGATTGCGCTGCCGCTGGATCAGCGGGTCGGCGCGATCAACGCCGCCATCGAGGACTTCGTGCCTGCCGCCGAGCGCGCAGCTGTCGCCGGGCAGCTCTTCGGCGAGGAAGGCTCCATCGCGATGTCACGGATCGACACCGCGACGCTGCGCCAGGCGACGGAGGACGTGCTTGCCTTCGGTGTCGTGGTCTCCGAACAGGATGCCGATCAGATCGAGCGGACGAACGACGCCATCTCAAGGCTGGGGCTGATCTGGCGCGGGCTGTCGAACCAGCTGGCCGTTGCTGCCGCCCCGGCCCTCGAGGCGGTCGCCAATGCCATGGCGGCCATCGCCAGCCGTACCGGGCCACTCGGCATCGCCATTCGCGGCCTTTTCGACAATATCGGCCGCCTGACCACCTATGCCGTAACCTTCGCGACCTTCCTCGCGGGCCGCTGGGTCGCCGGGCTGGCCGCTGCCGCGCTCTCGGTCCGTGGGTTCGCCACCGCACTCGTCGTGCTGCGCGGGGCGCTGATCCGCACCGGCATCGGCGCGCTGATCGTCGGCGTGGGCGAACTGATCTACCAGCTGTCCCAATTCGTCGCCCGGGTGGGTGGCGTCGGCGAAGCCTTCCGGCTGCTCTCCGATCTGGCCTCCGAGGTCTGGTCGCGCATCGGGCTCGCGCTCGATGCCGCGCTGGCCCGTATGGCGGCCGGTTGGGAGGGGCTGAAGGCCGCCGCGCTTTCGGCGCTCGACGGTACCGTGGCGGGCGTCGTGGGGTTCGGGGACCGCACTGTCGCAATCTTCCGGGGCGCCTATGGCGGCGCGGTGGCGATCTGGGGCAGCCTGCCAGGCGCCATCGGCGATTTCGCCTACCAGGCCGCGAACGGGCTGATCGGCGGGGTGGAGGCGATGCTGAACGGCGTCGTAACCCGCATCAACAGCTTCATCGAAACCCTGAACGCCGCGCTGGCCTTGTTGCCGGAATGGGCCACCGGCGAAGGCGGCGTGCGGATCGGCACGCTCGACGCGGTGGACCTGAGCCGGATCGACAACCCGTTCGAAGGGGCTGCGACGGCGGCGGGCACCGCAGCAGCCGATGCGTTTTCGGCCGCGCTCGCCCGGACCTATATCGCACCGCCGGATCTAGGTCTCGGCGCGATGGCGGATGACGCGCGCGCGCGTGCCGATGCCTATCGCGAGGCCGCTGGCATGCTGACCGATGCCGCGACCCGGCCGCTTTCTGTTTGGCTGGCGCTGAAGGATGCCGTGACTGGCTCCGGCGCGGAGGCCGAGGCCGCGCTGACGGACGCCGCGACCTCCGCCGATGCACTAGCGGCCGGGCTCGGCGATACCGCAGCCGCCGCCAATGGCGCCGGAAGTGCTGCCCGCGACGCCGGAACCGCCGCTGGCGAAGGGGCGGAGCGCGCGCTGACCGGATGGCAGGCCGTGACAGCGGCGCTCTCGGATTATGCAAGCCGGGCCCGGGAGATCGGCGGCGATATCGGCCAGAGCCTCGTCAGCGCGTTTCAGTCGGCGGAGGACGCGGTCGGTGAGTTCGTGAAGACCGGCAAGCTGAACTTCCGCGATCTGGTGACCTCACTCATCGCCGATCTGGCGAAGCTGGCGGCGCGGCGCTTCATCCTTGGCCCCATCGCCAACGCGCTCTCGGGCGCGCTCGGCGGCGCGGGCGGGATTTTCGCCAACATCCTGCACGCGGGCGGCATGGTCGGATCGTCCGGCCCCTCGCGCATGGTCCCGGCTATGGCCTTCGCAGCCGCGCCCCGGATGCATTCGGGCGGCGCGGTGGGGCTTCGGCACGACGAGGTGCCTGCAATCCTGCAAAGGGGCGAGCGGGTGCTCTCGCGCCGCGATGCGCAAGGCTACGGCACGGGCGGCGGGATCAACGTCACAATCGTGGCGCGCGACGCCGAGAGCTTCCGGCAATCGCGCACGCAGGTCGCGGCGGATATCGCCCGCGCGGTCTCGCTCGGGCGGAGGGGCATGTGATGGCGTTCCATGAGGTGCGGTTCCCGGACAACATCAGCCGGGGCGCGCGCGGCGGGCCCGAGCGGCGCACGCAAATCGTCGAGCTCGCCTCCGGGGACGAGGAGCGCAACGCCAGCTGGGCCAACTCGCGCCGCCGCTACGATGTCGCCTACGGCATCCGCCGCGCTGACGATCTGGCGGCGGTGGTTGCCTTCTTCGAGGCGCGGAATGGCCGCCTCCATGGCTTCCGCTTCAAGGACTGGGGCGACCACAAGTCCTGTCTACCCTCGGGCACGGCATCGCCCACCGACCAGGCGATCGGCACCGGCGACGGCGCGACGACCGCGTTCCAACTCGTGAAGCGCTACTCCTCGGGCGCGCAATCCTGGACGCGCGCCATCGCCAAGCCGGTGGCGGGCAGTGTGCGCATCGCGCTCGCCGGGGCTGAGCAGCCCTCCGGTTGGTCGGTCGACACCACGACCGGCGTCATCACCTTCACCGCGGCGCCGGGCTCCGGCCTCGCGATCACCGCGGGCTTCGAGTTCGACGTGCCGGTCCGTTTCGACACCGACGTGCTCGACGTGACGCTCGACCTCGAGCGGCTCGGCTCGATCACCTCCATCCCGCTGCTGGAACTGCGCCGATGAAGACCCTCGACCCCGCCCTGCAGGCCCATCTCGACGAGGGCACGACGACGCTTGCCTGGTGCTGGCGTATCGCCCGCGCCGATGGCGCGAGTTTCGGCTTCACCGACCACGACCGGACGCTCAGCTTCGACGGGACCGACTTCGAGCCCGAGAGCGGGCTCACGGCATCCGAGGTGCGGTCGGGATCGGACCTGTCGGTCGATGCGCAGGATGCCGAGGGGGTGCTGACCTCGGACCGCATCACCGAGACCGACATCCTCGACGGCCGCTGGGACAACGCGGAGGTCGATGTCTGGCGCGTGAACTGGGCCGACACCGGCCAGCGCGTCCTGATGCGGCGCGGCGCCATAGGTCAGATCCGGCGCGGGCGGCTCGCCTTCGTCGCCGAGGTCCGCTCGCTCGCCCACGTCTTGGGCCAGACGGTCGGGCGGACGTTCCAGGCGACCTGCGACGCCGCGCTTGGCGATGCGCGCTGCGGCGTCGATCTGGAGGATCCCGCATTCAAGGGCACGGGCGCCGTCATCGATCTCCTGCGCGACAGGGCCTTCACCGCCTCGGGGCTCGGCGGGTTCGCTTCCGGCTGGTTCACCTTCGGCACCATCGAATGGACGAGCGACGCGAATGCGGGGCGTCGCGCGGAAGTGCTGGGCCATGACGTGACGGACGGCGTCGCGATCCTGACCCTGCTCGAGGCGCCGGTGCGGTCCATCGCCGAGGGCGATGCCTTCACCATCCGCGCGGGCTGCGACAAGCGCATGGAGACCTGCGGGGCGAAGTTCGCCAATACCGTCAACTTCCGGGGTTTCCCGCACATCCCGGGCCAGGATGCCGTGCTGCGATACGCCACAAAGGACGGCGGGCACGAGGGGTCGGTGCTGTGAACGCCGCTGATCCCCAGCACGTCATCACCATTGCGCGGTCCTGGCTCGGAACGCCGTATCATGATCAGGCCAGCCTGCGCGGTGTCGGCTGCGATTGCCTCGGGCTGGCGCGGGGCGTCTGGCGCGAGGTCGTCGGCCCCGAGCCGTTCCCGATCCCGCCCTACAGTCGGGACTGGGGCGAAACCGGCCCGCGCGAGGTGCTGGCCGAGGGCGCGCGGGGCATGATGACTGAGATTGCCCCGTGTGAAGCCGGACCCGGCGCGCTGGTCCTCTTCCGCATGAAGCCCCGCGCCATCGCCAAGCATGTCGGGATTCTGACCGGCCCCGACAGCTTCCTCCACGCTTACGAGCGGCTCGGCGTGATCGAGGAACCGCTCACGCAATCCTGGCGACGGCGCATCGCCTTCGCCTTCCTGTTCCCGCAACGCTGAGACCCCGACATGGCCACCCTCGTTCTCGGTGCCGCTGGCGCCGCCATTGGCGGTTCGATCGGCGGCGCGATCCTCGGAGTGAGCGCCGCGACCATCGGCGGCTTCATCGGCTCGACCATCGGCTCGGTCGTGGACAGCTGGGTCATCTCGTCGCTGGCGCCTACGCAACGCATCGAAGGTGCGCGGCTTGACACGCTGCGCATCACCTCGGCCACCGAGGGCGCGGTGATCCCGCGGCTCTATGGCCGGATGCGGATGGGCGGAAACATCATCTGGGCGACGGATTTCCGCGAGGAGACGAAGACCACTACTCAAGGTGGCGGCAAGGGCGGCGGGGGCGGCAAGGTCAAGACGACCGAGTATCTCTACTACGCCTCCTTCGCGGTCGCGCTCTGCGAGGGGCCGATCACCGGGATCGGGCGCATCTGGGCCGACGGCAAGCCGATGGACCTCTCCGGCGTCACCTGGCGCTGGTATCCCGGCGACGAGGCCCAGACCGCCGATCCCCTCATCGCGGCCAGGATGGGCGCGGCCAGCACGCCCGCCTATCGTGGCACCGCCTATGTCGTCTTCGAAGAACTGGCGCTCTCGACTTATGGCAACCGCCTGCCGCAGCTGTCCTTCGAGGTGTTCCGCCCGCTCGCCGATCCCGACACCGCCGAGGGGCTGACCCGCGCCGTCACCATGATCCCCGCCTCGGGCGAGTTCACCTACGCGACGCAGGCGATCCGGAAGACCGATGGCGGCGCGACGGTGCCCGAGAACCTGAACGCGCTGGCCGACTCCACCGACATGGTGGAGGCGCTCGACCGGCTGCAGGCGATGGCGCCTGCGGTCGAGAGCGTGTCTCTGGTCGTGGCCTGGTTCGGCGACGATCTGCGCGTGGGATCCTGCAAGGTGCGGCCCGGCGTCGAGGTGTCGGCGAAGTCGACCACGCCCGCCAGCTGGGCGGTGAGTGGCGTCAGCCGCGCCAACGCCTTCCTCGTCAGCCGGGATGCAGAGGATCGCCCGGTCTATGGCGGCACGCCGTCCGACTTCGCGGTGGTGCAGGCGATCCAGGAGATGAAGGCGCGCGGGCTGAGGGTGACCTTCTATCCGTTCATCCTGATGGACGTGCCGCCCGGCAACACGCTGCCGAACCCCTATTCCGACAACGCCGCCGCGATCGGCCAGCCGGCGTTCCCGTGGCGGGGGCGGATTACCTGTTCTCCCGCGGCGGGGTTCGCCGGGACCGTGGACAAGACCGCCACGGCCGCAAGCCAGGTCGCGGCGCTGTTCGGCGCGGCGACGCCCGCGAGCTTCAGTGTCACCGGTCAGTCGGTTTCGTGGACCGGCACGCCCGGCGACTGGGGCCTGCGGCGCATGGTGCTGCACTACGCCCATCTCTGCGCGGCGGTGGGCGGGGTCCATGCGTTCCTGATCGGGACCGAGATGCCGGGGCTGACCACGATCCGCTCGGGCGTCAGCACCTATCCGGCGGTGCAGGCCTACCGGGACCTGCTCGCGGATGTGCGCTCGATCCTCGGGGCCGGGACGAAGATCGGCTATGCCGCCGACTGGTCGGAGTATTTCGGGCACCAGCCGGGCGATGGCAGCGGCGACGTGTTCTTCCACCTCGATCCGCTCTGGGCCGATCCGGAGATCGATTTCATCGGGATCGACAACTACATGCCGCTGTCGGACTGGCGCGATGGGTTCGAGCATGCGGACGCGGCCGAGGGCTGGCCCGCGATCTACGACCGCGCCTATCTGCAGGGCAACATCGCGGGCGGCGAAGGCTTCGACTGGTTCTATGCCAGCGCGGCCGACCGAAGCGCGCAAGCCCGCACCCCGATCACGGATGGCGCCGCAGGCAAGGCATGGGTGTTCCGCTACAAGGATCTGCGGGCCTGGTGGGCGAACCCGCATTACGACCGCCCGGGCGGGGTGGAGAGCGGCGCGCCGACGGCATGGGCGCCGCAGTCGAAGCCGATCTGGTTCACCGAGCTCGGCTGTCCCGCCATCGACCGAGGCACCAACCAGCCCAACGTCTTCTTTGATCCGAAGTCCTCGGAGAGCTTCACGCCGCATTTCTCGCGGGGCTGGCGTGACGACGCGATCCAGCGCGCCTATCTCGAGGCGACGTATCTCTGGTGGGGCGAGGCTCGGAACAACCCGCTGTCCTCGGTCTACGGCGGCCGGATGGTGCTCGTCCCCGAATGCGCCGCCTGGACATGGGACGCGCGGCCCTATCCGTTCTTTCCGGCGCTGACCGATGTCTGGACGGACGGGGCGAACTGGCGGCTCGGCCACTGGCTGACGGGGCGGCTCGGCGCGGTGTCGCTTGCGGCGCTGGTCCGGCATCTCTGCCTGCGCGCCGGGCTTCCCGAGCAACGGATAGACGTCACTGGCCTCTGGGGCGCGGTCGAGGGCTACGCCATCACGGCGCTCGAAAGCCCGCGGGCCTCGATCACCACGCTGTCGCGCCACTTCGGCTTCGACGCGGTGGAGACCGAGGGCGTGATCCGCTTCGTCCTGCGCGGCCGGGCCTCCGTCGCCACCCTCGCTGCCGAGGACCTTGTGGCCCCTCGCGAGGGCGACGTGCTGGAGCTCACGCGGGGCCAGGAGACGGAGCTGCCGCAGGCGTTGAAGT
The DNA here is from genome assembly GCA_023953845.1 of Rhizobiaceae bacterium. Lineage (NCBI taxonomy): Bacteria > Pseudomonadati > Pseudomonadota > Alphaproteobacteria > Hyphomicrobiales > Rhizobiaceae > Rhizobiaceae bacterium. The sequence continues at coordinate 3,650,670 of JAMLJC010000001.1, read as the reverse complement.
GGCAGGTCGCCCGTGCCGACGAGGATTACGACGCGGCCCTCGTCGAGGCGCGGCGCATCACCGTGGACACGACCCGGATCGCCTCGGAGAGCTTTCCAATGGCGGTGCCGCCCGAGGAGGCCGAGCGGCGCTGCCGCCGCGCGCTGATGGAGGCGTGGGTGGGCCGGGAGATGGCGGCGTTCCGTCTGCCGCCCTCGCGGCTCGCGCTCGATCCGGCTGATGCGATCCGACTTGAGCATGACGGGCGGCTGGTCGATCTGCGGCTCATCTCCATCGCCGACGCCGAGGCGCGCGGCATCGACGCGGTCCGCCAGGACCGCGCGACCTACGACCTGCCGCCCGGCGATCCGCGTGCGGCGTCGCTGACGCGGGCGGTCGTGTTCGGCGCGCCGGACGCGGTGCTGATGGACCTGCCGCAGCTGACCGAGGACCAGCCCGCGCATCGACCGCTGGTCGCCGCGCACGCGGTGCCCTGGCCGGGCGAGATGGCGGTGTTCCGCAGCCCTTCGACCGATGGGTTCGAGCTGCTGACCACGTTCGGCAGTCGTACCCGGATCGGGACGCTGGTCTCGGATTTCTTCGCGGGCCCCACCTCGCGCTTCGACCTCGGCAATGCGCTGGTGGTCGATCTGCTGACCGGAACGCTGGAAAGCGTCACCGACCTGACGCTCTTCGGCGGTGCGAACGCGCTGGCCATCGAGAGCGCGCCAGGCGTTTGGGAGATCGTGCAGGCGGGCGCGGCGGAGCTGCTCGCGCCCGGCCGGTATCGGCTGACCCGGCTCCTGCGCGGCCAGCGCGGCACCGAGGGTGCGATGGGCAACCCGGCGCCCGCTGGCGCCCGCGTAGTCGTGCTGGACGACAGCCTCGCGTCGCTGCCGATCGCGGAGGCCGATCTCGCCCTTCCGTGGAACTGGCGCATCGGCCCGGCGAGCCGTCCGGTCAGCGACGAGACCTATGTGGTGCAGGCCTTCACGCCTGAGGGCGTCGGGCTGCGGCCGTTCTCGGTCGCCCATGTCGAGCAGCCGTGGCGCACGCCACGCGTTCCCGGCGATCTGACTATCCGCTGGACACGCCGGTCCCGGTCGCTCACGGCCGACAGCTGGGGCGGGCTGGAGGTGCCGCTGGCGGAAGAACTCGAAGCCTACGAGGTCGAGATCCTCGACGGCGCCGCCGTGAAGCGGGTGCTGAGCGCGACCACCACCAGCGCCATCTACACCGCCGCCCAGCAGAGCGCCGATTTGGGCGCACCGCTCGGCCCCGGCGGCACGCTCGATATCCGCATCTCCCAGCTCTCCGCCCTCGTGGGGCGGGGCGCGCCCAAGACCGTCACGCTCACGATCTGAGGCCATCTCATGTCCGACGCCACGACCCATCTCCTGCTGCCGTACATCCTGGCCGCGCAGGCCCAGAAGCACGTCACCCACAACGAGGCGCTGCGGTTCCTCGACGGGCTCGTCCAGCTCTCCGTCCTGGACCGGGATCTGACGGCGCCGCCCGGTTCTCCCACGGATGGCGACCGCTACATCGTCGGCTCGGGCGCGACGGGCGACTGGGCCGGCTGGGACCTGAACGTCGCGCTTTGGACCGACGGCGCCTGGCTTCGCCTGCCGCCCCGCAACGGCTGGCGGGCATGGGTCGAGGACGAAGGTCTGCTGCTCGTTTATGACGGCGCGAGCTGGATCGGCACCACGCCCGCGGCGCTGCAAAACATGGCGCTGCTGGGTGTCGGCACGACAGCGGATGCCTCGAACCCGTTCTCGGCCAAGCTGAACGCCGCGCTCTGGACGGCGAAAACCGTGGCCGAGGGCGGCACCGGCGATCTGTTCTACACCATGAACAAGGAGGCCGCCGCAGACGATCTCGGGCTGACCCTGCAGACCGGCTTCGTGACCAAGGCGCTGGTTGGGCTGTTCGGCTCCGACCGCTTTCGGCTCGCGGTCTCTGCTGACGGCAGCACCTTCTTCGACGGGCTGAGCGTCGACAACGCCACCGGCGTCGTCGATCAGCCCCGGCTGCCGCGCTTCAAGGCTTACACCAACTACGACAACTATGTTGGAGTGGGGGCTTGGACGAAGATTGGCCTAAACAACACCGACTACAACGACCAAGGCGCGTTCGACGCCGCGAATAACCACTTCGTGGCGCCCGTGGACGGGACCTACCTCTTCGGCGCCACGCTGCTCTACAAGGTCAATTCCAGCACGACCGCGCGTATGCGGGGGCGGCTCGTTCTGAACGGCACAACCGAAATCCGCGGCTCCTTCGGGGAGATCTCCGCCACCCACGTCTCGCTCGCCACCGCGATCTGGCTGCAGACCATGGTCCCGCTGACGGCAGGCGATACCGTCGAAATGCAGGGGTATTTCCGGGTCGCGGACGGCTACTTCGCCGCCGATCACACCTCCTTCTGGGGCTGCAAGATCGGCTGACCGGCGGAAGGAGGATCCCGATGAACCCACCCCGATCCGAGGGTTTCGTGCGCATGCCCGACGCCGAGTTCGAGGCGATCCTGACCCGGGCGGCCGAGGAAGGCGCGAAGCGTGCGCTCGCCGATGTCGGCCTCGACGGTGACGAAGCCGCGCTCGACATCCGCGATCTGCGCTCCCTGGTCGACTGCATCCGGCTGGTGCGCCGCACCGCCATGCAGACCGCCGTCCGCATGATCACCACCGGCGTCATGCTGGCGCTGCTCGCGGGCATCGCCATCAAGCTCAAGATCTTCGGCGGCAGCCCGTAACCGCGCCCCATCCCCATTCATCAGCCCGCAATGACCCGCCCTCGAGGCGGGGTGAGCCGTGGTCTGCCTGACAGGCAGACGGGAAGGTCCGGTGGACCTTCCCGAGCGGCGAACGCACCGAGCCCCAGCGAGGGGCCGGAAACTCGTTTTCGGAGGACCCCCATGACGACGACCTTCCACCGCCATTGGCGCGATGTGCCTGAAAGCACTTGGCCTTGGCCGAACTTCAGCCCGGCCGAGATCGCTTGCCGGGGCACCGGCAAGCTGCTCATCAACGAACCGGCGCTCGACAAGCTGCAGGCGCTGCGCGACCGGCTGGGCAAACCGATGATCGTCCGCTCCGCCTATCGCAGCCCCGAGCACAACCGCGCCATGGGCGGCGCGACCCGCTCCAAGCACCTCGACGGCGCCGCCTTTGACATCGCCATGGCGAACCACGACCCGGTGGCGTTCGAGGCCGCGGCGCGGGAGGTCGGGTTCCTCGGCTTCGGGTTCTATCCGCGCTCGGGGTTCATCCATGTCGATCTCGGGCCCGCACGGCAGTGGGGCGAGCGGTTCCCGGTCCGGGCGACCGCCTTCGCCGAAGAAGCCCCTCCAGCGCGCGAAGTGCTGGCCGAGAGCCGCACCATGAAGGCGGGTGGTGCGGCAGGCGTGGCGACGCTGGGCGCAGCTGGGGTCGAGGTGGCGCAGAGCGTCCTCGCCGAGACCCAATCCGCAATCCTGCCGCTTGTGCCGTATCTCGATACCCTGCGCTGGGTGTTCATCGCCGTGGCTCTCGGCGGTATCGCGGTCACGATCTACGCCCGGCTCGACGACTGGAAGAGGGGGCGACGGTGATCGCCGGGCTGCTCACCGGGAGCGCCGGATCGGCATGGGCGCGCATTGGGCTCCGCTACGGCGTCATCGCACTCGCGATCCTGCTGTTCCTGCTTTCCCTGCGCCGCTCCGGCGAGCGCGCCGGCCGACTGACCGAGCAGCTCGAAACCATGGAGAAAACCTATGACGCCCAAAAGCGAATGCTCGAGGCAGCGGCGCGCCGTCCTCGTTCTCGCGACGATCTGGCTGAGCGGCTGCGCGACGGTCGGTTCTGACGGTAGCGGGCCAGGGGCGTGTCCGCCGGTCGTCGAGTACAGTAGGAAGTTCCAGGCGCGAGCGGCAGGGGAGCTGGACCTCCTGCCGGAGGGCTCGGCGATCGCAGAGATGATGAGCGACTATGCGGTGTTGCGGGAACAGGCGCGGGTGTGCTGATCCTCCGGCACTTGTCGCGGATTACGCGTCGCGCCCGGCGCCGAACCTGGGGCTATCGGTCGGCAAGATGAGTGATGCCTCTAAGCCGGAGGTTGCGCCAGGTCGCGGCGATTTCAGAACGAGCGAGCTTCCGATCCGGTTGGCGATGGCGGCGACGATGGCGAGGCCAAGCCCGCTGCCATCGGTGCTTGCGTTCGCCCGTTCGAAACGTGCCGTCAGGCGGTCGAGCATCTCGCGCGGCACCACGGGACCATCGTTAGCGACAACGAGGCGGCCGTCCGCCGTCAGCGTCACCTCGACTGCCAGATTCTCCGCCCCGTGACGGAGGGCGTTCTCCACAAGGTTCCGGCACAGGATGGCGAAGGCATCGGGGTCGATGTCCGACTGGACAGCCGCGTCGGGAAGAGTGAGCCCAATGCGGCCAGGCGCGGTCGCGCGTCCGAGATCGTCCACCACCACACGGGCGACCGCCCTCAGGTCGGCGCTCCGGTCCATCCGCAGCCGCCCGCCTTCGGCCCGCGCAAGCTGCATGAGGCGTTCGGAAAGCCGGGTCAGGCGCTTGAGCGTCGCCTCAATTTCGGCGGCACGCACTTCGGTGGCCGGCTCGTGCGTCTCCGCCCTCAGCCGCTGCGCCTGAGCGATTGCTCCGGCCAGCGGCGTTCTCAACTCGTGGGCCGCGTTCGCGGCAAAACTGCGCTCGGCCTCGAACGCCGCGCGCAAGCGGGCCAGAAGGCCGTTGAGCGTCTTGGCCAGTGGACCAATCTCCGTCGGCAGATCGCTGGCAGGAACCTCCGACAGGTCGCGGGCGCCGCGCGCCTCCAGCCGAGCACGGAACCGACGCAGCGGATCGAGGCTGAAGCGAACGGCAAGAATGATCGCCACCAGCGCGATCGGCAGCACGATGAGCAGCGGCAGGCCGAGGCCCATCTGGATCTCCCGCGCAACCGACGCGCGATGGGCCAGCGGCTCGGCCACGGTGATCCGGATCGTGTCCTGAAGCGCTGCATCGCTGTAGAACCGGTGGGTGGCGGTCTGACGGAAACCGGGTCCGTCCCAAGGCGGGAACACGGCAGGGTCGGCCGCATGAGATTGCAGCAGGATGCGCCCCTCGCCATCGCGCACGAGGTAGGTGAAGAACTCGTCGTGCTCCCGGATGGGCGCGAGCCGCTGCGTCACGCCCTGATCTTCGCGGCCCACGATATCGGTCACCGCCAGCGGGAGGATGCGTTCCGCTGTCTCCTGCAGGGCGCTGTCAAAGACCTCGTCCAGCTCGCCCCGGACGATTACGGCCGTCACCGTCGCAGCGAGCAGCCACAGCACCGTCAGCGCCAGGCCGAGCGACAGGCCGAGTCGGCCCTGAAGGCTCGCGGGCCATCTCATGATTTGCCGAGCCTGTAGCCCATGCCGCGCTCGGTCTCGATGACCGAAGCCCCGAGCTTCTTGCGCAGGCGGCTCACATGGACCTCGATGGTGTTGCTCTCCACCTCCGCGTCGAAGGCGTAAAGCTTCTCCTCCAGCTGTGCCTTTGACAGCAGCTGACCGGGGCGCGCGAGAAAGGCTTCGAACAGCGCCCATTCCCTTGCGGTCAGTTGCACCGGCTTGCCGTCGCGGTGAACGCTGCGGGCGGCAAGATCGATTTCCAGCGGCCCGTGGGTGACGATGGGGTTCGGGTTGCCGCTGTAGCGTCGAGCGACAGACCCGATCCGCGCGGACAACTCAGCGAGATCGAAGGGCTTCACGAGATAATCGTCGGCGCCCGCGTTCAGCCCCTCGATCCGGTCCGACACCTGGTCGAGCGCGGTCAGGATGATGACCGGCGTCACGTCGCCCTGCGCGCGCAAGCCTTTGAGGAACCCGATCCCGCGACCGTCCGGCAGCATCAGGTCGAGCAGGATCAGGTCGTAAGACGTGGATTTCGCAGCGCCGCCGGCCGCATCGAGGCGCATCACCCAATCGACCGACTGCCCATCGGCCGTGATCTGGTCGCGCACCGCCGCGCCAAGCACCGTGTCGTCCTCGATCAGCAGGATGCGCATCCTCGTCCCCGTCCTCTTCCGATGACCCTCCATGATCCGTCTGGCTGACAAGAAGCTGAAGCGGGTGGCTGCGTCCCTTCAGGCTGCCGTCAGCTTCGCCGCGCATGAATTTCGTCAAGATGGCCGCAGCGAGGAGTTTGGCCCATGAAGAAGACATTGACAATTCTCGGCTTTCTCGCGGTCTTTCCGGCCGGTGCCGCGCTGGCGGACGACGACTGCTTCGTGCCGATGGCCGACTGGCAGCCGCGCGACGCCGTCGCCCGGCTGGCCGAGGAGAACGGCTGGACGGTGCGCCGGATCAAGATCGACGACGGCTGCTACGAAATCGACGGCCGCGACGCCGAGGGGCGCCGGATCGAGGTGACCGTTCATCCGGCGACGCTCCAGGTGATCGAGTTCGAATACGAGGACAAGGACGACGGCGATCGCCCCCGCCGGGATCGCGAAGCAGGCGACGATGACTGACGCAATCTCACACCAGGCGCCAGAGATGAACACGGCGCCGAGCAGCAAGGTCCGTGTCTGGGATCCGCTGGTCCGGGTTTTCCATTGGGGTCTGGTCGCGGCCTTCGCGACCGCATGGCTGACTGCGGACGAGCTGCAACCTGTCCACGAGGTCGCAGGCTATACCGTCGCCGGACTTGTGGCCTTCCGGCTGGTCTGGGGCCTCATCGGCAGTCGCTACGCGCGCTTCGCCCAGTTCCTGAAAGGCCCCCGCGAGACGCTGGCCTATCTCGGGGACATGACCCGCGGACGCGAGCGGCGCCACCTCGGCCACAACCCGGCGGGCGCGGCGATGGTCGTGGCGCTGCTGGTCACGCTGTCCGGGACGGCTTTCACCGGCTGGCTCATGGAGGATGAGGCCCGTCTGGCGATACTTCCGTCCATGCCCGCAATTGTGGCGCTCGCCTGGGCCGACGACGACGGCGACGAGCGGGAATACGGCGGGCGGGGCGAGATCGAGGGACCGCTGAAGGAGGTCCACGAGACGCTCGCCAACCTGATGCTGCTGCTTGCCGCGCTGCATGTTGGCGGCGTCGTCCTAGCCTCCTTCAGGCACCACGAGAACCTGGCGCGCGCCATGGTGACGGGCGACAAGCGCGGCGCCGGTCCCGGCGACATCGCCTGACGGCACCTAACCCCAAGGCCGACCGTCCCTTCGGTCCCGCCTGGCCTCGCCCTCACGGGCGGGGCCTTTTTCGTCCGAAGCCGCTCTCTTCCTGACGGCAAGCTGAAGCGGGAATCGCCGACGCGTCAGGAAGCCCTCAGGTCGTGTCTCCAGATTGTCCTCAGCAGATGACAAGGAGACCCTGCCATGAAGAAGACCCTGACACTTCTGGTTGCGTCCACGGCGCTGACCGCCGCGATCGGCGTCCCCGCCTGGAGCGCGATGCAATCCCCGCCCGGCGTCCTTCGGCCCGTCGCCGCTCTCTTCGATGACGCCCCGCAAGCGATGCCGCTCGTTCTCGCAAGCGACGATGACGACGACGATGACGACCGCTGGCGGGACGGTTCTCGTCGCGGCCACGACGACGACGACGATGACGACGATGACGACGATGACTGCGACGACGATGATGACGACGACGATTGTCAGGGCGGCGCTCGCAATCCCGCGCCCGCCGGCACGGTCGCCCCTCCGCAGAACGGCCTCTTCGGCAACGGTGCGCCGCCGCAGGTTCAGGTGAACTGAACCGCTCCGAAGTTCCTCTCCGAACAAGGATCCATACGATGAAATCGCTTCTCGCCACGCTCGCGCTGACCACGGCGCTGACGCTCCCCGGCCTCGCCATGGCGCGTCCGGTGACGCTCACCACGATCCTCAACAATTACGGCGGCGACGGGGCCTATCTCGCGCTCTACGTCACCGACACCTCGGGCGCCTATGTCGGCAGTCTCTGGATGGCTGGCGGCAAGTCCAAGTACTACGAGCACCTCAGCGACTGGTACCGCGCCACCGGCGGCGACACCGCGCAGGTGAACGGCATCACCGGCGCCAGCGTCGGCGCGGGCCGCACGCTCGAGATCACGCTCGACCTGGCCGACGCGCTCTTCGACGCGGGCTACACGCTCCACATCGACGCGGCCGTCGAGGACATGCGCGACAGCCCGAACGAGGTGGCCGTCCCGCTCACGACCGACGGCGCCGGCACGCCGGTGCAGGGCCGCCGCTACATCGCCAGCTTCGCCTACGACATGTGAGGAGCGGGGCCATGATCCGTGCACTCCATCGCTGGCCGGGTCTTCTGGCCCTTGCGCTCGTCACCATCCTGAGTCTGAGCGGCGCGGCGCTGTCGGTCTTCCCAGCGGCCGAACGGCTTGCCGCACCGCAGGCGGAAGCCGGACTGACCGTCGCCGCCCTCGCGGACCGCATCCAGACGGTCTATCCGGGCGTCGAGCAGATCCGCCGATCACCCTCGGGCCGGATCACCGCCTACTGGTTCGACCAGGGCGCGCCGGGCGCTGCCGTGATTGACCCGGTGACCGGTGAGGGCGTGGCCTCGGCCGACCCGAACCAGGCCGAACGCTGGCTCACCAACCTGCACCGGTCGCTGTTCCTCGGGGACGGCGGGCGCATAGCCATGGCTGCAGGGGCTGCCGCGATGCTGATCCTCTCGCTCTCCGGTGCGGCGCTGGTCGCGCGGCGGACGGGCGGCTGGCGGCACTGGTTCGCGCGCCTGCGCGGTCCGCTCGCGGGCAGGCTGCACGTCGAGATCGCCCGGATCGCCGTCGTCGGCTTCGTTCTGTCTTCCACGACCGCCCTCTGGATGACGGCGTCGACCTTCGATCTCCTGCCGGATGGCAGCGCCATCCCGGCCATGCCGACCGAGGTCAGTGGAGCGACGGGGTTTGCGCCGGACCGAATGGCCACGCTGCAGCAGACGCCCGTCGCCGAGTTGCGCGAACTGAGCTTTCCCTATCCCGGCGACGCGACGGACGTGTTCACGCTCAAGACCGACCGGGGCACCGGCTATCTCGACCAGGGCGACGGAGACCTCCTGGCCTGGGCCGACCTCACGGGATGGGAGCGCGTCTCGGAGACCATCTACATGCTGCACACCGGACAGGGCGCGGCGACGCTCGGCCTGGTGCTCGGCCTCATGGCGCTCGGCGTGCCCGCGATGGGCGCGACCGGCGTGCTGATCTGGCTCGCCGGGCGGCGCGGTCGGCCGCGCATCCGAGGCAATCAGCCCGCGGGACGTGCCGAGACGATCCTGCTCGTCGGCAGCGAGGGCGGCAGCACCTGGGGATTTGCGGCCACGCTCCACACCGCACTGACGCAAGCCGGGCAGAAGGTACACACAGCACCGATGTCGGCCTTCGCGCCAGAACGCTACGCTACGGCCCAGCGGATCATCCTGCTCGCCGCAACCTATGGCGACGGCGCGGCGCCCGCCTCGGCGAAGGGCTTTCTCGAGCGGCTAAACGCTTCCGACAGGGCGCCGGACATTTCTCTGGCGGTGCTCGGCTTCGGCGACCGCAGCTTTCCGGCCTATTGCGCCTTCGCAAGGGACGTCGCGGCAGCGGCGCAGGCGAAGGGTTGGCCCGAGCTTCTGCCGCTCGACACAATCGACCGGCAATCGCCGCAGGATTTCGCGCGCTGGGGCCGGGCGCTCGGAGACGTGCTCGGCATTGCGCTCGAACTGACGCACCAGCCGGTCCAGCCGCAAACGACCACGCTGACCCTCGTCTCGCGGCGCGACTACGGCGCTGAGGTGCAGGCCCCGACGGCGATCCTCCGCTTCGCGTTTCCCCGCGTCTCGCTCGGGCAACGGCTGCTCGGGGGCGGGTTCGCACGGTTCCAGGCGGGTGACCTGATCGGCATTCTGCCCGAAGGCGGGACCGTCCCGCGGCTCTATTCGCTCGCCTCTGGGCGCCGCGACGGCTTCATCGAGATCGTGGTCAAGAAGCATCCCGGCGGCCTCTGCTCGGGTCAGCTCACAGCGCTGGAACCTGGCGACACGGTGAGCGCCTTCTTGCGCCCCAACCCCGGTTTCCGTCCGGGGCGGAGCCGGGCGCCCCTGATCCTGATCGGCGCAGGGACCGGCATCGGGCCGCTAGCGGGCTTTGTGCGCGGCAATACGCGCCGCAGGCCGATCCACCTGTTCTTCGGCATGCGCCATCCCGACAGCGATTTCTTCTACGGCGAGGAGTTCCCCGGATGGCAGGACGAAGGGCGTGTAAGCCGGCTGGTCACCGCCGTCTCGCGCGGGGCGCGTCCCCATTACGTCCAGGACGCGCTGCGCAGCGAGGCCACTCAGGTCGCAGAGCTCATCCGCAATGGCGCGCGCGTGATGGTCTGCGGCGGACGGGACATGGCCGCCGGCGTGGCCGAGGCGCTGGCCGAGATCCTCGCACCGGCCGGGCTGACGCCGGCGGTCCTGAAGGCGGAGGGGCGGTATGTCGAAGATGTCTACTGAGCTGACGAGGCACGCCCTGAATGGGGCGACCATGGGCACGCGCTGGTCGGCGCTGTTCTTCGCAGGGCCCGGTCTCGACACGGCGCCGATCCGCACGGCGCTGCAGGCGGCCGTGGACGAAGTGGACGGACAGATGTCGACCTGGAAGCCCGACAGCGGCCTGATGCGGCTCAACGCGGCGCCGGTGGGCGAATGGATCGCGCTTCCCGCGCGGCTCGCCGAGGTGCTGCGACTCGGCCTAAAGATCGGGCGCATATCCGGCGGCGCGTTCGACATCGGCATGGGTGACGCGGTGACGGCCTGGGGGTTCGGGCCGAAGACGGCCGCGCCCGAGGGCATCCGCGCCGCGATGAAAACCCCGCGCCGCCCGGCGGATCAGGCTCTGGAGTTCGAAGGCGACCGCATCTGCAAGGTCGCTCCCATAGCGCTGGATCTGAACGGCATAGCCAAGGGCTACGGCGTGGACCGTTTGGCCGAAACCCTGCGCGATTACGGGATCGCCGACGCCCTCGTCGGGGTCGATGGCGAGATGCGCGCGATGGGTCTCCGGCCTGACGGCGAGGCCTGGAGCATTGCGGTCGAGGCGCCGGACGCGGAACGCCGGACGCCGCATTCGATCCTCGCGCTGCAGGATGCCGCCGTCGCCACCTCCGGCGATTATCGCCACTGGGTCGAGGTTCAGGGACGACGCCTGTCGCACACAATGGACCCGAGGCGCGGTGCGCCGCTGATCGCATCGCCGGCCTCCGTCACCGTCGTTGCCCGCAGCTGTGCCGAGGCCGATGCCTGGGCGACAGCGCTCATGGTGCTCGGTCTCGGCAAAGGGGCCGAACTCGCAAGAAAAGAAGGGCTCGACGCCCTGTTCCTCTTGCGCGAAGATTGCGGGAGCGTGAGGGGCGTGGGAGTCGGACGACTTTTTTCCGAAGAGCCAGCGGCGATTACCCCTGCAGAGGGGAGATAGGCCGCATGGAGACGACAAGGACTGACCGCTTCAAGACCGCTATCCTGCTCATTGCCGCGACCGGCCTGTTTGCGGGACTTGCGTTCTACTTTTCCGGCCGACCCAACGCTGCGAACCTGATCTGGATCGCCGGCGTCGTTCCAGCGCTCGCCGCGCTCGTGGTCGAGATCCTGCGCAGCCTGCGCTCCGGCGAGGTGGGCCTCGATATCGTCGCAGCGCTGTCGATGTCGGCGGCGCTCGTCTTCGGCGAGACCCTCGCCGCGGCGGTGGTCGCGGTGATGTATTCCGGCGGCACATTCCTCGAAGCCTTCGCCGAAGGCCGCGCCCGGCGCGAGATGCACGACCTCCTCTCCCGCGTGCCGCGGACCGCGACCCGGCACCGCAACGGCGGGCTGGAGGAGATCCCGCTCGACCACATCGCGCCCGGCGACCGCCTCCTGATACGTCAGGGCGACGTGGTGCCGGTGGACGGCACGGTGGCCTCGGAGACGGCCTTCGTCGACACCTCAGCGCTGACGGGCGAGTCCCTGCCAGTGCGCCTCGCCCACGGCGCCGAAGCCATGAGCGGCTCCACAAACGCAGGCGAGGCGTTCGATCTGACGGCGACGAGAGAAGCCAAGGACAGCACTTATGCCGGGATCGTCCGGCTGGTCGAGGAGGCGCAGGCCTCGAAGGCGCCGATGTCGCGGCTGGCCGACCGCTGGTCGCTGGGCTTTCTCGCGGTCACGGTCAGCATCGCCTTCGCGGCCTGGTGGTTCACCGGCGATCCGATCCGGGCCGTCGCCGTGCTCGTTGTCGCCACGCCCTGTCCGCTGATCCTCGCCGTGCCGGTGGCGCTGGTGGCCGGGCTGTCGCGTGCCGCGCATTTCGGGGTGCTGATCAAGGGCGCGGGACCGCTCGAGACGATGGCGCGCATCCGAACGCTGATCCTCGACAAGACCGGCACGCTGACGGACGGCCGGCCGCAGATCGTCTCGATCGATAGCCACGACGGGATGGCGGAGGACGACATACTGCGCCTCGCTGCAGCGCTCGACCAGGCGTCCAAGCACCCCGTGGCGCAGGCCATCGTTGCGGCCGCGAAGGCGCGCGGCTTCACGCTGCCGGTTCCGTCGGACGTGGCTGAGATCCCGGGTGAAGGCGTCGTGGGCCATGTCGAGGGCCGGAAGGTCATCGTCGGTGGCGACGGCTTCGTGGCCGCGCGCGTGGGGCGCCAGCCGGGCGATCATTCCGCCATTGCCGCCGGTTCGGTTCTCGTCGCCGTCGCCGTCGACGGGCAAATGGCAGGGCACCTCGTGATGTCCGATCCGCTGCGCGAGGGTGCGGGCGCCATGCTCGACGGTCTGCGCCGCGAGGGCATCGCGCGTATCCTGCTCGCCACCGGCGACCGCGCGGACGTGGCTGAGCGCGTGACCGAGGGGCTTGGCCTCGACGGGCTGCGCGCCGGGCTCACGCCCGACCAGAAGGTTCTGCTGGTTCTCTCCGAGCGCAAGCGCGGGCCCGTGATGATGGTGGGCGACGGCGTCAACGACGCGCCGGCTCTCGCAGCGGCCGATGTGGGTGTCGCGATGGGCGCACGCGGAGCCGCTGCATCGGCGGAGGCGGCAGACGTCGTGCTGCTCGTCGACCGTATCGACCGGCTCGGGCCGGGGATCGAGATTGCGCGCGGTGCGCGCCGCATCGCTGTCGAGAGCGTTGTCGCCGGAATCGGCCTGTCGGTCATGGGCATGATCGCCGCGGCTTTCGGCTATCTCACTCCGGTGCAGGGGGCGCTCCTGCAGGAGATCATCGACGTCGCCGTGATCCTGAACGCCCTGCGCGCGCTGCGCATCGCGCCCCATGAGCCCACTATCCCGAATCCAAAGGCTGTCTCCTCCGGGCAGGCCGACATCGCGCAAGGAGCCACGCCATGAGCCGCCTCTCGCATTCCGAAATCCACATGGTGCATCGCATCGGCTGGCTGCGGGCCGCCGTTCTCGGAGCCAACGACGGACTGGTGTCGACTGCGAGCCTCGTTGTCGGCGTCGCCGCGGCAGGATCGGGAAAGCCGGAGGTCCTGATCGCGGGGCTGGCTGGCCTCGTGGCCGGTGCGATGTCCATGGCGGCAGGAGAATACGTCTCGGTCAGTTCCCAGACCGATGCGGAACAAGCCGATCTTGCCCGCGAGACCCGCGAGCTGGCGGAAACGCCTGAGGCAGAGCTCGAGGAGCTCACCCGGATCTACGTTGACCGGGGGCTGGATCGCGACCTGGCGGAGAAGGTGGCCCACCAGCTGACCGAACGCGACGCGCTCGGATCGCATGCCCGCGACGAACTCGGCATCTCCGAGACCGTGACGGCACGCCCGATCCAGGCGGCGCTGGTCTCGGCTCTAACATTCGCCCTGGGTGCGGTCGTTCCGCTGATCGTCGTTCTATTGGCGCCCGAAACGTCGATCGCGCTGTTCGTGGCGGCATCGACGATCGTCGGCCTTGCGGTCCTCGGCGGTCTGGGCGCCTCCGCCGGCGGCGCTGGTGTCGTTCGGGGCGCCGCGCGGGTCACCCTCTGGGGCGCTCTCGCAATGGCTGCGACAGCAGCGGTGGGAGCGGTGTTTGGCGTCACGGTTGGGTAGCAATTATTGGGTTTCTGGGTGGAGAAGGTTGGATTTGAGGCCCATCCCCTCCGCCACTTGCCCCCGCGAAAGCGTTCTCCCGATCCGGCTGCGGCCGGATTTTTCCGTTGTTTTCGGGGGTTATGCGGGTGGGGCTGAGCACTGGCACCGGTGCCGGGAGGCCCGGAAGCGGTCTCTCAGGGCCGATATTCTCCGGACCTGTTGACTGCGCGGATTTGGTAAAGCTCTGCAAAGCATTGGCAGGTATTGATTATTTTCCGACCCGGCTGAGCACTTCGACGAGAGGGGCGTTAGCGAGATGGAACCGGAGTCGAACCGTAATCGCGTCGCGGCACCCGGCTCAGGCGGTCGGTCCAAGGCGGAAAGCGGGCTTGGCCAGCATTCTGACGGCGAGGCCGATGGCGAAGATGGCGTCGTGGCGAACGACGTCGGCGGCGTGCTGGCCGGTGTCGAGCGAGCGGCGGTCGAGATTGCCGGCATCATCGACGTGCCGGAAATGGGACAGCGGGTTGCGCAGGCCCATCAGCTTTTGCAGGTCGGTCACGTCATGATCGGAGATCACGTCCCGCTCCCGGCAGCGACGCAGGGTTTCGCGGAACGGGATACGGTCGGGGATGTCATCGATCAGGAGGCCGGCGTGGAGATATGCCGCCAGCAGATGCTCGACGAGCCCCTGGCACAGCAGGATTGTGGCGGCGAAGTTGCCGTGGACGAAGGACGAGCGTGCCTCGATCCAGGCAAAGTGGGCGGCCTGGCCGCCGAAAATCATCGTGCCGTTCGGGCCGAGATCGCGGCTGAGATCGGTCAGCATGCGATAGCGCGAGACCTTGCCGTGCAGGTCGTCGTGCATCTCGGCCAGCAGATGGCGGGCGAAGTCCAGATCGGTCAGGTCAGACAGCAGATCGGGCTGGTCATCGCCGCGCGTCATGCGGCCTTGTCCCCGGTGCCGAAGACCTGATGCAGAAGCGCGGGGATCAGGGCGTCGGCGTCGCGGGCCGAGGCGGCGCGGATGGCGCGGATGCGGCGAGCGCGGGCCTGAAGGCGGTCGAACCAGCGTTGGGTTTCCAGCGGGGGCATGGGGACTTCGATGGTTTCCAGCCGCTTCACGGCCAGCGTGCGGTTGCGGTCGGCGCTGCCGGGTGATGCCGATTGAACCGCGCTCAAGACCTCGGGTGACTGGAGGTAAAACCAGAGGAAATCGGCGGTGGCGGTTTCCGGGTTCGGAACGCAGGTCAGGTAGCGATGCGAGCCAACGCGGCCGTGGTCATCGACACCAGCGACGGCAAAGGCGCCTTCCCATGCCTTGATGTTGCTGAAAACCAGATCGCCCTTTTCGATCCCGAACAGCTTCTGCCAACTCAGATCGCCACCGCGTAGCACCGGCTTGTGGAAGGTGCCGCGGCCGAAGGAGCGGACGCCGAGTTCGGGATAGGCGCCGTCCGGCTCGATCTCGACCGGTCGGCGGATCAGGGGGGCGACTTCGGCCATGGGGCGGCGGGGGGCGGCGTCGATGCAGCGAGCGAAAGCCTTAGCCAGCATCGCCTGCAGGTCGGCCTCCATCGCGGCGGCGGCCTCTGCCCGCGCCCTGACCAGCCCCGCTACCCGATCCAGCCGCGCCACGATGCGCTGCTGCTCGGCGAGGGGTGGAAGGGGGATTACATAGCCGAGCACGTTAGACGGTCGAATCGCTGCGTAGTTGGTAGAACCGCGCGCTTTAACTTGTTCGAGGAAGTCTGGTGTCCGCGAATACCAATCTAGAAATCCGCGATGCAGCTTCGCTTCGTCGATCTCAAACAGGAAATAGTGGCTGCTGACGATTGCGCCGTCGAGCTCCATGGGAACTATGCCATAACCCCCAAGCTTGGCATCAATCTCGGCAACCAGAAACTCACCTGTGCGACAGACCTGTTGTCGTTTTGTCTTGATTTCTGCGCCTGGTACGCGGTCACGCAAAACAATCGCGGGGATCGAGGCGACGGTGAACAAGGCCGCCCCGGCGAATGACGCAGCGTTCGCCTTCAAGACCGGGTTTTCGGCAAGGGCGCTGATCGGTCTTCTCGGGTCGGACGACTTCAGCTTCAAGGTCAGCCCGGATGGTTCAGCCTTCTTCGATGCGATCAGGATTGACCGCACCAATGGCCAGGTGGAACTGCCGCAGCCAACCGTTCTTCCGGGCCTCAGCGCCACGCCATCGCCCCCACCCGCAGGCAAGGCCGCCATCTACGCCCGCAGCCGCGCCGGGGCACCATGGATCGACGTCATGCGCCCCTCGGGGCGGGACTTCCCGCTCCAGCCGCATTTTGGGGTCAACCGGATCGCAAACTGGTCGCCATCGACCGGCACCACGATCAACAGCGAGGGCCTGCCGATCACCTCGGTCGGCACCGTTTCCACGCCCACGCTCGCCGCGACGAACCTCGCCACCTCCATGCGACGCTGGCGGCTCACCTCGGCGGCAGTCGTTGACTCAGTGGCGGATCAGCGCTCCGCAGGCTGGGCCTGCTGGCGCGGCAATGCGGCGGGGCTTGGCGGCTGGACCTTTGTCACGCGGCTATCCCTGACGACCCTGCAGGCGACCGGGATGGGGTTCTTCGGTCTCTACGGATCCACGGCCGCGCTGGCGACGACGTTGACCTTGGCCGCAGCCATCAACTGCATCGGCATCGGCTTCCAGCGCGGCACGCACACCCGATGGCAGATGGTTGCGAACGACGGCACCGGCGCGCCGACGCTGACCGACATGGGGGCGAGTTTCGCCATCACGACGGGCGGGGTGCTGACGCTGTTCATCGCGGCACCACCGAACGGCAGTTCCGTCTGGGTTCGGGTGGTGGATGAGGTCTCAGGCGCAGCGTTCGACCAGGAGATCACCGCTGACCTGCCCGCCGCGACGCAGTTCCTGTCGCCACGGCTTCGGCGCCACGGCCGCCGCCGTCGCCTTCGACTGCGCCGGGGTCTATGTCGAGACGGACTTTTGATCTGCAGGCATGAACGCCAGCGTGTGTGAATGCCGGGCCGGGCGGCATCGCTTCGGGAAGCGCCAGACGCCTCGACCGGAGCGACACGCCCGGCCCGGATCACAGGTTCACAGATTCAAAGAGCGGCAGGGATTCGCTGCGCCGGAATGGTGGCACGTCTATGCCACATCTGTCCCGTGCGGCGATGGGCACAATTGTGCACCCTGCACCTTCTAAGCTTCACTGATGCCAGCAGTGACAAGTTGTGAACTTGTCGCGCCAAGCAGCTCAGTCAATTGCAGCCGATTCAGCCCCAATACCCACGACCAGACCATTGGATTGCTGCTCGTTGCAGCGGCGGGGCAAGCAGCGCGAGCAGCACCCCGACAGCGTTCAGGGATCTCGGCCGGCGTAGTGCTGGCGCTGCTGACCGGCATCATCATCAAGTTCAAGATCTTCGACGGCGGCCGGGAGTCGCGCTCAGTCCCCGGCCGACGACTGGCGCCGGAGAGATCTCCGGCGCCGATTGCTCAACGGCTCATCCGCCGTAGACGATGCCATTCGGACGATCGCCGACCGGTACCGTGCTCACCACTTCCTGCCTCGCGACGTCGATGATCGACACGCTGTCATCGGCGATGTTGGTCACGAACACCAAGGCACCGTCCGCCGATGCCGAGACGCCATGTGCGCCGCCACCGGTGGTGAGGGTTTTCACCACCTGACCGGTCGCGGTGTCGATCACGGACACGGTGTCGTTCGGCTCCGCGTCGGTGCCCTGGTTGGCCACATAGACATAGACTCCGTCCGGGGTCGCGAACATCTGGATCGGATTCGGCCCGACGTCGATCCTGTCCGTCACCTCGCGGGTAGAGGTGTCGATGACCGCCACACGGTTTTCGTCGCGAAGCGAGACGTAGACCTGATCGCCCGAGGGTGTGAACCCGACCTGAACGGGCGCGGTCCCGACCGGAATGCGCGCCGCCTCGGAAAGCGCCTGCGTGTCGATGACGGACACGGTCCCGTCCTCGACATTGGCGACGTAAAGCTGCGTCTCGTCCGGGCTGAGCCGCAGGCCGTGCGGATACTCGCCCGTCGCGATGCGCCCGATGACCTCGGCCCGTGCAAGATCGACCACGGCGATCTCGTCGCCGCCGGCCAGCGAGACAAAAGCGCGCCCCTGCCGGTCGGCGACCACATGGGCCGGGTGCGAGCCTACTGCGACGGTCGCCTTAGGCGTCGAGAGGTTCTGTGGATCGAGGATGACCAGCAGACCCTCGGCCGCGCCTTCCGCGCCGTGCCCGTGCCCGTCCGACCCGTGATCCCCATCGACGGCAGGATCACCGACCGCCAGCAGCAGCTTGCCATCGGGCGTCAGATCGACGTTGTGCGGCGCGACCGGGATGGAAACGGTGTCGACCGCCCCGGTGCCAAGATCGATGGCGCTGATGGAATTGCCGCCTTCATTGGCGGACCAGACGGTTCCAACTGTCTGACCCAAGGTCGCCGCTGTCTCCCCGGCGTTCGCCGCCAGCCAGGCCTGCATTTCGGCGATCTCGCGCTCCTGCGCCGCGATGATCTGGTCCGCCCATGCCTTCGTCTGCGGATCGTCCCCGTATTGCTGGACGATCCGGGCCATGTCGATCGCGCCCTGATGATGCGGGATCATGCCCCGGACGAAAGCGACATCGGCATCGTCGGCCATGACGCCGTCCATCATCGGCCCGTGCATCGCATTCATGGCGTCGATGTTGGCCTGCGTGAAGTCGGGAAGGCTTTCCTTCGCCGGGGCCGCCTCGGCGTGCGGCGTGGCCATCATCCCGCCCTGCATCATCTGCTGCATCGCGCCCATGCATTCAGGAGTCATGGCCTGCATCATGGCCTGGCACTGCTCGGGCATCATCCCTTGCATGCCGGTCATGCCCTGCATGCGGGACATCTGGCCTGTGGGAGGCGTCGGCGCGGGCACCTGCTCCGCCTGTGCGGGCGGGGTTGCCGGGTGGTGGGTGTCATGCTCGGCCTGAGCGAAGGCAGCGCCCGCCAGGCCGGAGAGGATGCTGGCGCAAAGGGCGATTACGGTTCGATTCATTGATTTCATCCTTTGGTTCCGAGAGCCCCGGCCCGGATTCGCGGACGCGGTTCTCCGTTCTGTTCGTCGGTTTCTCGGGTTGGCGCGGGGCGGCCGGAGACATCTCGGGATCTCCCGACAATTCCCGGCGCTCACGCCGCGATCAGACGGGGCGGCTTCAGGATTCCTGCGGGGGATCGCCCGCAGAAGTCACGGCGCAGACCGAGAAAAACCTCACTACTTGCGGATACGCCCAACGCCGGCGGCTCGACGGGAACGGCGGCGATCAGACAGGCTTGGCAGCAGTCCACCAGACTGACGCCGCTGTCAGCACTGACGCAGCCAGCAGTTGAACCAGCGCCATGGTCAACCAGCATGTGATGCTGGGTGCAGTGGCCTGCCGTGGCGGCGCTTTGTTGCTGGTGGATGGCGTGTCCGGCTGGGCCGGCATGTGCCGACGCCTGCAGAACCAGGGCGCCGATGGCAAGCAGCAGGATGCAGACTGCAACCTGGCGCAATCGGCCATACCCCGCCCGAAAAGCAACTCGTGCACGCTCGCTCATGCGCCACCTGCCTTCTCGGTGCCCCGCGAGACCGATGCGTTGCCGCGTTCCCGTCGCGCGCCACCAGCCGTGACGAGACCGCTCCGCTGACGGAGGCAAGTCGCCTCGGCCAGGTGCTGCTTTCGATCATGCGCAAGCTGGGCGGTCATGTCGGGCCTGCCTGTGTCAGATTTCCCGTGAACCGAGGAAGCGCCCGAAGCTGCGGGTGGTCTGGCCGAACAGGAACGCTTCGTAGGGTTCGGGATCCACGCCCGGAAAATCCATGCCAGGCGAACCGGCGGGCATGCCGGGAACGGCCAGCCCTGTCGCCTCGGGCCGCTCGGACAGAAGGCGGCGGATTGCTTCGGCGGGGACATGGCCCTCGACCACATAGCCGCCCACCTCGGCGGTGTGGCACGATGCCAGATCGGCCGGCACGCCGAGGCGTTGCTTGAGGCTGTCCATGTCGGCGGACTCCACCACCCGCACAGGGAACCCCGCCGCCTCGATATGCGCGACCCAGCCGTCACAGCAGCCGCAGGACGGATCCTTGCTGACGCTCACCAGCGGCAGCGCTTCGGCATGTCCCCGCCCCGGCATCGACATCAGCAAGGGCAGCACTCCGACAGCGGCCAGAATGGTGCGCCGGCTAATGTTGTGATCGTTTCTCATCGTCACACCTCGTTTCATGGATTGCATTGTCTCGCCGTCACGGTCGGGGCGCGACGCACGAAGGGGTGAGCAGGTACGCATCTGCCGCGGCACGACGTCGGCATGTGCGTGCGCGGGTTCGGCTGTTGATGCCGCACGGCGATCACAGCTTCACCCTCCGCAGCCGGGCGGCATTGGCGATCACGCTGACCGAGGACAGCGCCATGGCGGCAGCGGCGATGATCGGCGACAGCAGGATGCCTAAGAACGGATAGAGCACCCCCGCCGCGACCGGCACGCCAAGCGCGTTGTAGATGAAGGCGAAGAACAGGTTCTGGCGAATGTTGCCCATGACCGCTTCCGACAGCCGGCGGGCGCGGACGATACCGTTGAGATCGCCCTTGAGCAGGGTGACGCCGGCGCTTTCCATCGCCACATCGGTGCCGGTGCCCATGGCGATGCCGACATCGGCGGCAGCCAGCGCCGGCGCGTCGTTGACGCCGTCGCCGGCCATCGCCACCACCTCGCCCGCCGCCTTGTGCCGCGCGACGACCGCGCTTTTCTGATCGGGGAGAACCTCGGCTTCGATTTCGTCGATGCCGAGCCGGCGGGCGACGGCCTTCGCCGTCGTCCAGTTGTCCCCCGTCAGCATGACCACACGGATGCCTTGCGCCTTGAGCGCGGCCAGCGCCTCGGGCGTCGAGGGCTTGACTGGATCGGCGATGGCAAAGATTGCCGCGACGCGACCATCGACGCCCATGAAGATCGCGGTCGCCCCGTCCTCGCGCAGCCGGTCGGCCTCATCGGCCAGCGGCGCGACATCGACCCCATGTTCGGCGAGGAATTTTGCGTTGCCAAGCGCGATGCGCTTGCCCTCGACCGTGCCATAGGCGCCCTTGCCGGTGGGCGAATCGAAATCCGCGACCGGCGCGGCCGCGATCCCGCGTTCGTCCGCCGCGCGAACGATGGCAAGCGCGAGGGGATGCTCGCTCGCGCGTTCGACGCTGGCGGCAAGGCGCAGCGCCTCACCTTCGGTAAAGCCCGCCGCCGGCACGATGGCGGTGACGGCGGGCCGGCCCTCGGTCAAGGTTCCGGTCTTGTCGACGATGATGGTGTTGACCTTCTCCATGTGCTCCAGCGCCTCGGCGTTCTTGATCAGCACCCCCGCCTGCGCGCCGCGCCCGACGCCCACCATGATCGACATCGGCGTCGCCAGCCCCAGCGCGCAGGGGCAGGCAATGATCAGGACCGAGACCGCCGCGATGAGACCGAAGGAGAAGCGCGGCTCCGGCCCCCAGATCGACCAGGCGACGAAGGCGAGGATGGCGACCAGGATCACCGCCGGCACGAACCAGCCGGAGACCTGATCGGCGAGCCGCTGGATCGGCGCGCGGCTTCGCTGCGCCTCGGCGACGAGCTGGACGATCTGCGACAGCATGGTGTCGCGGCCGACCTTCTTCGCCTCGATCACCAGCGCGCCCGACTGGTTCATGGTGCCGCCGATGGCCTTGGCGCCGACCTCCTTGGTCACCGGCATCGACTCGCCCGTCACCATCGATTCATCGACGGCGCTGCGGCCCTCCAGCACCTCGCCATCGACGGGCACTTTCTCGCCGGGACGCACCCGCAGGCGGTCGCCGACCTGCACACTGTCGAGCTGAACTTCCTCCTCGGTGCCGTCGTCACGAATGATCCGGGCGGTCTTGGGGGCAAGGTCCAGGAGCGCGCGGATCGCGCCGCTGGTGCTCTCTCGCGCGCGCAGTTCCAGCACCTGCCCGAGCAGGACTAGGACGGTGATGACCGCCGCCGCCTCGAAATAGACCGCGACCGAGCCGTCGTGCTCTCGGAAGGCGTCGGGAAAGATGCCGGGCGCCAGCGTGGCGACGACGCTGTAGATCCACGCCGCCCCGGTGCCCATGGCGATCAGGGTGAACATGTTGAGGCTGCGGTTGACCAGCGACTGCCAGCCGCGCTGGAAGAACGGCCAACCAGCCCATAGCACGACCGGCGTTGCGAGGATCAGTTGCAACCAGTTCGAGGTCAGTTGGCCGATATAGTGAGTCAGGCCAAGAAAATGGCCGCCCATTTCGAGGATCACCACTGGAATCGTCAGCGCCAGCCCGATCCAGAACCGGCGCGTCATGTCGATCAGTTCCTCATTGGGTCCGGCCTCCAGGCTGACCAGCACCGGCTCCAGCGCCATGCCGCAGATCGGGCATGACCCCGGCCCGACCTGGCGGATCTCGGGGTGCATCGGGCAGGTGTAGATCGTCCCCTCGGGAACCGGCTCGGCCTTCTCGGTCGCCGCTTCCGGATCCAGATAGCGGTCCGGGTCTGCCAGGAACTTCGTTCGGCATCCGGCCGAGCAGAAGTAATAGGGCCGGCCGCCATGCTCGGCCTTGTGCGCGGTCGTGTGGGGATCGACCATCATGCCGCAGACCGGGTCCTTGACCTTGTGGGCTGTGTCCGGCGCGGCGGCCGCGTGGTCATGCGCGTGATCGTGCACATGCCCGTGGGTCGAATGAGCGTGCGCATGTTTCTGGTGATCGTGTTCGGTCTTGCTGGTCATTTCCACGCCTCCTCGGCGTTTCATCCTGAGCTTGCGTTTCACCTGTTCTGCGCTTTCCAACCGCTGGAAGGTCAAGAGGCGATCGGGAAGCTTGAAATACTGCCCTTTGCAGGTTTTCCGCCGAGGGGCGCTGACATGCGGCGCCCCCGGCATCGCGCGGTCATGTGCCGACCGCGAACTCGGTCATCATGCCGGTTTCGAGATGCGGCATGTGGTGGCAATGCAGCATCCAGCGCGCGGCCTCGCCGGCGTCGAGTGCCACATCGACCATCGACATCGGCGGCACATAGACCGTGTCGCGCCGCGCGCCCGCGACCGCACGTCCGTTCAGCCCGACGACCTGGAACACATGCCCGTGCAGGTGCATCGGGTGGCCCATCATCGACATGTTGTGGAAGGACAGCACGACCCGCTCTCCGCTTCGTGCGGCAATCGGGCGATGCTGGCCCCAGACGGCCCCGTTGATCGTCCACACATAGGGCTGCATCGTGCCGCCCAGCATCACCATGTGGCTGCGGTCCGCCGGCCGATCCGGCAAGGCCTCCGCGGCGATCAGGCGCGACTCCTGCCCAAGGTCGGTGTCGAAGGCAGGCGCTTCGGCCTCAGCCATGGCATCAATGCGCCGTATCTCGGCGCCCTGCGTGGCAAGGATCAGGCCGGTGCGCTCACGCGCGCCTTCCCGCAGCGCGAGGATCGGCCATGCGCCGCCCTCGGACGGCAGGTCGATCTCCAGATCGAGTCGTTGGCCCATGGCAAGGCCGAAGCGCGTGCCCGGGACCGGCTGAACCGAATGTCCGTCCACCGCGACGAGCCGGGCCTGCGCTTCGCCGGTCTCGATCCAGAACACCGTTGCCGCGGCGGCGTTGATCACCCGCAGGCGGATGCGCCCGCCGCGCTCGACCGGCACCACCTCGGGGTCCGAAAGCGTGCGGTCATTGGCAAGATAGGCGTCCCAATCGTAGTCGTTGAGGTCCATCGCCATGCCGCCCATGGCACCCATCCCCATCATGCCACCCATGGCGCCGTGATCCATGCCGCCCATCGGCATGTTCCCCATCGCTCCGTGGTCCATGCCAGCCATGCCCGCGCCGTGACCACCTCCGTGGCCGCCGAGGATCTCGGCCATCACATCCTCGGGCGCCTTGAACGAGAAATCATGCAGGAACAGCACTACCTCCTGCCGGTCAGTGCTGATGTCCTCGGCGCTGCGCACGATCAGCGGCGCGGCCAGAAGGCGCATCTCGTGCAGTGGCACATGCGCGTGCATCCAGTAGGTGCCGGGCAGCGGCGCGAAGTCATAGGCGCGTGTCTCGCCGGGGGCGAGCATCGGCAAGGGCATGTCGGGCACGCCATCCTGTGCGTTGGGCGGGATCTGGCCGTGCCAATGGATCAGCGTGGCGGTATCGAGATCGTTGCGCAGATCCACCCGGAAGCGCGCGCTGGGGTCGAGCATCAGGCCCTGTCCTGTCGGCCCAGCCAAACCCCAGACAGTGGCGGCGCGACCGTCGATGTCCAGCACCCGGCTGGCGGCGTGCAGAGACAGCGGAACCACATCCTGCGCCGCCGAGATCCGGGGCAGATGCGCATAGGCCAGCACGGCTGCGCCGGCGGCGAGAAAGCCGCGTCGTGAGAGGGTATTCATGGTCGTCTCCTCGGGACAGCCTGTCCCGTTCATCAAAACCGACAGGGCGTCGCGGGCCTCGGCCCGGGCGCACGATCAGAGGAGACGGATCTTGGGAGGTCGTTCGTTCAACCCCGGTGCCCGACTGGCAAGCACTGCACCGGTGGGCAGGTCATGGCTGGCGGGCGCGTAATTGCTGCCAGAGCTGTCGCTCGGCGAGCTCAAAAAGACCGAAAGACCAGCGCAAAGCACCTCGCAGGATTCGGCGTCACCTGAGCCACAGTGCTGGTCGCCATCACAGGGGTTTTCGCTGCCGGCAGCGACGTGCATCATCTCGCTGGCATGCGCTGTGTGATCTAGTTCCGCGCTCAAGCGCGCCGCGTGC
This sequence comes from Rhizobiaceae bacterium, assembly GCA_023953845.1. Lineage (NCBI taxonomy): Bacteria > Pseudomonadati > Pseudomonadota > Alphaproteobacteria > Hyphomicrobiales > Rhizobiaceae > Rhizobiaceae bacterium. Next base: position 3,625,863 of record JAMLJC010000001.1, on the reverse strand, counting down.
GCGGAGGTCACCGTCGTCATGACGGCGATCACGAGTACGGCAAGCATGGTGACGAGGCGCGCGAACATGCCGGAAAGATAGGCGCTGGTCACAGGAATGTCCATTGCCGCCAGCGTCATGATTCTGGCAGGTATTCATCCTCGGCATGTAGCCAATTGAAATTCCTCACCACCGATCATGCAACTCAAGCGAAAAGAACTCGGTAATCTCGGTAATATTGTGTGGCTCGGGTTGCTCGCCGGAGGCTTGATCCTGGCGGTTTTCGCTGGAAGGCACTATACCCGGACCGCATCCACCGCCCCGGCATCCGCAGAAGTCATCGAACAGGGCCGGCAGGTCTACGCGGACCAATGCGCCTCATGCCATGGCGCCGATCTGGAGGGACAGCCTGACTGGCGCTCGCCGCTTCCCTCCGGACGACTGCCTGCGCCACCGCATGATGAGAGCGGCCACACATGGCACCACGCCGATGAGGTCCTGTTCCGCATCGTCGAGGAAGGCACGGCCGCCATCGTCGGGGGCGGCTATGAAAGCGACATGCCCGGTTTTGCCGATGTCCTCAGCGAGACCGAGATCCGGGCTGTGCTCGCCTATATCAAGAGCACCTGGCCGGAACGCGAGCGGGCCTACCAGGAGAACGTGTCGCAAGCACGCTGAGCGATGATGGCGGAGGGCATGCTGGCGACGCACGGGCCGGATGATGTTGGGGATGAAGAGCAAGGACCGGGTTCGCAACAGTCGGTGTCCTCCGTTGAGGCTGCCCAACAGAAGCGGCATATTGGGTTCGTCTGATGTGAGAATCCTGGGGAATGATGTTTGTGGGGGTATTCATGGCTTGCCTTGCACTTGGAGCGCGCCGGACCTGGGAGCAGCCTCGGGTTCTCTCTCGATGAACAATCCGGGCTCCGGTTCCTCGGAACGAATTCAGGACCGCACGGACCGGCTCAACAAGAACTGCTTCTGCGTCACGCTGGACCTTCCGTTGCTCCGCGAAGCGCTGGAACAGGAGGCCGGTGAGCCGGCGTTCTTCGAGACGCTCATCCTCCCCAAGGCCCACCTTTTCTCGCAGGTGCCGGTGTTTCTTTCGGCCGCAGCGGTGACCGAGATGCAAGATATCGCGGTGGCGGTCGAGACCACCGCGCAGGTTGCTGCATACAAATCCGCGGTCCTTTCCTGGGCGCCGGAAATCGCGCGGGCGGATCACGGCCCGCTCGGGGCATTGATGGGCTACGACTTTCATCTTGGCGAAGACGGCCCCCGGCTGATCGAGATCAATACCAATGCCGGCGGGGCATTTCTCAATGCCTTTCTTGCAAGGGCGCAGCGCGCGTGTTGCGCCGAAATGGACATCCCCCCGACGCTGCTATCCTTTGAGGACGCGGCGTTCCGGATGTTCCAGAACGAATGGACTCGGCAGCGGGGAGCGGGCGCGCCACAACGCATCGCCATCGTCGATGACAGTCCGCCCGAACAGTATCTCTATCCTGAATTCCTGCTCGCACGGCAGGTTTTCGCGGCTCGAGGGATAGACGCGGTCATCGCCGACGCCGGTCACCTTCGCTATGAAAATGGTCGGCTCAGCGTCGACGGAATGGCGATCGATCTCGTCTACAACCGGGTCACCGATTTCGCCTTCGATCAGCCCGGGCACAAGGCCCTGCGGGAGGCCTACCAGGATGGCGCGGTGGTCGTGACACCCAATCCGCACAACCACGCACTCCTTGCCGACAAGCGCAACCTTTCGCTTCTTTCGAATTCCGCGACGCTTGAGGCATGGGGAGTGGAGCCGCGATTTCGCGCCCTGCTTGATGCCGTGCCACGCACGGTCCTGGTCAATCCCGACAATGCTGATGCACATTGGAAATCCCGCAAGGATCTCTTCTTCAAGCCGACCGGAGGACATGGCGGCAAGGCGGTCTATCGTGGCGACAAGCTGACGAAAGGAGTCTGGGCGGAAATCGCGGAGGGCGGATACGTTGCTCAGACACTGGTCCGCCCCAGCGAGCGCATGATCAAGATCGACGAGGCACCCCAGACGCGCAAAATGGACGTGCGATTGTATACCTATGATGGGCAGGTGCTTCTGGTGGCCGCGCGCCTTTATGAAGGTCAGACCACGAACTTCAGGACGTCAGGGGGCGGATTCGCGCCGGTGTTCGTGATCTGAAGCGAGAACCGATGGGGTCTGGTCTAAAGAAATCAATGCCTTAATGTAGAGATGGGGTGAATGCCGCACTCCCCTGACGGCATCGCGATGTACCAGACACACGGTCTCGAGGCAGCGACTGGCCGAGGTGGCTGCCATGGGAGCCTCTGGCGGATGCCCTCGGCGTCAAAGCCGTCAAGCCTTCTGCGGCTCGCGTCCTTACCGCGGATCATGCCGCTTCGCGGCTGTAGGACGTGATGATGCCGCCAAGCTGGCGCCGACAGCGGATCGGGCCGTCGCGGGCGGGGCGGAAATCGACCTGAAGCACGTTGTTCCCAATGTCCCGGCCGCGATGCGGGCGCTCGACGTTGTAATGGCGCACCCATGTGCGCAGGATGTAGTCGAGCTGCGACCGGCTGAAGCAGACGAAGAAATCCAGGCATTCGCGCTTGATGGTGCCGATGAAGGATTCGGCGAAGGCATTGGCGTTGGGCGCCCTGTGCGGGATCTGGATGACCCGGGCGGCTTCCGAGACCCAGACGGCATCGAAGCTGGCGCTGAACTTGGTGTCGGCGTCGCGGATCAGGAACCGCGGCGTGATCCCTTGCTCCGCGCACCACATCAGTGTGTTGCGAGCCTGCTGCGTCACCCATGCCGAGTCGGGAGTATAGGTCGGGGCGCTGCAAAACACGCGACGGCTGCCGAGATGGATGAAGATCAGCACATAGGCCGTCAGCGGCCCGCGGGCCGTCAACACGGTCTTGGTGAAGAAGTCGCAGGCGACCATGCTTTCCATATGCGCCCGAACGAACGTGGTCCACGGCAGGGCCGGTTTCTTTCTCCGCTTCTCCGGGCTCGGGTGGATGCCCGCCTCATTGAGAATGCGCCTGACCGAATTGGCGCCGGCGTAAAGCCCGAGCTTTTTCAGCTCCCCGGCGATCCGCTTGTAGCCCCAGAGGAGGTTTTCCGACCCGATGCGGATGACGACATCGCGCAGCTCCTGCGTCAGGCGCGGCCTGCCCACGGCCTTGAACGCGCGGCCGGCGCGCATCTGGGCGAGCCAGCGCTTGTAGGTCGCGGGTTTGGCCACCTCCATGAGCCCGGCGATATCGTGTCCGCACTCCGCCCCGATGCGCAGCAGCTCGGATTTTTCGGCCGGGGACAGGATGATCCTTTGCGCCGGGATGCGGGCCCGTAGAATATGGATCTGCGCCCGGAGCAGCCGCATCTGCGCGTTGTGCCGCGGCATGAAGAGCCGGGTCAGGAGGACCAGAAGGAAGGAGAGCGTCGAATTCATCTTGCCGGGCTCCACCACGGCGCTTAAAAAATTGCCGTCATGTCAATGTGATGAGACATGCCTACATTTTGGCACCCCTCTCAGGGAAGACCAGAATCGTGCGGGACGGAAGACGGCCGTCGTGAATCCACGGCGCGCCGCAGCGGACGGGTCCGTTGATCTCCGCGTGAGAGCATAGGGACCACAGTCATCCGTTTCGCTGCCAGTCGCGACTGAACCAGATGACCATTCAAACCATCATCTGCGCCATGTAAAACAATAGCTTAGATGCCAGAGAAGGTTGGACGCCAGGCCCATCCCCTCCGCTGCTTTCGCTGCGAGCTTCTCGGCCTTCTTTTCGGCCTTCAGCCTTTCGCGTTCCTTCCGTTCGAAATTGTAGTTCGGTGTGCGTGCCATCAGTTCTTCCGTGCAGCTCGACTGTTCATTCCAGGACACAAATCCACGCCCCTTGTAAACACAGGGCGTATGCCTTATGTAACCCCTATCGATCTTGCCGAATAGTTTGTCTTCGCGCTTCAGCGCTCTGCCGATCTTCCCTTCAAAATCGATCTCTCGCGCCGCATCGCATGTCGCTTTGCGTGCTTTGTCTTATCTGCCGATTTGAAAGGAAATCGTCATGAACACAGGTACCGTGAAATTCTTCAACACCACCAAGGGCTTCGGCTTCATTTCTCCCGACGCCGGCGGCGCGGACGTTTTCGTCCACATCTCGGCCGTGGAGCGCGCGGGCATGCGCTCGCTTGCCGAAGGCCAGAAGGTGAACTTCGACGTCGAGCAGGATCGCCGCAGCGGCAAGAGCGCCGCGACGAATCTGTCCGCGGCATAAGCCACACGAATTTGCGTCTCGCGCCGACCACGGATGTACTGGCGGCGTGATGAGCATCTGGGAGGGGTCGGACATCCGGCCCCTTTTGCTTTTCTGGAAGGAGATTGCTTTGCAAGTATTGGTCAGAGACAACAATGTCGAACAGGCCCTTCGTGCGCTGAAGCGCAAATTGCAACGCGAAGGCGTGTTTCGCGAGATGAAGGCGAGACGTGCCTATGAGAAGCCGTCGGAGCGCCGCGTGCGCGAGAAAGCCGACGCGGTCAGACGCTCGCGGAAAGCCGCGCGAAAGCTCGCGCAGCGCGAGGGTCTGCTGCCGGCGCCCAAGCGCGTCGCACGATAGACGCCAACAATGATCAAAGGCGAAGCCATCATGGCAAAGGAAAAATCGGAACGGACGCTGTTTCGCGAGGTGACGCTCCAGAAACGCGCCGATGCATGGCAGCAGGTGCAGGCGGAAGATGCCGCCGCCGCGAAGGCTGAAGCCGCGAAAACCGCGCGGCTTCGGGAACTGAGGCTGGCAAAGGAGGCGGCCGACGCCGCCAACGCGCCGGCTCCGAAGCCGAAGCGTTCCCGCGCGAAATAGCGCGATCACCAGGGCTCTTCGCGAGCAATCGGCATCCTTTTCGGGTGCCGCAAGCTTTGGATCACGTCACGCGGCCGCGGGCGGCGACAGGCAGCGTGTCGATCACCCTGTCGCCGGAAACCAGATGCACCTCGTCGAAGAGGTTCGACACCACGCAGGCATGGTTGGGCAGAATGCGGACCCGGTCGCCGATGGCAAGATCCGCGCCTTCCTTGAGCGCGACGTTGCCGTGCTCTTCGCTGAGCCCGGCGACAAGGGCTCCCGGCACGCCGACGATCTCGCCAAAACCTTCCATGCCGAGCGTGTCGCTGGTCAACGCCTTGGAACCCGAATCGAGAATGGCGCGGGTGGAGGTCGGCTTGCTGACGACGGTCGCCAGCACGGTCAGGGCGCAATCGTCATTCGTGCCCACGCCTTTCGCCACCTGATAGCGGTCGAGATAGATATAGGTGCCGGGACGGTATTCGGTCACCACGTCGCTGTCGGCCGCGTGCCACATGTCAGGCGTGCCGCCGCTGGAGATCCGCTCGCAGGCGATGCCGGAGGCGGAGAGCAGATCCCGCGCTTCCTTCAGCCATACATTCGCTTCGGGTGCCTTGCCGGCGGCCGGATAGGTCATCAGGCCTGCGAATTTCAGCCCTGGCGCCGCAGAGATGCGCTTGACTAGGTCCAACGCCTGCGTCGCTGTCTGTACGCCGCAGCGGCCCATGCCGGTGTCGCATTCGATCAGCACTGAAAGGGGCCGGGCAGGATCGGTGAAGGTCGCGGCAAGACCATCGATCGTCTCGCGGCTGTCGGCGGTCACCGACAGTTTTGCCCGCTTGTGCAGCGCCAGCAGCCGGGCGAGCTTCGCCTTGCCGATGATGTTGTAGGGAAGGAAGATGTCGGTCAGCCCGGCATCGGCCATCACCTCGGCCTCGCCGATCTTCTGGCAGGTGATACCAGTCGCGCCGGCTTCCATCTGCTTCTTCGCCCAGTAGGGCAATTTGTGCGTCTTGATGTGCGGCCGGAGCTTCTTGCCATGCTTGTAGGCATAGGCCTGCGCGCGCAAGATGTTGGCGGAGGCCCGGTCGACGTCGATGAGGACGCAGGGTGTTTCGAGGTCGTCGATCGTCTTCGGGGCGGTCATGATTTCAGTCTCCGAGAGGCAGACGAGGGTCGTCCACCTTCAGCATGTTAATGCTTTGCTTGATACGCCGCAGCGATTCCAGCACCTTGCCGTCGCGGCTTTCGGCGGTCGCGGTGGCAAGCATGTCGACGATGGCGAGAAGCGCATAGCGCGATGAGGTCGGCTTGTAGATGTTGCTGTCTTCCATGTGCTGGAAGGGGATGACGGTCTCGGCCGCCTTGGCCAGCGCCGAGCCCGGCGCGGTGATCGCGACCGTGCGCGCGCCATACTGGCGCGCGAGGACCACGGAATCGACGATCGACTTGGCGTAGCCCGAGATCGAGAAGGAGACGACCGTCGTCTCCGGCGTCACGACGGCCGCATACATGCGCTGCAACTGGCCGTCCACCTGCGATACCACCGAAAGCCCCAGCCGGAACAGGCGGTTCTGCATTTCCGTGGCCATCATCGAGGAGGTGCCGCCGGAACCGATGCAGAGTATCTGCTTCGAGGCCGAGAGAAGCTCCGCCACCGACATCAGCGTCGCCATGTCGAGGCCGGCGGCGATGCGCTCGATGGCCTGCGTCGCGCCGGCGGTGATCGCGTTGGCGATGCGCTGTTCGCGCACGTCGCGACTGAGCGGCGTAGGCATCAGGTAGAGTCCGCCTATCGCGATGGCCTGCGCCAGCCAGAACTTGAAATCGCGCACGCCCTCGCAGCCGAGATTGCGGCAGAAGCGCGTGACCGTGGGCTCGCTGACCTCGGCACGCGCCGCGATTTCAGAGATCGCCGCCTTGGAGGCGAAATCGAGGTCCGACAACACCAGCGCTGCCAGCCGCCGGTCGGACTTCGAGCCTTCCTGCGTCATCATCTGCAGCCGCGTGATGATGTCCGCTATCTGCGCGCTCATAGGGCGAGGCCGCTCGCCTTGTCGAAGAGATGGGCGTTTTTCGGATCGACCGTCACCGGCAGCCGGTCGCCGGGCCTGACGGGGACGCGGTCGCGGAACACCGCCCTCACCTTCTCCGCGCCGATTGAGCCGTAGACATGGGTCTCCGCGCCGGTCGGCTCGACGACATCGACTTCGATGCGCGCCGAAGGAGCGGCCTCGTCGATGCGGAAATGTTCCGGCCGAACGCCGATCTCGACTTCCTTGCCGACTGCCCTGCTGCCGGTCTCGCCCAACCGGATATGCACGTCTCCGGGCGCCTCGAACACGGCCCCCTCTCCTGTCGCCGCCACCTTGCCGCTGACGAAACTCATCGACGGCGAGCCGATGAAGGAAGCGACGAACTTGTTGGCCGGGCGGTCGTAGAGCTCGAGCGGCGGGCCGACCTGAAGGATGCGGCCCTGATTCATGACGACAATGCGGTCGGCCATGGTCATCGCCTCGATCTGATCGTGGGTGACGTAGACGATGGTGGATTTCAGCCGCTGATGCAGCGCCTTGATCTCGACACGCATCTGCACGCGCAACTGGGCATCGAGGTTGGACAGCGGCTCGTCGAACAGGAACACGGACGTATCCCGCACGATGGCGCGGCCCATGGCGACACGCTGCCGCTGGCCGCCCGAAAGCTGGCGCGGGTAGCGATCGAGATAGGAGAACAGATTAAGGATGTTGGCCGCGTTCTTGACCTTCTCCCCGGTGCGGGCGGCGGTTTCACCCCGGATCTTCGGTCCGAAGCCAATGTTCTCCGATGCCTTCATATGCGGGAAAAGCGCGTAGGACTGGAAGACCATCGCGATGTTGCGCTTTTGCGGCGGCAGGTCGTTAGCGCGCACGCCGCCTATGAAAAGCTCGCCGCCGGTGATCGGCTCAAGCCCCGCCAGCATCCGCAGGAGCGTGGACTTGCCGCAGCCGGAAGGACCGACGAGCACCACGAACTCGCCGCTGGCAATGTCGAGGTTGATGTCGTCCAGCACCTTGTGATTGCCGAAGGCCTTGGTCAGGTTGCGGAACTGGACGTCGGTCATCGCTTACCCTCCGAGAACATTGTCGATGAAAGGCAACATGCCCGCGCTCACGCCGGCGTCCACCGGCAGCACAGTCCCGGTTATGCCGCTGGCGCGCGGCGACGCAAGGAACGCGACAGCCTCGGCCACTTCCGAAGCCTCGACGATCCGTGCAAGCGGGTAAAGCCCCTTCAACTTGTCCATGATTCCGGGATCGCGCTCCAGGCGGTGCGCCCAGGCGGGCGTCCGGATCGAACCCGGACAGACGACGTTGGAACGGATGCCATTGCGGCCACACTCGACCGCCACGCCGCGCGAGAACGCGTTGATGCCGGCCTTGGCCGCACCGTAGGCCGGATTGCCGAAATGCACCAGCGCATTGACGGACGAGATGAAAACGAAGGCGCCGGAGCCGCGCGCCATCATAGCCGGCAGCAATCCGTTGGTGAAACTCGCGACGCCCGTCAGGTTGAGGCGGATTTCCGCGTCGATGTTTTCTGAGGTGAGATCGCCCACGGTCTCGGCGCGAGTCCAGCCGGCATTGTTGACGACCACATCAGGCGCGCCATGCCTTGCGAGAATATCGCGCACGGCGCTCTCGATCGAGGCCGCATCCAGCAGATCGAAGGCATGCACGGGCCAGCGCGACGCCTCCAGCGCATCGACCGACCGCTCGCAAAGAATGATATCCGCGCCCCGGTCCTCGAAAGTCTTCACCAGCGCCGAGCCGAGGCCGCCGGCGGCACCGGTGACAAGAACCTTCTTGCCGACAAATTCGCCTTCGGTCACTATGCGAAATCCCTTGTGGCGCTGGGTGGCTATGCTGTCACCTACTCCAGATTTTGTAAGTTAGCAACATTCGAATTGCTCTTGCATTCCCGATTTTGTGGGATAATGTAAGAAAGTCACGCAATTTCTGGGCCTGCCGCACGGACTCGCAGAACGCCCGCGAACTAACGACAATGGGAGACGCAGACATGAAGTCATCAATCTGGAAATCCGCCCTTCTCGGCGGCATGAGCCTGCTAGCCTTCGCCGCGCAGGCCAGCGCGGGCGAGGTGCGTGTCACGGTCGCCGAATACAGCACCAAGACGGCTCCCTACTTCGCCGACGTCGAGAAGGAGTTCGAGGCCGCCAATCCCGGCATCGACGTCCAGATCGAGATCGTGCCGTGGGACGTGCTTCTGCAGAAGCTCACCACCGACATCGCAGCCGGCACCAATGCCGACCTGTCGATCATCGGCACGCGCTGGCTGATCGATTTCGTGCAGCAGGGCATCGCCGAGCCGCTCGACGGCTATATCACGCCGGAGTTCAAGGACCGCTTCATCGACACGTTCCTGTCGCCGTCCGTCATGGAAGGCAAGACCTACGGCCTGCCGATCGCGGCGTCGGCCCGAGCCATGTATTACAACAAGGACATCCTTTCGAAGGCCGGCGTCGCCAATCCGCCCGCGACCTGGGCTGAATTGCAGGATGCGGCGAGGAAGATCAAGGAATCCGGCGGCGACGTGTTCGGATTCGGCCTCCAGGGCAAGGAGATCGAGACCGACGTCTATTATTACTACGCCATGTGGTCGATGGGCTCGGAAATCCTCAACGAAGACGGCTCATCGGGACTCGGCACCCCCGGCGCGCTTGAGGCCGCCAAGCTCTACAAGTCGCTGATCGATGAGGGACTGACCGAACCGGGCGTCACCTCGCTCAACCGCGAGGACGTGCAGAACCTGTTCAAGCAGGGCAAGGTCGGCATGATGATCACCGCGCCGTTCCTCTCCAACCAGATCAAGGAAGAGGCGCCGAACCTCAATTACGGCGTGGCCGCCATCCCCGCCGGCCCGACGGGCGCGCGTGGCACCTACGGCGTCACCGACTCCATCATCATGTTCCAGAATTCGAAGAACAAGGAAGAGGCCTGGAAGCTCCTCGACTACCTGTTCACCACGGAACAGCGCGCCAAGTTCACGCAGGGCGAAGGCTTCCTGCCGGTGAACAAGGAAGAGGCCAAGATGGACTACTACGTGAACAACGCCGATCTGGCCGCGTTCACCGCGCTGCTGCCCGACGCACGCTTCGCGCCGGTCATCCCGGGCTGGGAAGAGATCGCGCAGATAACGTCCGATGCGATGCAGAAGATCTATCTCGGCAAGCCGGAAGAGATCGAGGCGACGCTCAAGGACGCGGCTGCCAAGGCCGACGCCATTCTGAAGAAGTAGGATTGGTCCCTGTCCTTCTCCCCGTTAGCGGGGAGAAGGTGTCACGAAGTGACGGATAAGGGGCGATGCGCTCGTTTGCGACCTTTTGCGCCGCCCCTCATCTGCCTGCCGGCATCTTCTCCCCGTAAACGGGGCGAAGACAGCCTATCGCAGCCCTCAACCTGCCGAGACCGATGAACAACCGGGCCCTGCCCTATCTGCTGACCCTGCCGAGCCTGCTTCTTGCGGCTGTGGTGATCTTCTGGCCGGTCTACGACCTGATCCAGATCTCCACGCACGAGGTCAGCCGCTTCGGTCAGTTGCGCGATTTCAACGACTTTGCCAATTACACGGCGCTGTTCAGGGACCCCGATTTCATCAACGCATTGCTCAGGACCGGCCTCTGGACGCTGCTTGTCGTCGGAGGCGCGCTGCTGGTGTCGATCCCGGTGGCGATGATCCTCAACATGGATTTCTACGGGCGGGGGATCGCCCGCGTCATCATCATGCTGCCATGGGCAGTGTCTCTGACCATGACGGCGATCGTCTGGCGCTGGGCGCTGAACGGCGAAAGTGGCATGCTGAATTCGGCCCTGCGCAATCTCGGCATCATCGACCAGAATATCCAGTGGCTGGCGAGCGCGGCGACCGCCTTCCCCATGCAGGTGCTGATCGGCATCCTCGTCACCGTCCCCTTCACGACGACGATCTTCCTCGGCGGCCTGTCCTCCATCCCGGACGATCTTTACGAGGCCTCGGCGCTGGAGGGAGCGTCGCCGGTGCAGCAATTCACGCACATCACCTTTCCGCTGCTCAAGCCCTTCGTGAACATCGCCATCGTGCTCAACACGATCTACGTGTTCAACTCGTTCCCGATCATCTGGGTGATGACGCAGGGCGGGCCGGCAAACTCCACCGACATCCTCGTCACGCATCTCTACAAGCTGGCGTTCCGCATCGGAAAGCTCGGCGAAGCTTCTGCCGTATCGCTGGTGATGTTCGCCATCCTGCTCGTCTTCACCTTCATCTATGTCCGCCTCGCCATGCGGGAGAACCGCGCATGAGCCCCAAGGTCAAACGGACGCTGATCGCCTGGCTGCTTCTCGCGCCGCTCATCGTCGTGACGCTGTTTCCGTTCGCGGTGATGTTCCTGACGGCGGTGAAGCCGAAAACCGAGGTGCTGTCGCCCACCTGGTGGCCGAGCGAGTTCCGCTGGTCGAATTTTGCCGAGATGTGGGTGGTGACCAAGTTCGGTCAGGCGCTGCTCAACTCGCTCTACGTTTCGGTCATCGCGACGGTCGGTGCGATCGTCTTCTCGATCCCCGCCGCCTACGCCATGTCGCGTTTCCGTTTCGCCGGCCACGGGGCGTTCCGCCAGTTCCTGCTGATCTCGCAGATGATCTCGCCGATCGTGCTGGTGCTCGGCCTTTTCCGGCTGCTCGCCGCATGGGGTCTGATCGAGAGCACGACCGCCGTCGGCTTCGTCTACATGGCCTTCAACATCGCCTTCACCGTCTGGATGCTGCAAAGCTATTTCGACACCATTCCGAAGGATCTCGAGGAAGCGTCGTGGATGGAAGGCGGCAGCCGCTGGCTGACGCTCCGGAAGGTGTTTTTGCCGCTCGGCGTGCCGGCCATCGCGGTGACGGCGATCTTCACCTTCATCAATGCGTGGAACGAATTCGTCGTGGCGCTCACCATGCTGCGCCGACAGGAGAGCTACACGCTGCCGATCCAGGTCTTCTCGCTGGTCGCCGGTCGCTACACGATCGAATGGCATCACGTCATGGCCGCGACGCTGCTCGCGACAGTGCCGGTGGCGATCCTCTTCATGTGGCTTCAGCGCTACCTCGTTCGCGGGCTGGCGCTCGGCGCCGTCAAGTAGCAGCCCAAGGAGTTCCCCCAATGTCCAGGAAGCAGGTTTTCGGTTCGTCGCATGTTCCTCTCTCGCCAGCCGTCCGCGCGGGCGACATGGTCTACGTCTCCGGGCAGGTGCCGGTGAAAGCGGACGGCTCGATGGAGAGCGGCAACATCGAAGCGCAGACCCGGCAGGTGCTCGAAAACGTCAAGTCGGCGTTGGCTCTGGCCGGCGCGACCATGGACCAGGTGGTGAAGACCACCGTCTGGATCGAGGATGCCCGCGACTTCGGCGGCATGAACAAGGTCTACGGCACATTCTTCCCGAGCGAGCCACCGGCCCGTACGACGGTCGAGTCGCGACTGATGCTCGACATCAAGGTCGAGATCGAGGCGATTGCCTACGCTCCCAAGGGCTGAGCGCCGCCGCGAACATGCGCATCTTCACAGCCTCGCTCGCGACCGAGACCAATACCTTCTCGCCGGTGCCGACCGACCGCGCATCGTTCGAGATGGCGTTCTACGCCGGACCGGGACGGCATCCGGACACCCCAACTCTCTGCTCGTCGCCCATCGTGGCGTTGCGTGCGCGGGCCAAACAGGACGGGCTGACCGTCATCGAGGGCACGGCGACATGGGCGGAACCCGGCGGATTGCTGCAAAGGCGGGCCTATGAAGAGTTGAGGGACGAAATCCTCGGCCAGTTGCGCGCCGCCATGCCGGTGGATGCCGTCATCCTCGGCCTGCACGGCGCCATGGTGGCGCAGGGCTATGACGATTGCGAGGGCGACCTGCTCTCGCGCGTCCGCGAGATCGTCGGGCCGGACATCATCATCGCTTCCGAACTCGATCCGCACAGCCACCTCACGCCGAAGCGCGTCGCGGCGGCGAGCATTCTGGCCTCGTTCCTCGAATTCCCGCACACGGATTTTTACGAGCGCGGCGAGCATGTGGTGGATCTCGGCCTGCGGGCGGCGCGCGGCGAGATCAGGCCGGTGATATCCACCTTCGACTGCCGGATGATCCAGGTGTTCCCCACCAGCCGCGAGCCGATGCGTTCCTTCGTCGACCGCATCAAGGCGTTGCACGGCAAGGACGACGTGCTTTCCATATCGGTCATCCATGGTTTCATGGCGGCGGACGTTCCCGAAATGGGCACACGGATCATGGTCGTCACCGACAATCAGAAGGCGAAGGGTGACGCGCTGGCCGAGAAGCTCGGCATGGAGCTTTTCGCGCTGCGCGAGCAGACTGCCATGGCGATGGTGCCGCCTGCACAAGGGCTCGCGCTGGCGGCGAAAGCGCATGCGGCGCTCCCGGAGAAGCCCGCCGTCATCGCCGATGTATGGGACAATCCGGGCGGCGGCGTGCCCGGCGACGGCACGATCGTATTGCGTGAAATCCTGAAATCCGGTCCGAAGAAGGTCGGCGTCGCCACCATCTGGGATCCCATCGCCGTCAATATCTGCCACGCCGCCGGCGAAGGCGCGGAGATCATGCTGCGCTTCGGCGGCAAGTCCGGCGCCATGGCCGGCGAGCCGATCGACGCGCGCGTGACGGTCATGAAGACGCTGGCCGAGGGCTGGCAGAGTTTCGGGCGCAGCCGCGTGACGCTCGGTCCATCCGCGGTGATGCGGATCGACGGCACCGAAGTGGACATTATCCTAAACACCAACCGCACTCAGACTTTCGAGCCGGACGTGTTCTCCAATCTCGGCATCGACCCGATGGCCAAGGAACTGCTGCTGGTGAAGTCCACCAACCATTTCTATGCGGGTTTCCAGCCGATCGCGGCCGAAATCATCTATGTCGCTGCGCCGAGCTTCTATCCGAGCGATCCGCGCACGACCGACTACCGCAAGCTCAACAGGGCGATCTGGCCGCGCGTGGAAAATCCGTTCCGGTGATCCTTTGCAAAGGCTCGATGTCAATCGAGCCCAAAGCAGACCGCGATGGCGATTCCATTCCAATTTTCTCGGAACATTTGGGTTTTCCTTCCGTTGCCTAAGCGATCGCAATGACGATCCAAACGTTCAACGGAAGGAAAGAGTCATGACATTCAAATCCCTCGCCCTCGCGGCTGTGACTGCAACGCTGCTTTCCGGGGCCGCATTGGCCCAGTCCGCGGACACGACCACCACGCAGTCGACCGGCACGCAGGGCAGCCCCGAGCCACAGACCCAGGTCCTGATGAATGACAAGGCCAAGATGGCGCCGTTCTATTCGGACGAGGCGATGACCACGCTGAAGACCGGCGACGAGTTCAAGGCAGCGTTCCAGGCCATGTCGGCGGAAGACCAGCAGCGTCTGCGCGACGAGTGCTTGAACAGCACGTCTCCGCGCGACACGTTCTGTGAAGGGCTGAAGACATTCCAGTAATCTGTCCACAAGCAGTCTGGAGGGCGCCGCATGGCGCCCTTCCCACTTGAATTGGGCCATCCGCCTCTCGGCCTTGCCGCTTCATGGCGCCATGAAAACCGCCTAAGGCTACCGGACACAGTCCGGAGCTTTCCATGTCGGCAGTATTTTCGCGTCGTGACATCTCGCTCGCCAACTGGCGCGAGCATCCCTTCAACACCTACAGTTTCCAGCACGTCGCGGAATTTGTTCCGAGCGCGGAAATAGCTGCGGGAAAAGGCCCTGCGCCATACCTCGGGCTGCGGGCGCTCGACGGTTTGACCGTTACGCACAATGCCCTCGGCAGGGTGTCGGTGGCGGATTTTCTGGCCCGCACCCATGGCGACGTTCTCGTGGCTCTCAAGAATGGTGAGCCGGTCGCGGACTGGCATACTCCGCATGCTTCGCCCGAAGCGCCCCATCTCGTGTTTTCCGTGACGAAATCCGTCACGGGCATGCTGGCCGGCATCGCGTGGGGCGACGGGCTCCTCGATCCGGATGCTCCCGTCGGCAACTATGTTCCGACGCCGCCGGACTGCGCCTATGCCTCGGCGCGGGTCCGCGACCTGCTCGACATGACGGTGCGGCTCGACTTCGCGGAGGATTATCTCAACCGGGACGGCCCGTTCGACCGCTATCGCCGCGCCATGCTCTGGAATCCCGAGCGGCCGGGCACCGTTCAGGAAACGATGCGCGAAGTGCTCGCAGCGCTGCCGCGCAGCGCCGGAGCGCACGGCGAAGTCTTCTTCTACGCCTCGCCGAACACCGACATGCTCGGACTCGTCATCGAAGCCGCGACCGGCCGCCGCTATCACGAATTCCTGCGCGAACGCCTCTGGCTGCCGATGGGCGCGACGGGCACGGCGCGGATCACCGTCGATCGGGAAGGTTCGGCGCGAGCGGCCGGCGGGCTTTCGATCACGGCCCGCGACCTCGCGCTGCTCGGCGACCTCGTCATGAACGACGGACGCACGCGGGCCGGCAGGCAGGTGATCCCGGCCGCCTGGATCGCCGACATGCGCAGCAACGGTGATCACGCAGCCTGGAAAGCCGGCGGTTTTCCGGGATTCTTCCCGGCCGGCAACTATCGATCCTGCTGGTACGTCGCCAATGACGGCCGAGGCGGTTTCGCGGCGGAAGGCATCCACGGCCAGCGCCTGTGGGTCGATCCGACGAGCGGCGTCGCGATCGCCAAGCTGTCATCCTTCCCGGCCCCGAGCGACGATCCCGCGAGCGTCGCCGACTTCGACGTGCTTGCGCAGATCGCCAAAGCCCTTTAGCCAATTGGTTTTTGACGGCGAGACCATGAAACAACGCCCTCCATTAACGCCCGTCGTCGACGCCCTGCCCTCCTTTGTGCCCTTCGTCGGTCCGGAGGCGCAAGAGCGCAGCCGCGGTCGCCCGTTCCGCGCCCGTATCGGCGCCAACGAGAGCAGTTTCGGCCCGTCGCCCGGCGTCATCGCGACGATGCAGAAGGTAGCGGCCGATCAGTGGATGTATTGCGATCCCGACAATCACGACCTGAAGGCAGCGCTTGCGGCGCATCTCCGCATTCCGATCGGCTGTGTCGTCGTCGGCGAAGGCATCGACGGCCTTCTGGGGCTCGCCGTGCGGATGCATATCGGCGAGGGAACCGGCGTCGTGACATCGCTCGGCGCCTATCCGACCTTCAACTTCCATGTCGCCAGCGTCGGCGGACGCCTGATCGCCGTGCCGTTTCGCGACGACAAGGAGGATCTCGACGGGCTGCTCGCCGCCGTCAAACGGGAGAAGGCGCGCATCGTCTACCTCTCCAACCCGGACAATCCGATGGGAACGTGGTGGGAGGCCGAAGACGTTCTGCGCCTCGCCGATGCGCTGCCCGAAGACGTGCTTTTCATCCTCGACGAGGCGTATGGCGAAACCGCGCCGGTCTCCGCGCGCCTGCCCATCGACGTCTCAAGGCCCAACCTCCTCGTGATGCGTACCTTCTCCAAGGCTTATGGGCTCGCCGGCATACGCTGCGGCTATGCCATCGGCGAGGAGACGCTGATCCGCGACTTCGAAAAGATCCGCAATCACTACGGCACCAGCCGCATGGCGCAGATTGCCGGTCTGGCTGCATTGCAGGATCAGGACTGGCTGGCTCATGTCGTCGAGCGCGTCGCGGCGGGGCGCGACCGCCTGAGCGAGATCGCGCGCTCCAACGGGCTCAGGCCGATCGTCTCCGCCACCAATTTCGTGACGATGGATTGCGGGTCGGACGGCGCCTTCGCACTGAAGGTCATGCAGCACCTCTTGTCTCGCGATGTCTTCATCCGCAAGCCGATGGCGGCGGGGCTGGACCGCTGCATCCGCGTCAGCGTCGGCCTCGACCACGAACTCGACATTTTCGCCGAGGAGTTGCCGGGCGCTCTGGCGGCGGCGCGAGGCAATTGAGAGAGCGTGGGATGACGATCCTCGTCACCGGCAGCGCGGGGCATCTCGGCGAAGCCCTGATGCGCACGTTGCGGGCGGCGGGGCGGACCGCACGCGGCATCGACATCAAGGCCTCGCCTTTCACCGACGCCGTCGGTTCCATCACGGATCGGGCGTTCGTGGCGCAGTGCATAGATGGCGTCGATGCGGTGATCCATCCGGCTACGCTGCACAAGCCGCATGTCGGGACGCACAGCTACCAGGATTTCGTCGACACCAACGTGACCGGAACGCTGGTGCTTCTCGAGGCGGGGCTGGAAGTCGGCGCGAAGGCCTTCGTCTTCACCAGCACGACGAGCACTTTTGGCTCGGCGCTGACGCCCGGGCCGGGCGAACCGGCGACGTGGATCACCGAAGACGTCACGCCGGTGCCGAAGAACATCTATGGCGCTACCAAGACGGCCGCCGAGAGCCTTTGCGAGCTCTTCGCACGCAGGCACGGCCTGCCCGTGATCGTGCTGCGCACCTCGCGCTTCTTCCCGGAGGACGACGACGATCCAGAACGGCGCGCAAGCCGTAGCCTCGACAACACGCAGGCGAATGAACTGCTTTATCGGCGGGCGGACATCGCCGACGTGGTATCCGCGCATCTTCTCGCAGCGGACAAGGCGCCGGCGAGAGGTTTCGCCCGCTACATCGTCTCGGCCACCACGCCTTTCAGCAAGGGCGACCTTGCGGAATTGCGCGGGGACGCGCCTGGCGCGGTCGCAAGGTTGTTTCCGGATTTCCTGGCGCTTTACGCTTCACGCGGCTGGTCGATGTTCCCCGAACTGGATCGCGTCTATGTCAACGCGCTGGCGCGCGAGGAATTGGGCTGGGAGCCGCAATACGACTTCGCCCATGTCCTCAGCAGCCTGCGCGAAGGCGTGGATTTCCGCAGCCCCCTCGCCCGGAAAATCGGGAGCAAGGGCTATCACGCCGGGACGTTTTCCGAAGGTCCGTATCCTGTGGCATGAGCGCCCAGGAGGTCGCAGCCTCGCGCTGCATTCTTGACTGACGAAATCCGCTTTAATAGTTGCTCGAAGACCGATGCGGGGCGATCGCCTGACGCGGCCGCCCAAGACGAGAGGATTTTTCCATGTACATCGCCATGAATCGCTTCAAGGTGCAGAAGGGCTCCGAGGAGGCATTCGAGACCATCTGGAAGAATCGCGATTCCAGCCTTTCCGAAATGGCAGGCTTCAAGGAGTTCCATCTGCTGCGCGGACCGGTGAACGAGGAAGAAGGCTACACGCTGTTCGCCTCGCATACGGTCTGGGCGAGCAAGGAGGATTTCGTCGCCTGGACGAAGTCCGAGAATTTCCGTGCCGCCCACAAGAATGCCGGGAGCACCAAAGCCACCTATATCGGCCATCCGCAGTTCGAGGGCTTTTCGGTTGTCGAAGGCGCGTAAGCGTCTTCCGTTCCGTCATCCGCTCGTGGAACGGACGGTACTCGTCAAGCGTATTGCCTCCCGATAAAACTGCCGGTTGTGCGGCAAGCAGGGAGACTACGCCTTGTACGAGAACAGCATAGATTTCGGCCTCGGCGAGGAAATCGGGGCTTTGCGCGATATGGTGCGGCGCTTCGCGCAGGATCGCATCGCGCCGCAGGCCGCCGCGATCGACCGTTCGAACGAGTTCCCGGCGGATATGTGGAAGGAACTGGGCGAGCTCGGCCTGCTCGGCATGACGGCCGATCCCCAATTCGGCGGTTCCGGCATGGGCTATCTGGCGCATGTCGTGGCCATGGAGGAAATCTCGCGCGCATCGGCCTCGGTCGGCCTTTCCTACGGCGCGCACTCCAATCTCTGCGTCAACCAGATCAACCGCTGGGGCACGCCGGAACAGAAGGCGAAATACCTACCGGCCCTGTGTTCCGGCGAGCATGTCGGGGCGCTCGCCATGTCGGAAAGCGGCTCGGGCTCCGACGTGGTCTCGATGCGGCTGCGCGCGGAAAAGCTGAACGACCGCTACGTTCTCAATGGCACCAAGATGTGGATCACCAACGGTCCGGACGCGAATACGCTCGTGGTCTACGCCAAGACCGCGCCCACCATGGGCTCGCGCGGCATCACCGCGTTCCTGATCGAGCGCGACATGACCGGTTTCTCGGTTGCGCAAAAACTCGACAAGCTCGGCATGCGCGGATCGAACACCGGCGAACTCGTGTTCGAAAATGTCGAGGTGCCGTTCGAGAACGTGCTGCACGAGGAAGGCAAGGGCGTCGAAGTGCTTATGTCCGGGCTCGATTACGAGCGCGTCGTGCTTGCCGCCGGTCCGCTCGGCATCATGGCCGCCTGTCTCGATGTCGCGGTGCCCTATGTGCAGCAGCGCCGCCAGTTCGGGCAGGCGATCGGCGACTTCCAGCTTGTGCAGGGCAAGCTCGCCGACATGTATACGGCGACAAACGCCTGCCGCGCCTATGTCTATGCCGTGGCCGCCGCCTGCGACCGCCACCAGACGACCCGGAAGGACGCCGCCGGCTGCATTCTCTACGCCGCCGAGAAAGCGACGCAGATGGCGCTCGACGCCATCCAGCTGCTCGGCGGCAACGGCTACATCAACGACTATCCGACCGGCCGCCTGCTGCGTGACGCCAAACTCTACGAGATTGGCGCCGGCACAAGCGAAATCCGCCGCTGGCTGATCGGCCGCGAGATCATGGCGGAAGGCTGACGCCGTTCCGTGCGCCGTTTCAGACGCACGGAACATCTTGTCAGAACAGCATGATCCCGCGCGCCTTGGCCCAGCGCTCGAGGATCTTGCGCTCGTCCGGCAGGGCGACGCGGTTGCCGAACCCACGCACCTGCACGGCGCGATGCTGGCGGTCGAGTTCGATCGTCAGCAGCCGGTCGACCTTGCCGAGCGCGGTGCGGCGCAACGCCCATATCGACGCATTTCCGGCGATGCACTTCGCCGCATAGGTCGAAACGCAATGCCGCATCGCCCGGCTTTCGGCCACGAGGTCGTCGGCCTTTCGCAGTTGCCGGACGATAAAGCGCTCGCCGCGCGCCGTGGCCTCCTTCGCGGATGGCTGCCATTCCCAGTCGGCGAGCGGCGAACCGGGCCACGAACCGCCAGCCGAGGACGAAGCCGGTGCGGTGCGGTTTCGCGCTTCGGCCCGCCGACGCATTGCCTCGATGCGCTCGATGGCGGCAAGGTCGCGGTGCCAATCCTCCATCTGGCGACGCAGCGAGGCGAGTGTACGCCCCTTCAGGCTATACTGCCGGTCGCGGTGACAGGCTGCGTCGAGGAAGTCGCACAGGTCGTCGATTTCCTCCAGCGTCGTCGGATTCGCCGCGAAGAAGCGCGCCGCCTCGCGCCAGAAGGCGAGAGCAGCGCGCGGCGTGCGTGCGATCTTCGACCGCGCGACCCGCAGGGCCAGACCGGGATCGTCCGTATAGCTGCGCGCGATCGCAACCCAGAAGGCGCCGCAGAAATCGATCTCGCCCGGAGAGTTCAGGAACCAGTGCACTTCCTTGCGGGAAAGCCACTGGACGGCCTGCGCCTTGTAGAGCGACACTCCGCCGGCGACGGTGATATACCATCGCTTGCGTAGCCTGATCTCCTCGGCATCCAGCCCCTCGCTCTCCAGCCAGATCTGCTCGAGATGCGCGGGAACGGGATAGCGCGCGAAGAGGTGACGCGCCGCCGCCAGTCGCAGACGCGAGGCGTTGCGGGTCTTGAGCTTCGGCCGCCAGGACTGCGGATCGCGAACGATCTCGTTTTCGAAGCCCCTGCGGGCTTCGGCCAACGCGTTGCGGATATCGGGCGCGGGCCGCGCCTGCTGCGACACCCGCCGCAGCGATGCCTCATAGGCTTCAAGACGCTGGCGTTCGGCCTCCTGCCGACGCCTGATGAACGAGCGTGCCATGGTGGTTCAACCTGAATGGAGTGCTGTGAGCCGAACGCAAAGCGAGCGTCGGCACGGAATGTGTCGATCTCGGTTGCGGGGTCACGGCGATCTCCTTTCGGGTCAAACGGGCGCGCCACATGATCGGCGCTCGTGGCCAAATCAAGGCGATGTCCCGCGAAAATGCAGTGACCGACGATCTTTCAAGAGGACTAGGCGCGGCCCCCGCATCGCTGTTAGATCGGACGGAGCCGTCGCAAGACGGGTTCAGGGAGCCGCTATGCCCATCATCCAGTCGCAGATTTCGCCGTCTTCCGAGACGTTCCGCGCCAATGCCGAGCGGATGCGGGCGCTGGTGTCGGACATTTCTGAAAAGGCGGCGGCGGTGCAGCGCGGCGGCTCGGACGAAGCGCGCGAACGCCACGTTTCGCGCGGCAAGCTTCTGCCGCGCGAAAGGCTGGCGCAGTTGCTCGATGCCGGCTCGCCCTTTCTGGAGATCGGTCAGTTCGCCGCATGGGGCATGTATGACGACAACATAGCCGCGGCCGGCATGATCGCGGGCATCGGCCGTGTCGAAGACAGGGAAGTGATGGTCGTCGTCAACGACGCCACGGTGAAGGGCGGCACCTACTATCCGCTGACCGTGAAGAAGCATCTGCGCGCGCAGGAGATCGCGACGCAGAACAACCTGCCCTGCGTCTATCTGGTCGATTCCGGCGGCGCGAACCTGCCCAATCAGGACGAGGTGTTCCCCGACCGCGAGCATTTCGGCCGCATCTTCTTCAATCAGGCGAATATGAGCGCGGCCGGTATCCCGCAGATCGCCTGCGTGATGGGCTCCTGTACGGCCGGCGGAGCCTATGTGCCGGCGATGTCCGACGAGAGTGTCATCGTGCGCAATCAGGGAACGATCTTTCTTGGCGGGCCGCCGCTGGTGAAGGCGGCGACCGGCGAGGACGTGACGGCGGAGGAATTGGGCGGGGCGGATGTCCACACGCGCCAGTCCGGCGTCGCCGACCATTACGCCCTGAACGACGAGCACGCGCTGGCGATCTGCCGGCGCATCGTCAGAAACCTGAATCGAAAGAAGACGGTAAGCCTCGACTTGCAGAAACCGATTCAGCCGCTTCACGCAGCGGATGAGATTTATGGCATCGTGCCGCAGGACACCCGACAGCCCTATGACGTGCGCGAGATCATCGCCCGCATCGTCGACGGCTCGGAACTCGACGAGTTCAAGCAGAGTTTCGGCACGACGCTTGTCACCGGCTTCGCGCATATCCACGGCATGCCTGTCGGCATCCTCGCCAACAACGGCGTGCTGTTCTCGGAAAGCGCGCTAAAGGGCGCGCATTTCATAGAACTGTGCTGCCAGCGCAAGATTCCGCTGGTGTTCCTGCAGAACATCACCGGCTTCATGGTCGGCCGGAAATATGAAGCGGGCGGCATCGCCAAGGACGGCGCGAAACTGGTGACGGCAGTGGCGACGGCGCAGGTGCCGAAGGTGACGATGATCGTCGGCGGTTCGTTCGGCGCCGGCAATTACGGCATGTGCGGTCGCGCCTATTCGCCGCGCTTCCTGTGGATGTGGCCGAATGCGCGCATCTCGGTGATGGGCGGCGAGCAGGCCGCGACAGTGCTGGCGCTGGTCAAGCGCGAAGGCATCGAGCGCAAGGGCGGCGCTTGGTCAGCCGAGGAAGAAGCCGAGTTTCGCCGCCCGATCCTGGAAAAATACGAGCGCGAAGGTCATCCGCTCTATTCGTCGGCGCGGCTTTGGGACGACGGCATCATCGACCCGGCGAAAAGCCGCGAGGTGATTGCCCTGTCGCTTTCCGCCGCGCTCAACGCGCCGATACCGGACACGAAATTCGGCGTGTTCAGGATGTAGGGGCGAGGTCCGCCGCGATCATTCCGCCAGCGCAAAGACGTTGGCGCGCCTGATCTGTATGACGCCGCGATGCTTTGCGCGAGCCTCGGTCTCCGGCGGCACGTCGAGCTCGACGCCCGTGCCGTCATCGAGTCGCGCCAGCAGACGACGCCCGTCAGGCCGGTCTATGACCCGGGTGATGACCGCCGGCATGCCTCCGCCGGAAACGCTCCAGCCGAGATCGGCGGGGCGCACGAAGATTTCGGCCGCACCATCGGCGACGCCGGAAGCCGGAAGCTCGATGCCTCCGATATGCGCCCGGCCGCCGGATACACGTCCTTCGAGCCGGTTGGCGTCGCCCAGGAAACGCGTGACGAAAGCCGAATTCGGTGCGCGGCATACTTCTTGCGGGGTGCCCTGCTGCACGATGCGGCCTTCGTTCAGGATGACGACACGGTCGGCGAGATCGAGCGCCTCCTCCTGATCGTGGGTCACGAACAGGGTGGTGATGCCCAGTTCGTCATGGATCTCGCGCAGCCAGCGCCGGAGGTCGCGGCGCACATTGGCGTCGAGCGCGCCGAAAGGCTCGTCGAGCAGCAGCACCTTCGGATCGACGGCGAGCGCCCGGGCGAGCGCGACGCGCTGCCGCTGCCCGCCGGAAATCTGCGCGGGAAAGCGCTTGCCCAATCCTTCGAGGCGCACCAGCCGCAGCAGGTCGGCGATGCGGGCATCGATCTCCGTGCGCGTACGCTGCACCTTCGACACTTCCATGCCGAAAGCGATGTTTTCAGCCACCGTCATGTGCGGAAACAGCGCGTAGTGCTGGAAGACGAAGCCGATGCCGCGATCACGCACCGGAATGTCGGTCGCGTCCTGATCGCCGAAGCGGATCGTTCCGCCATCGACATATTCCAGGCCGGCGACCATGCGCAGCAGCGTCGTCTTGCCCGATCCCGAGGGGCCGAGCAGCGCCACAAGTTCGCCGCTGCCCACGTCCAGCGAAACGCCACGCACGGCGCGGAACGTGTCGAAGGTCTTCTCGACGTTTTCAAGGGCGATCTTCATCGGACGGTTTCCACGACGTTCGTGACAGGGGCAGCGAGCGCCGGGCGCGTGGCCCGGCCGGCGCCACGGCGTTCCAGAAGGACTTTGGCGAGAATGGTGAAGACCGCCAGCACGGTCAGGATGGAAGCGGCCGCAAACGCGCCGGCCGTCTGATAGTCGTGGTAAAGCAGCTCGATATGCAGCGGCAGCGTGTTGGTCTGCCCGCGAATGTTGCCCGACACGACGGAGACCGCGCCGAATTCGCCCATGACGCGCGCGTTGCAGAGCACGACGCCGTAGAGCATGGCCCAACGAATGTTCGGCAGCGTCACCGAGAAGAAGGTGCGCCAGCCAGAAGCGCCGAGCGAGGTCGCCGCCTCCTCGAGATCCCTGCCCTGCGCCTGCATCAGCGGGATGAGTTCCCGCGCCACAAACGGCGCCGTGACGAACATGGAAGCCAGCACGATGCCCGGCAGCGCGAACAGGATTTTTAGTCCCGCACTGTCCAGAAGCGGTCCGAACAGCCCCTGAAGGCCGTAGACGAACAGATAGGCCACGCCGGCGACGATGGGCGAGACGGAGAACGGTATTTCGATCACCACCAGCAGGAGGCGCTTGCCCCGGAAGTCGAATTTCGTGATCGCCCACGCGGCGGCAATGCCGAAGGCGGTGTTGACCGGAACGGCGATCAGGGCCGTCACCACGGTCAGGAAGATCGCATGTCGCGTATCAGGATGGCGGATCGCCGCCGCGTAGGCGTCGATGCCCATGGAAAACGCCTGGGCGAAGATGACGAGCAGGGGCGCGACGATCAGCAGCGCCGCACATGTCAGAACGAAGACGAGCAAGGCGTAGCGTGTCGCCGGGCGGTCGCCGACGCACGGCGGCCTGCGATGGACGCGAGCGCTCATCAGGCGACCCTCACCGTATAGCGCAACGCCCTCGCCTGCAGGAAATTGGTGACCGCGAGCATCAGGAAGGCGGCGATCAGCAGCACGGAAGCGATCGCGGCGGCGGCCTGATAGTCGTATTCCTCCAGCCGGATGAAGATGAGAAGCGCCGTTATCTCGGTCTCCATCGGCTGGTTGCCGGCGATGAAGATGATCGCGCCGAACTCGCCGAGACAACGCGCGAAGGAAAGGGAAACGCCCGCCAGAAGCGCGGGCGTAAGTAGTGGCAGGATCACCTTGCGGAAGATCGCCCGATCCGAACCGCCGAGCGACTGCGCCGCCTCTTCCAGCGCCGGGTCGAGATCTTCCAGCACCGGCTGAACCGTGCGCACGATAAAGGGCAGGCTGGTGAAGGCCATGGCGACCATGATGCCGATCTGGGTGTAGGCAACCGTTATGCCTATCTCGCCGAGAAGACTGCCGAACCAGCCGTTTGGCGCGAACAGGGCGGTAAGCGCGATGCCGGCAACAGCAGTGGGCAGCGCAAAAGGCAGGTCGACGATAGCGTCGAGCAGCCGCCGGCCGGGAAATTCGTAGCGCACGAGCACCCACGCCAGCGCCATCCCGAACACGAGGTTGAAGGCGGTGGCGGCCAGCGCGGCAAGGACGGTGACGCGATAGCTGGCGACCGCCCGGCCCGACGACACGATGCGCCAGTAGTCTTCCGATCCGAGGCTGGCCGCCTTGAAGATCAGCGCGCCGAGCGGCAGCACGACGATCAGGCAGACGTAAAACAGAGTTATCCCGAGCGACAGCGAGAGCCCGGGCAGCACACGATGCTTCAACAGAGGCATCCTTCAATCGGAACGAGCAGATGGCCGGCGAGCTTTCGCACGCCGGCCATCTGGCGGAAATAAATACTCAGGTCAACGTTCGCCGTAGATCTGGTCGAGGAGCGCGCCGGATGCGAAATGCTCCTTCTGAACGGTCGGCCAGCCGCCGAAGACGTCCTCGACCTTGACCAGACGCACTTCAGGGAACCTGTCCTTGAACCCGGCTGCGACTGCCGGGTCATTCACGCGATTGCCATTCTCGGCGAGTATCTTCTGGCCCTCGGGCGTGTAGAGGAAGTCGAGATAGTTCTTCGCCAGCTCGCGCGAGCCGCGCTTGTCGACGACCTTGTCAACGATCGCGACCGGGAATTCGGCGAGAAGGCTGACCGACGGCACGATGCTCTCGAACTTGTCCTCGCCGAATTCCTTGCGGATGCCGGTCGTTTCGGACTCGAAGGTGATGAGCACGTCGCCGATGCCGCGCTCCACGAAGGTCGTCGTCGCCGCGCGTCCGCCGGTGTCGAAGACCGGGACATTGTCGAACAGCCTGGTGACGAACTCCTTCACCTTGGCTTCGTCGTTGGCGAACGCCTCCCTGGCGTATGCCGTCGCGGCCAGATAGGTGTAGCGCGCATTGCCCGAGGTTTTCGGATTGGGGAAGATGACTTTCACGTCGTCGCGCACGAGGTCGCCCCAGTCCTTGATACCTTTCGGATTGCCGGCGCGCACGAGGAAGGACGGAAGGGAATAGAACGGCGAGG
Source organism: Rhizobiaceae bacterium (assembly GCA_023953845.1). Classification (NCBI taxonomy): domain Bacteria; kingdom Pseudomonadati; phylum Pseudomonadota; class Alphaproteobacteria; order Hyphomicrobiales; family Rhizobiaceae; species Rhizobiaceae bacterium. The sequence goes on along the minus strand of JAMLJC010000001.1, from coordinate 3,599,812 downwards.
AAGCGTTCGGGAAATCGCTCTGCCAGTCCTCGCTGACGAAGCCGTTCTTGACGAGGAAATCGATGTCGGTGACCTGGTTGAAGGTGACCACGTCAGCCTCGAGTCCCTCGACGATGGCGCGTGCCTGCTTCGAGGTGCCGGCATGCGACTGGTCGATGGTGACGCCCGGATGTCCGGCCGTGAAAGCGGCGTTGACCTGAACGAACAGTTCGCGCGCGACGTCATAGGAGGCGTTGAGCAGCTTGTCCGGCGACTGGGCCGAGGCAGGCCCGGCGAGAAGCGTCGCCAGTGCGACACCGATGAGAAGAAGGCGCTTCATGGAATCCCCGTACGGAAGGAGTGTGTGATCCGGCTGGAAAATAGCGGTCATTTGGCGTTTGTATGAGGCGCGCAAATCGCCAGTCTGGGAAAATACTGGAAAATACGACCTGAAATCAGGGAATTTGTGCAAATTTCTTCCGCGCGAGAGGTGCAGCCGCTGTCCAGGGGAACAATCGAACGGACTGCCCATTCGGCCTGCGGGGATGTCAGCTCCTGCCATCATGTTGTCAGTAGTGGGCGCAGGAGCAGATAGTATGGTCATATCGTCGCGGTTAGCATGTGGTTCCAGCATCCGATCAACCAAAGGTGAGTGAGATGACGAAACCGGCAGGCTTTTTCTGGTACGAACTGATGACGACGGATGTTCCTGCGGCGGAGGCTTTCTACAAAGCCGTTGTCGGGTGGAATTCCGAACCGTTCGGCGGCGCGGGCGTGGACTACATCGTGGTGAAGGCGGGTGACCGTGGCATCGGCGGCATCATGGCGACGCCGGAAGATGTCAAGGGCGTGCCGCCGATGTGGGCGGGCTACATCTATTCCGCGGATGCCGATGCCACGACGGCCAGCATCCGGAACGCGGGCGGCATGGTTCATCGTGAGCCGGCGGATATCCCGGAAGTCGGACGCTTTTCCGTTGTCGCGGACCCGCAGGGTGCGATGTTCATGCTGCTGCAGCCGACCGGCGATTACACGCCGCCGCTTCCGCGCAACGCTCCCGGCAATATCAGCTGGCACGAGCTTCATGCCGCCGACTGGCCGAGTGCGTTCGACTTCTACGCGTCGCAGTTCGGCTGGGAAAAGGGCGAGCCGATGGATATGGGCGAGATGGGCACGTACCAGTTGTTCACCGTCGACGGCGAACTCGTCGGCGCGATGTTCAACAAGCCGTCCGAAGTGCCTTTCCCGGTCTGGTTGTTCTACTTCAACGTTGAAAGCATCGATGCCGCACGCCAGCGGGTGATCGACAATGGCGGCAAGATCATGCTGGAGCCGATGGAGGTTCCGGACGGCTGGGTGCTGCAGGGCACCGATCCTCAGGGCGCCTGGTTCGCGCTTTCCGCGCCGAAACGGTAGCACGGGCGATCGAAGCGCGGTGCCGCCGCACCGCCTTCGATCGCATGCGTCTTGGCTCTGGCTTTGACCCGCCAGACGTGACAGTTTCGTGCGAGATGGTTCGTCGCTCGCACGCATGTTCGCCAAGATTCTGATTGCCAATCGCGGGGAGATCGCCTGCCGGATCATCCGGACGGCGCGGCGCATGGGCATCGCCACCGCCGCGGTTTATTCGGATGCCGACCGGCTTTCGCTGCATGTCGTCATGGCCGACGAGGCCGTGCATATCGGCGCTGCGGCCGCAAGCGACAGCTATCTGCGTGGCGACAGGATCGTCGCGGCTGCGTTGGAGACCGGCGCCGAGGCGATTCATCCCGGATATGGTTTTCTTTCCGAGAATCCGGATTTCGTCGATCAGGTGACGGCGGCGGGACTGACCTTTATCGGCCCGACCGCCGATTCCATCCGCGCCATGGGGCTGAAGGACGCGGCGAAGCGCCTGATGGAGAAAGCCGACGTGCCGGTGGTACCGGGCTATCACGGCGAAGCGCAGGCGATCGTCGTGCTCGCCGGAAAGGCCAGCGAGATCGGCTATCCGGTGCTGATCAAGGCGCGCGCCGGCGGCGGCGGCAAGGGCATGCGCCGCGTCGACGATCCTGCCGATTTTCCCGACGCGCTGTCCGCGGCGAAGCGCGAGGCAAAGGCGGCTTTCGGCGACGACGCGGTGCTGGTCGAGAAATATGTCGAGAAGCCGCGCCACATCGAGGTGCAGGTGTTCGGCGACAACCATGGGAACGCCGTCCACCTCTTCGAGCGCGACTGTTCGGCGCAGCGGCGGCACCAGAAGGTCATCGAGGAGGCCCCTGCCCCCGGCATGACGGCCGAGATGCGCGACGCGATGACGGGCGCCGCCGTCAGGGCGGCGAAGACCATCGGATATTCCGGCGCGGGCACGATCGAATTCATCGTCGACGCCTCGGAGGGGCTGCGGCCCGACCGTTTCTGGTTCATGGAGATGAACACGCGCCTGCAGGTCGAGCATCCGGTGACCGAGATGGTCACCGGCATCGACCTTGTGGAATGGCAGTTGCGTGTCGCAGCGGGAGAGCCACTGCCGAAGCGTCAGGAGGACATCCGTCTCAACGGCCACGCCTTCGAGGCCCGCATCTATGCCGAGGATGCCGCAAAAGGTTTTCTGCCCGCGGTCGGCACGTTGCACCATCTGCGCTTTCCCGCTGTGACGCCTTCCGGATCTGTCCGGGTAGAGACCGGCGTCCGTGAGGGCGATGCGATCTCTCCCTATTATGATCCCATGATCGCCAAGCTGGTCGTGCACGGCGCGGATCGCGGAACGGCGCTCGACGGCCTTTCCGACGCCCTGCGTGCTACCGAGATCGCCGGCTCCGTCACCAATGCCGGCTTCCTGTTCGCGCTGGCGACGGATGCCGACTTCGCGACGGGCGATGTGGACACCGGCCTGATCGCGCGCAAGCAGGAGACGTTGACGGCAGCAGCCTTGCCCACGGCGAGCGCCATCGCCGAAGCGCTGGTCGCATCTTCCGGCATGGAAGCGAAGATAGCTTCGGACGATCCGTGGGCGGCGCTGGGCAGCTATGCCCACTTTCATCCGCTGGGCCGTCGCACGTCGATCACATATGGAGACGAGATCTACGAAGCGCGATTGCTAAAGACAGGGGAAGGGGCCATCCGGTTCGCGGGACATGAAAGCCGGGCCGATAGGGACACCGGGCGTGACGCGGTGCACGCCGTCCGATGGCCCGGTCATGTGACGGTGTTCGAAAGCGGCCGAGCCTTCACCTTCGCCCTGCCCGATCCGCTCGACGTCTCGGCAGAAGCGGAAGGCGGTTCGATGCGCGCGCCCATGCCGGGACTGGTGAAGCTCGTCCGCGCCCAGGCCGGCGACATGGTCACGAAAGGCCAGCCGTTGCTCATCCTCGAAGCGATGAAGATGGAACATACGATTGCCGCCAGCCACGACGGCACCATCGCCGAAATCGCGGATGAAGGCGCGCAGGTGAGCGAGGGCACGGTTCTGGTCCGGTTTTCGGAAGACGCATGAAACTGACCGCCGTTCCGGAAACAGCCGTCGAGAAGCACAGCCTCGCCGAGGATGCGATGGCGCTGTTCTGGGGCACCAGCTTCGTCGCGCTCGGCCTCGTCATCTACCAGAAGGCGATGCTGATGACGGGCAGTTCGGCAGGCATCGCGCTGCTCATCAGCTACGCGACCGGGTACGGTTTCGGCCTCATCTTCTTCGTCATCAACCTGCCCTTCTGGTATCTCGCCGTGAAGAAGATGGGCTGGCCCTTCACCATCCGCACATTTCTGGCGGTCGGCCTGTTCTCCATCCTGTCACGACTGGCGCCCGGATGGATCGACATCGAGGCGATCCATCCCATCTATGCAGCCGTGATGGGCGGCGGGTTGATGGGTATCGGCCTGCTGATCCTGTTTCGCCACCGGGCGGGGCTCGGCGGATTCAACGTGCTCGCGCTGTATCTCCAGGACAATTACGGCATCCGCGCCGGCTACTTCCAGCTTGCCGTCGACCTCACCATCCTGGCGGCGTCCTTCACCGTGCTCGACTGGCATCAGGTGGCGCTGTCGGTGGTCGGCGCCGTTGCGCTCAACCTCGTCATCGCCATCAACCACCGCAAGGGCCGCTATGTCGGCATGAGCTGACGAGCGGGGGCCGAAACGAACATGGCCGGAGTCGCCTCCGGCCATGTCGATTGTCGCCTGAGAAGAACCGCAATCAGGGCTGGATCGGCGCGTATTTGCCGTCGTGCCACTGGTTGATGTCGTAGCTGGCGTTCTTGAGGTCGCCCTTCTCGTCGAAGACGACTTCGCCGACCACCGTCTGGATCGGCTTGCCGTCCTTCAGCGCGGCTGCGACAGCGGCCGCGTCCTCATCCGTGCCGGCGCGCTCGATGCCCTGCGCGATCGCCTGGATGGTGGCGTAGGAGAACAGCGTGAAGCCTTCCGGCACGAAGCCGCCGGCCTTGATCGCCTCGATGGCCTCCTTGGCCTCCGGCTTCGCCTGCGGATCGGACGGGAACACGAACATCGTCCCCTCGCCGGCCGGGCCGGCGATCTGCCAGAATTCCGGCGAAGCGATGGAGTCCGGCATGATGAGCTGGAACTTGAGGCTCTGCTCGGCCGACTGACGCAGGATCAGACCCGCCTCGGGATGATAGCCGCCGAAATAGACGACGTCTGCCTTGAGGTCCTTCAGCTTGGTGACGAGCGCCGAATAGTCCTTCTCGCCGGCATTGATGCCTTCATAGAGCACCTCGTTCAGACCGCCGGCGTTCATGGTTGCCTTCACGGCGTCGGCGACGCCCTGACCGTAGGCGCTCTTGTCATGCAGAACGACGACGTTCTTGCCGGCATACTTCTGGGCGATCCACGGGCCGATGAAGGCGCCCTGCGCGTCGTCGCGGGTGTAAAGGCGCATGATCGTCGACCAGCCGTTCTTGGCGGCGGCGTCGGTCATTTCCGGGTTGGACGAGGCGGGGCTCATCATCAGCACGCCCGCTTCGGCGTAGACGGCCGAGGCCGGGATGCTCGAACCCGAGCAGGCATGACCGTCGACGAACTTGATGCCGTTGGCGACGATGCGGTTGGCGATGGACACCGCCTGCTTCGGATCGCAAACGTCGTCCTCGATGACGATCTTGATCTGCTTGCCGGCGACGCCGCCCTTTTCGTTGATCGTCTTGGCCGCGGCTTCCGCGCCCTGCTTGAACTGGTCGCCGATGGTAGCCAGCTGCCCGGTCATCGGGCCGGCGACGGCGATCTGGATCTCCTGAGCATAGGCGGCGGCCGCACTCATCGCGAGCGCGGCGATCGAGGCCGCTAGGACATTCCTCAACTTCATGACTGTCTACTCCCTGTTCCACGGCCGAGCCGTCAGGGTTGCGACAATCTCATTGCTGCCGACATTTGTATAGGCGCATGGTTGTCGCGGACGTTGGGCCTCGGATGCAAAGCAAAAGCCGCGCCGGCATTGTCCCTGCCGGTCGCGGCTTTCGCTGGTCCCCTGTCACCTGTTCCCTGTCATCTCGGCGCGGCTGGTCTGGTCAGGACCGCCGCGTTCTCGGTCTTGGGGCGCCGGCCGTCTTCCCGCGGCCGCACCCGACGTCACGTCGCCTGAGGCGCAACGTTCCCCGTATGCACTGGATTCCTCAGTGAAGCGTCATCCACTCGCGCGCTTCCCGGAGCGCGCGGGCGATCTCGAGCTTCGACATCGTGCCCGACAGTTCCGAGCGGAGTTCGGCGGCGCGGGGCGATCCCTTGATCGCCGCGATGTTGAACCATTTGTGGGCGGCGACGAGATCGATCTCGCAGTCGCGGCCGGTCGCATACATCATGCCCAGCTCGAAAAGGATGTCGGCCTGAGCGGTCGAGCCCATGGTGCCGAAATTCGCGTCAAGCATCTCAAAACGTGCCATTTTCGTCGTCCCTGTCCCTGTCTCCCGAGAGATCCGTCTCGTTGTCCCCGAGCCGCTCCGTCTATGCTTCCGAGAGTGCCGCCGAGCCTTGAATTCGTCGTTAAACGCCTTGCTTAATTTGCGGAAAACAAAGCTAAAACAATGGGTAAACGCGCGAATTCGTTAAGCATCGGATGGCTTGGGATTCCGCGGATTCGCAAAAAAATCGATGAAAATACGTGCTGCCGAATTCAAGCCTTTGATAACCACGCGAAACGGTGACGAATTCGAAGGTGTGCCGATTCCGGCGGCCGCAGCGGCGCCGGAAAGGCCGATACGACGGTCGCGGACGGCCAAAAAACAGAGCTTTTGCGACGGCGCGCTCTGGATTAGCTTGACGCAAGGCTCGAAACTACCGGGAGGAATCATGTTTCGCAAAGCTGCCGTAGCGGCACTGGTCGCCCTCTGCATGTCCGGCTCCGCCTATGCGGGGGATGCCATCGTCGGGAACTGGCGCACCGATTCCGGCGAGACAGCCGCGATCACCGGCGGCGGTCCCTTCTCGATCCGGCTGAAAACCGGCAAATATGCCGGCAAGCGCATCGGCACCATGAATGCGGATGGCGGCGGCAAATATAGCGGCGAGATCACCGATCCGGCCAAGGACAAGACCTATTCCGGCAGCGCGACGCTCTCGGGCAACAGCCTCAAGATGAGCGGATGCGTGCTGGGCGGCCTGATCTGCCGTTCGCAGAACTGGAAGCGGCAGTAACCGCTCCCGCAATTCCGGCGCGGGCGGACGGCACGTCCAACACCCGCGCGGGTTTCCCGCGTCAGCCGAGATGCTGGCGGATGACCTGATTAAGCTTGTTCATGGCCCGGGGAATTTGTTTTTCCTCGGTTGCGGCATAGCCGATCATCAGGCCCTGTTCGGGCTTGCCGTGGATATAGTGCACCGACAACGGCGTTATGCAGACGCCCGCTTCGAGCGCGCGCCGGACGATCAGAACGTCGTCTGCTTCGCGCAGGAAGCGCCAGCTTGTCTGGAGGCCGTTGCCTTCATCCACCTGCTCCATCACGTCGCCGAGCAGTGTGTGGGCGCGCTTGACCAGCATGGCGCGCCTTGCGGCATAGAGGCGCTTCATGCGTCGCGTGTGTCTCGCGAAATCCCCATTCCGGATAAAGTCGGCGAGCGCGGCCTGGGTGACGAGAGACGCCGCCGTGCCCATCAGGAAATTCGCCTTGCGCACCGGCCGCACCACTTCGCCGGGAAAGATGATGAAGCCCAGCCTCAAATCCGGCAGCATGGTCTTGGCGAACGAGCCGACATAGATGGTGCGATGATCGGTGTCCTGTGACTGCAGCGTCGGCACGCGGTTGCCGCTGAAACGAAACTCGCTGTCGAAATCATCCTCGATCACCCATGCTCCGGTCGCGGCCGCGTGCTGCAACAGACGCAGACGCTGTTCGATGCGCATGGTCGAGCCGAGCGGGAACTGGCAGGATGGGGTGAGATAGATCAGCTTCGGCCGTGACGCGGCGATCGCCTTCAGATCCCAGTTACGCCCGCTCACGGTGAGCGGTTCGATGCGGGCGCCCGCCGCGACGAAGGCTCCGTGCGCGCCTGTATAGCCGGGCTCCTCGATCATCACCGGATCGCCCGCGTCGATCAGCAGGTGCGCCAGCAGCGTGAAAGCGCTCTGCGCACCTGATGTCACCATGATCTGGTCTGGCTGGCATTTCACGCCGCGCGACGATTGCATGTACTGCGCGATCACCTCGCGAAGCCCCTCATGGCCGCCATAGCTGTGATAGCCGAAGGTCTCGCCCGCCTTGGGGCGCATATGCTTCGAGAGCAGCCGGCGCCAGATGGTGAAGGGAAAGGAGCCGGCGTCCGGCAGGCCCGGTTGAAGCGAGTGGTTTCCCCGAACACCCGTTTCATGACGCGATGTCACCAGCGCCTGACCGCGACGCGAAAGATTGTCCTGGAGTTGCGGCAGGGGCTCGGGATCACGCCCGTCGCCGGCGAAAGGCAGCGGCAACACTCTGGCGCGCGCCCCCTTGCGGGTCTCGATGTAGCCTTCCGTTTCCAGTTGCTCGAACGCCGCGATCGTGGTGGTGCGCGACAGGCCGAGATCGGCAGCCAGTGCTCGCGTGGACGGCAGTCGGGAGCCGCTTCTCAGCACACCCGTCGCGATCTGATCGCGGATCTGGCGATAGAGCTGCTGGAAGATCGGAACCGGACCCTGCTGATCAAAGCCGGTGGGATCGATGGCGATATCGCGGATCGGCTCGCCCAAACTGGTATCCTCACTTTATCCATTTCTGGTGATTTTGATACGCTCAGTAGTCTCCTATCGTTCCGGCATCAAGAACAGGACCAGCTGGAGCCGGGACGATCCGATGGACACGCAGATGCTGAGAAATTCCGCACATGACGCCGAAGCGGGCGCCCGACATCTGATCTTCCCGCTCGTGCCGCGGGAAGACATGGACACTTACGGTCCGAGCATCCTGATGTCGGGCAGCGGCATTCGCGTCACCGACCATCATGGCGCGACCATGCTCGACATGATGAGCGCGACGACGCGCGCCGGTTCGCTGGGCTACGGCAATCGCGAGATCGCGCAGGCGATGTACGATCAGGCGATCACCATGCATTATTCCGGCACCGGGCGGAACACCAGCGCGGCGGCTGCCCGACTGGCCGAGAAGCTGGCCGAGATCGCGCCCGGACGGCTGAACCGGGTGACTTTCACTTCCGGCGGCTCGGAAGCGGCCGAAACCGCGCTGAAGATCGCCAAGCAATATCTCCAGCAAAGCGGCCGCAAGCCGCGCGCCTTCAAGGTCATTTCGCGCTGGAGTTCCTATCACGGCGCGACCATGGGCGCGCTGTCCTGCACCGACTGGCTGGCGGTGCGCGACGTGCCCGACCCGCGCGTGCCCGGCCACAGCTTCGTTGCCAATCCGACGCGCTACCGCAACCCTTACGGGCTGGACGAGGAAACCTATTCCGATATTTGCGTCGCCCATCTGGAGCGCCAGATCCTGCTCGAAGACCCCGAACTGGTCGCCGCCTTCATCGGCGAGCCGTTCCAGCAGGCCAACGGCGTGCAGATACCGTTGCCGAGCTACTGGAAGAAGGTGCGCGCTCTCTGCGACAAATATGGCGTCATGCTCATCATGGATGAGGTCATCACCGGCTTCGGGCGCACCGGCACTTGGTTTGCCACCGAGCAGCTCGGCATCGAGCCGGACATCCTCAACATGGCCAAGTCGATGGGCGCAGGCTACGCGCCGATCGGCGCGGTCATGACCCGAGACGAGATCGCCGACGGCATCAGCCATTTCCGTCATGTCCATACTTATGCCGGTCACGCAATCTGCTGCGCCGCCTCGCTCAAGGTGATCGAGATCATGGAGCGCGAAAGGCTGGTCGAAAATTCGGACGCGCTCGCCCTTGAATGGCAACAGGCCATGAAGGATGCCTTCGGCGACCATCCGATCGTCGGCGACATACGCGGGCGGGGCTTCTGGCAGGCCATCGACTTCACCGCAGACAAAGCCAGCCGGGCCGCCTTCACCGACGATACGGTGGTGGCGATCGCAAGGCGGGCGCGAGAACTGGGCGTCATCGTCAGCCCGATCGGCACCGCCATAGAGATCGCGCCGGCGCTGATCGCCACGCGCGAGGATCTGGCCGAGTGCACCCGTGCGATAGCGCAAGCGATCGCGGATGTCGCCAGGCAGCGGGGGTTCGACGAAGGCAAGTCCTCCCGCGCGTAAACCTTCTTGAACGGCAGATGAACGGCCCTCTCAGGGAGAGTTCAGCCGCGTTCAGCGATTGTGCGAGCCATCGAAAGGACACCTCGATGCTCGCACGCCGCTTCACCATCGTCTGCCTGCTGCTCACGCTCTTCAGCATGTTCTTCGCCAGCATCGTGGCGCATGGGCGCAGCGAACGGAGCTGGCAGCCGAATGCGGGCATCGCCTGCCTGTTCGAGCAGTCCGCGAACTGTCTCTGAACGGCCGACGGATCGACGCAAGACCATGACCAGGAACCGCCTGACCAAAGCCATCGCAAAGACGCTGCGCATGCTGCCGCGCGCCGCGATGATCGCCATGCTGATCGGCGCGCCCGTGCTGGCGGTCCCCTCGATCGCCGGCCAGCGCGACGCGGTGATCGAGGCCCCGGCGATCAAGAACACCGGCATGGGCTTCGTCCTGCTGGTCAGCCTGCAGCGTCGCTAGAGCCTTTCAGGGCTACCCGGAAACGGTTCTGTTTGTCCGATGGCGGGACGATCCGTGCGAAGGCCGGTGCAGGTCGTACCGGGGGTACGGCCAAATCCGGCCGACAAGGCGGGCGTTCGCCAGCGGCAAACCCTTCGGGCCGGGTGCATTTGGCCCATTTCCTTCGGCTTTCGGCTCGGCCGTGGCGCCACCACGCCCTTCGCCGAAACCCTCGACCTTGGGACCAAATGCTCTCCGGCAGAACGATTCCGGGTAACCCTGAAAGGCTCTAGCACGGCGCTTCCCTGTCCCCGCAAGGATTTTCCCGGCTGCGCGAAACCCCACCTCCCGCTTGTCACAGACAATCCCTATAATGGGATATGCAAAAGAGAATCTATCCACGCGCAATCGAAACGGTCGAGAGCCCGGAGCCTCGCCCTCCCCGGAATTTCACGGACGCCCGGGCGGCGGTCGAAGCCCTGAAGGAACTCTACGACCGCAACACCAGGTTCCTCCGCGACGCCTTCATGTCGCTCGGACAGACCGGTGCGACGGACCGGCGCTTTCGGGCCTACTATCCCGAAATCAGCATCACCACCAGTTCCTACACCCAGGTCGACTCCCGCCAAGCATACGGTCATGTGCCGAATCCCGGGTCCTTCGCCACCACGATCACACGGCCCGATCTCTTCGAAAGCTATCTCATCGAGCAGTTGCGGCTCATCATGCGCAACCACGGCACGCCGATCACGGTAGGTGAATCGCGCACGCCCATCCCGCTGCATTTCGCCTTCCTGGAAGGCACCTATGTCGACGGCACCATCGCCGACCGCCTGCAACGGCCGATCCGCGACATCTTCGACGTGCCCAATCTCGAAGGAACGGACGACCACATCGCCAACGGCACGTTCGAGGTGATGCCCGGCGAGGCGAGGCCTCTGGCGCCGTTCACGGCGCAGCGCATCGACTATTCGCTGCACCGCCTGTCGCATTACACGGCGACCAGCCCGCAGCACTTCCAGAACTTCGTGCTGTTCACCAACTACCAGTTCTATGTCGACGAGTTCTGCGTCTACGCGCGCGACATGGTGGCCAATTCGCGTGGCGGCTACACTGCCTTCATCGAGCCCGGCAACGTCGTCACGCCGGTCGGCGATGCCGCGCCGCAGGAGGGCGCGACGCCGCCGCGCATGCCGCAGATGCCGGCATATCATCTCGTCAAGCCGGACCATGGCGGCATCACCATGGTCAATATCGGCGTCGGCCCGTCCAACGCCAAGACGATCACCGACCATGTCGCGGTGCTCAGGCCGCATGCCTGGCTGATGCTCGGCCACTGCGCCGGGCTGCGCAACACGCAGGCGCTGGGCGACTATGTGCTGGCGCACGCCTATGTGCGCGAGGACCATGTGCTCGACGACGACCTGCCGGTCTGGGTGCCGATCCCGCCGCTCGCCGAGATCCAGGTCGCGCTTCAGGAGGCGGTCGCCGAAGTCACCGGGCTGACCGGCTACGACCTGAAACGCATCATGCGAACCGGCACGGTCGCCACCATCGACAACCGCAACTGGGAACTGCGCGACCAGCGCGGCCCCGTGCAGCGCCTGTCGCAGAGCCGCGCCATCGCGCTCGACATGGAATCGGCGACGATCGCGGCCAACGGCTTCCGCTTCCGCGTGCCCTACGGCACGTTGCTGTGCGTCTCCGACAAGCCGCTGCATGGCGAGCTGAAACTCCCCGGCATGGCGACCGAATTCTACAAGCGGCAGGTGGCGCAGCACCTCACCATCGGAATCCGCGCCGTGGAGAAGCTGGCCGAAATGCCCGTGGAACGCCTGCATTCGCGCAAGCTGCGGAGTTTTTCCGAGACTGCGTTCCAGTGACGAACAGCGGGATCTGCGCATCGCGGCCTTGATCCTGCCGATTTTCCTGCCGCAATAGCGGCCATGATGTCCCGACCTGTCGCGATGCGCGTGTCGCTGGTGACGACGCTTCTCCTGTCGCTGCCGCTGGTGGCGGGGTTTTTGGGCGCGCTGCACCCGGCGTTCGATTCCTTCGCGCATTTCCGCGTGCATCTGGCCGCCTTGATGATGCCTGCGGCGCTGCCGCTGTTCCTGTCGCGCTGGTGGGCGCATGGGATCATGGCGCTGGTGCTTGGCGGAGCCGCGATCGTCTCGGCTCTCGGCCTGCCCGCCCTGGGCGTCGGCCAGGTGCATGCCGGCTTCGAGCGCAAGCCCTTGGCGGCGCGCGGCTACAGGCTGATGCAGTTCAATCTTCGCTACGACCATCCGGACCCGGAGCGCGTCGTCGTTCTGCTGGACGAACTCAGGCCGGATTTCGTTCTGCTCGAGGAGGTCTCGGACATGTGGGCCGGGAAGCTGCGCGGCCTCACGAACCTCTACCCGTACCAGCTGAGATGCGGTCGAACCTCCGGCGTCGGCGGCACCGCGATCCTGTCGCAAGAGCCGTTCGGCATCGGCAGGATGACGGAATGCGCGGGCGACGGCTCGCTGGCGATCGCGCAGGTGGAACTGGACGGCGTCGCGGTCGATCTCGCAGCGCTGCATCTCGGCTGGCCATGGCCTTTCGGACAGTCGCGGCAGGTAACGAGGCTTACGCCCGACCTCGCATCCCTCGGACAGAACGCGATCCTCGCCGGCGACCTCAATGCGGCGCCGTGGAGCCGGACGGCGCGGCGGGTGATGGCGGCGGGTGCGCTGACGCCGATGGAGTCGCCGGGACCGACCTGGCTCTCAAGCGGCTTTCCGGCCGCGTGGCGGCCATGGATCGGCCTGCCCATCGACCATGTCTTCGCGAAAGGCGACGTGGTGCTCTATTCCGGCCATACACTGCCCGAAGCCGGGTCGGATCACCTGCCGATCCTGATCGAATTCGGCATCCGCGCGCCGGAACAGGCGCCCGGCGCACAGATCACTGTGCTGACGGAGCTTTCGATCGCGGCATCGGCTCGCAGGTTGTAACGTCTAACGCACCAGCCGCTCGACCAGTTCGGCGACCGTACCGCCGTCGCGGTGCTCACGCTCATCGAACGCGATTTGCTGCGCCTCGAATTTCGCATAGGTCGCATTGACGCGCTTCTTCACCTCGGCGCGGGCCTGCCGGCAGTTCGGATCGCGCTTCACCGAAAGATTGCGGACGGAACTTTCCGCCGACACCACCATGCGCCTGGCGAGCGCGCCGTGAACCTCCTCGTGCTTCCTCACGCCGCGCATGAAGGCATTCCAGCGCTTCGAGAGCGCCGGGCTCATCCGCGAGGTGACGCGCGGATAGCTGTAGTTCACCTCGAGCACGGCCGCCACCTTGTCGACACGGCAGGTCGAGCCCTTCACCTTCCATGAAATGTCCCACTTCACGGCATAACGGGTCTGGGCGATGGCGCGGGTGAGGAATCCGTGCTTCGGCCCCTTGCGGTCCATCTGCTTCAGCAGGTCGTAGCCTGTCTGTCCGGAGATCGCATAGGTGGTCGTCGTCGTGTTGACGGTGATACCGGCGAAGGCGGGCTGGACTGCGCCCAGGCAGGAAATGGCGGCCATTGCGGCGAAAAGCGCCGTGCGCATGGGGCAATGTTCCTTGTTTTCACCACGAAAACACAGGGAAAACGCACGTTCAACGCATAATCGGGTGAGGCGTGGAATCGTTGTCCGGCTGTCGCCACGGGGCAACAGCCGGCACAACTCACATGCCGGAATAGACCGGTCCCTCGCCGCCCTGCGGCGGCACCCAGTTGATGTTCTGGTTCGGGTCCTTGATGTCGCAGGTCTTGCAGTGGACGCAGTTCTGCGCGTTGATGACGAAGCGTACATCCTTGACGTCCGGATCGGCGGCGGAATTGCCGTCCTTGTCGACCCATTCGTAGACGCCGGCCGGGCAGTAGCGTGTCGAGGGGCCGGCGAAGACGTCGTGCTCGGAGCGTCTCTGGAGGTCCATGTCGCCGACCTGCAGGTGAACGGGCTGGTCTTCCTCGTGATTGGTGCTCGACAGGAACACCGACGACAATCGATCGAAGGTCAGCACGCCGTCCGGCCTCGGATAGTCGATCTTCCGGTGCTGCGCGGCGGGCTCAAGCGAGGTCGCATCGCTCTTGCCGTGCTTCAGCGTCCCGAAGAGGGAAAGGCCGAACAGCGTGTTCGTCCACATGTCGAGGCCGCCCAGCCCAATGCCCACCGCCGTGCCGAAGCGGGACCAGAGCGGCTTGACGTTGCGCACCTTCTTCAGGTCCCGGCCGATATCGCTCTCGCGCCAGGCATTCTCGTAGCTTTGCAGCTCGTCATGGGCGCGGCCGGCGGCGATGGCCTCGTCCACATGCTCCGCGGCAAGCATGCCGGACAGCACCGCATTGTGCGAGCCCTTGATGCGCGGCACGTTGACGAAGCCGGCCGAGCAGCCGAGCAGCGCGCCGCCGGGGAAACACAGCTTCGGCACCGATTGCCAGCCGCCCTCGGTGATGGCGCGGGCGCCGTAGGAGATGCGCTTGCCGCCCTCGAAGGTGTCGCGGATCGCCGGGTGGGTCTTGAAGCGCTGGAACTCCTCGAAAGGCGAGAGCCACGGATTCTTGTAGTTCAGGTGGACGACGAAGCCGACGGCGACCAGATTGTCGTCGAAATGGTAGAGGAACGAGCCGCCGCCGGTGCTCATGCCGAGCGGCCAGCCGAAGGAGTGCTGCACGAGGCCGCGCTTGTGTTTCTCCGGCTTGACTTGCCAGAGCTCCTTCAGGCCGATGCCGAACTTGCCGGGATCGCGGTCCCGGTCAAGGCCGTAACGAGTAATCAGCTTCTTGGCGAGCGAGCCGCGGGCGCCCTCGCCGATCAGCACATATTTGCCGAGCAGCGCCATGCCAGGCGCATAGGCCGGGCCATGCGTGCCGTCGCGCTCGACGCCCATGTCGCCGGTGACGACGCCGATCACCGCACCGTTATCGTCGAACATCAGGTCGGCGGCGGCGAAGCCCGGATAGATCTCGACGCCCAGCGCCTCGGCCTTGCCGGCCAGCCATTTGCAGACATTGCCCAGCGAGACGATGTAGTTGCCGTGATTGTTCATCAGCGGCGGCATGAAGAGGTTCGGAAGGCGGACCGAGCCGGCGGGACCCAGTACGAGGAAATGATCGTCCGTCACCTCAGTCTGGAACGGATGGTCGCCTTCCTCGCGCCAGCCGGGCAGCAGCCGGTCAATGCCGATCGGGTCCACGACCGCGCCGGAGAGGATATGCGCGCCGACCTCGCCGCCCTTCTCCAGAACGACGACCGACAGATCGGGATTGAGCTGCTTGAGACGGATGGCGGCGGAGAGGCCTGCGGGACCGGCCCCGACGATCACGACGTCGAATTCCATGCTTTCCCGTTCGACTTCGCTCATCGCTCACTCCTGGCTGGCTGACCCAAAATCATGCTGGCGTTTCGGTTGCTTAGCGTATTCCGCCAAATCGGGAAACCGGCCACGGCGACGCGGGGAGCGCAGCTTTGCCGGCATCATGGAATGGCACGCGCGACGCCATACGTTCCGTTGGCAGGAGGGTCAATGCACCAGCGCACTCCGCAGACAGCTGAATCGATTTGTATGGCCGGCCGCGATGTTCTCGTTCATAGTCGGACCGCGAAACTGTCTTCGATCCGGTGAGGAGCCGTGATTTGAGGAAAAGGCTGGCCATAGCGCTCGTCCTGCTGCTCGCCGCGCAGGCGCGGGCCGACGAGCACAAGGTCTGGGCCGCCGGCCCCTATTCGGTGTCGGACGAGCTTGGCGGCTTCACCATCACCTCGGTCACCGGAACGGGGCTGCGCGAAGATCCGATCGTCGTCACGCAGGAGTTCACGTCGTCCAGTCCGGTGACGCTGGTGATCCGCGCGATCAAGCTGGGGCTGACCTATGACGATCCCCGGGAGTTCGCCACGGGCACACTGCGCATACGACTGGAAACGCTTAACAACAGCGGACAGGCCTGGACCGAGTTCGAATTCGAGCTGCAGGAGCGCAAGGGTCAGGCGAGCATCTTCAGCGACGGCCTTTCCTTCGACCAGAGGCGCGACGACGGCCGGAACATCTCATCCGACAGTTTCGCCAGCTTCAGCAGGAATTTCGAACCCTACGACCGGCTGCGCTTCACCGACGGCCGGATCGACCCGCTGAAAACCGGTTCGTTCGAGTTCATGATCACGGATTTCACACCGCGACCGGAATTCTATCTGGTGCAGGACCCCCGCATTCCGCTGTCATGACGTTGCGCCGCATGCCCGTGACGCGGTAGGTCATGGCATGGCTGAAACTCTGTCCCGGGAAGCGCTGCGCGACATTCTCGCCTTCTATCGGGAGGCGGGCGTGGACGACGCGCTGGAGGAAACCCCGTCCAACCGGCTGCTCAGCGCAGCGGCGCTCAGCGAGAAGCGCACCATAGCGGAGACGGTTGTACGAGGCATGCCGCCTCCGGCCCCGTCTCGGATGCCGCCCTCCCCCAGCGAGGAGAAACCCAATCCTCCGGCGCCCTCGGATGAGGATCGGCGGCTCTACGACGCGGTGCCGGACAGGCCGGTCGCGACGGCCGCCGTCCCCGACGAACGCCAGATCATGCTGGCGCGCGAACTGGCGCAGAGCGCCCGGTCTCTGGAAGAGCTGCGCGCGCATCTCGCGTCTTTCGACGGCTGCAATCTGAAATTCACAGCGAAGAATCTCGTCTTCTCGGACGGCAATCCTGATGCGGACCTGATGCTTGTCGGGGAAGCGCCCGGCCGCGACGAGGACATCGAAGGACGACCCTTCGTCGGTCGTTCCGGCCAGTTGCTGGACCGCATGCTGGCGGCCATCGGGATCGACCGGACGAGCGCCTACATCGCCAACGTCATCTCGTGGCGGCCGCCGGGAAACCGCACGCCGACGCCGCAGGAAACCGAAATCTGCCGCCCCTTCATCGAGCGGCAGATCGAGCTTGTACGGCCAAAGCTGCTCGTGACGCTTGGCGGGCCGTCGGCGAAGGTGCTGCTGAAGACGACGGAAGGCGTTCTCAGGCTGCGCGGCAACTGGCGCAAACACGCGACGGCCGCGGGCGTCGAGATCCCGACCATGCCGACGCTGCATCCGGCCTATCTGCTGAGGACGCCGGCGCACAAGAAGCTCGCCTGGCGGGACTTCCTCGAGGTCAAGGCGAAGCTGCGCATGCTGCAATCCGCAACGCCCTGAAGCTAAAGCATGTCGCCCGAAAGTGGAAACCGGCTTCGGGACAACGACATGCGAAAAACAATAACTTAACGTGTGTCGCCTGATTCCGGTTCGATGCGACACGCTTTAAGAGCAATTCCCGCGAAATCCCGATCGCTCTACTGCGGCGGCGCGGCCTTTTTCGCGGCCGCGCGCTGCAGGCCGAGCTGGCGCTCCCGCCAGATGATGAAGATGCCGGCGGCGACGATGATCGCGCCGCCCACGACGACGTGGATCGTGGGAACCTCGCTGAAGACGAAATAGCCGATCGCCACGCCGAGCATCAGCGAGGTATATTCGAAGGGCGCGACGGTCGACGCCTCGGCATGTCGGTAGGCTTCCGTCATCAGGATCTGGCCGACACCGCCGCAGACACCGGCCCCGACAAGCAGCGCCGCCTGCTGCCAGCCGAGGCGCTCCCAGCCGAAGGGTATCGTGAGCAGCGACAATACGCTCGCGGTCAGCGAGAACCACAGCACGATGGTCGCGGTGCGTTCCGTGTGTACGAGGCTGCGTATGAGAAGCATGGCGACCGCGGACACGGCGGCGGCGCCCAGTGCCGCCGAAACGCCCAGCACCTCCTCGGAGTCGAGTGCCGCACTGCTGCCGAAGAGCGTCAGCTTCGGCCACGAGACGATCATGACGCCGACGAGGCCGATCACGACGGCCGTCCAGCGATAGGCGCGCACGGTCTCGCCAAGAAAGATTGCGGAGAACACCACGACCAGCAGCGGCTGGGCGTAGTTCAGCGTGATCGCCTCGGGCAGCGGCAGGCGTGTCAGGGCGAAGAAGCCGAGCCCCATGGAGGTGACGCCGACCAGCCCGCGCGCGAAGTGGTTGAACGGCCTTTTCGTATGGAACGCCGTCCGCAGCTCCCGCTGATAGGCAAGGAACAGCAGGATCGGCGGCACGGCGAAGAAGGAGCGGAAAAAGACGATCTGCCCGGCGGGCACCTGTCCCGATGCCTTGATGAGGGAGGTCATGCCGATGAACGCCACGACGGAGAGCACCTTGAAGGCGATTCCCGTCAGTGGGTTGTCCTGCTGCGCCTGCGAACCGCCGCTCACTAGGATCAGGACCTAGCGGCCGGCGTCCCGTATGGCTGCCCAGACGCGGGACGGGGTCGCCGGCATCTCGATATGACGGATGCCGTAGGCGCGGTAGAGAGCGTCCGTCACCGCGTTCATCGCCGCCGGCGTCGAGCCGATCGTGCCCGCCTCGCCCGCGCCCTTCATGCCCATGGCGTTGGTGGTGGACGGCACGTTGCGGGTCTCGAAGCTGAAGGACGGCACGTTGTCGGCGCGCGGCACCGCGTAGTCCATGAAGCTCGCCGTCAGCAGCTGGCCGTCCTCGCCATAGACCGTATCCTCGGTGAGGGCCTGACCGATGCCCTGCACGACACCGCCATGCACCTGACCGGCGAGCAGCACCGGGTTCACCGTTGCACCGAAATCGTCGACGATGGTGTAGCGGACGATCTCGGTTTCGCCTGTCAGCGGATCGATCTCCACCTCGCAGATATGCGTGCCGTTCGGATAGGTCGCCTCGTCCTGCACGAACTCGCCGAAGCCCTGCAGGTCTTCGGGCTTCTTCGCGGCCTTGGCCACATCGGCGAAGCTGATGGAGCGGTCGGTGCCGACGATGCGCGCGGAGCCGTCCACCAGCTCGATGTCGGCCGCCGAGGCCTCCAGCTCGTCGGCCGCGACGCGCTTGATCTTCTCGGCAAGGTCCTCGCCGGCGCGCGCCGTGGAAACGCCGCCGAGCGGGATCGAGCGCGAGCCGCCGGTGCCGCCGCCGTCATTGAGCTCGTCGGTGTCGCCCTGATGCACCCTGATCCGGTCGATGCCGATGTTCAGCTTGTCGACAAGGAACTGCGCATAGGCGGTCGCATGGCCCTGCCCGTTCGTCTGCGTGCCGATGAAAAGCGTTACGGTGCCGTCGCCATTGAGCTCAACACGAGCCGGTTCCGAGCCCGGAAAGGCGCAGGCCTCGATATAGGTCGCCATGCCTAGGCCACGAATTTTCCCGGCCGCCCTCGAAGCCGCCAGCCTTTCGTCGAAAGTCTTCCAGCCGGAGCGTTCGATCGCCCGGGTCATATGGCCCTCGAACTCGCCGACGTCGTATCTACGTCCGGTCGGCGTCCTGTACGGGAACTGCTCCGGCCTGATGAAATTGCGGCGGCGGATCTCGTCATAGGTCAGGCCGAGGTCGCGGGCGCAGGCATCCGCCATCTTCTCGATCAGGAAAGCGGCTTCCGGACGGCCGGCCCCGCGATAGGCGTCGACGGGACAGGTGTTGGTGTAGACGCCGGTCACGGACACGTCGATCGCGCCGATGTCGTAGACGCCGGTGGTCATCGAGACGCCGATGACGGGAATATCGGGCGCATACTGGGAAAGATACGCGCCCATATTCGCCTTGAGGTCCACCCGCAGCGCGAGGAAACGGCCGTCCTTGTCGAGCGCCATCTCGGCCGTGACGACATTGTCGCGGCCCTGCGCGTCCGTCAGGAAATGCTCGGTGCGGTCGCAGGTCCATTTGACGGGCCGGCCGGCACGACGCGCCGCCTCCAGCACCAGCACATATTCGCGATAGACGAAGGCTTTCGGTCCGAAACCGCCGCCGACGTCGGGTGTGATCACGCGCAGCTTCTTCTGGTCGATGCCGAAGACCTGCTTCGCAATGATCTTCTGCATCGAATGCACGCCCTGCGAGCCGGTCGTCAGTACCAGACGGTCCTTGGCCCGGTCCCACTCGCCGATGGCGGCGCGCGCCTCCATGTAGTTGCAGACGAGACGGTTGTTGCGGAATTCGATCCGCGTGACATGAGCCGCGTCGGCAAAAGCCGCCTCCGCCTTCTGCCGGTCGCCGATGTGATAGGTGTAGGCGCGATTGGTGCCGAGTTCCGGCCAGACGAGCGGCGCGCCCTCGTCCAGCGCCGTGGCGGCGGAAGGCGCGGCGTCCTCGGCGTCGAACTCGATCTCGATGAGTTCGGCCGCGTCCTGCGCCAATGCCCGCGTGTCGGCGACGACGAACGCCACCGCGTCGCCCACATACTGGACGCGGTCGCGGCAAAGGATGTGGATGTCGCGCGTCGGCGCCTTGGTGCCGTCCGGCTGGCGCGGCATCGCTCCGGACCTCAGCGGATTGAGGTCGGCGATGTCCGCGCCCGTCAGCACCAGATGCACGCCGGGCGCGGCCTTGGCGGCGTCCGTCGACAGGATGCGGAAGCTGCCCTTGGCGACGGGCGAGCGCAGCACGTAGCCATGCAGCAGCCCCTGCTGCTTGATGTCGTCGGTATAGCGGCCCAGTCCCTTGATGAAGGTCTGGTCCTCGACGCGTAGGACGGACGCGCCCATCCCGAACTTCGGTGTGACGAGGGTCATGACTGCTCCGGTACGGTTGGATTGTGGCGCAGGAAATAGGCCGGCTTTCAGTTTTGTCGACCAGCGCTTTCGTGTAAAGAGCACCATCCGTATTTTGTTGCGCCATATCGGGGCATCACGCGGGAATACGGCGGTCTCCCAGACAGAAGAACGATCGGACAACGAAAATCCATGCGTACTGACACCGGACAGATTTTCCGGCTCGAAGACTACCGGCCCAGCGACTACCTCATTCCCGAAACGCGACTGACGTTCCGCCTTTCGCCGGACGACACTCTGGTGCGGGCCGAACTCACCGTGGAACGGCGGGCGGGCGCAGCGGAGGATGCGCCGCTGGTGCTCGACGGCGAAGGACTGGCGCTGAAGCGGCTGGAGATAGACGGCAAGCCGCCTGCCGGCGTGGATTATGCGGTCGATGCCGAGCACCTGACGATCATGAAGCCCCCGCGCGCGAACCGTTTCCGCCTGATGATCGAGACGGTCGTCGCTCCTTCGCAGAATCAGGCGTTGATGGGGCTTTATCTCTCGAATGGCGTCTATTGCACGCAGTGCGAGGCTGAGGGTTTCCGGCGCATCACCTATTTCCTCGACAGGCCGGACATCCTCTCCGTCTACACGGTGCGCATCGAGGCGCCGCGCGCCCTTCCCTGCCTGCTTTCCAACGGCAATCCCGGAGAGCGTGGAGAACTCGGCGGCGACCGGCATTTCGCCGTCTGGCACGATCCGCATCCGAAGCCGTCCTATCTGTTCGCGCTGGTTGCGGGCGATCTCGGGCAGATAAGGGACCGGTTCGTCACCGCATCCGGCAGGACGGTCGATCTCGGCATCTATGTGGAGCGCGGCAAGGAGAACCAGTGCCGCTACGCCATGGACGCGCTGCAGCGCTCGATGCAATGGGACGAGGAGGTGTTCGGCCGCGAGTACGATCTCGACGCCTTCAACATCGTCGCCGTCTCGGACTTCAACTTCGGCGCGATGGAGAACAAGGGCCTCAACATCTTCAACGACAAATACGTGCTTGCGGATGAAGAGACCGCTACCGACGCCGACTTCGCCAATATCGAGGCGATCATCGCGCACGAGTATTTCCACAATTGGACAGGCAACAGAATCACTTGCCGGGACTGGTTCCAGCTTTGCCTGAAGGAAGGGCTGACGGTCTATCGTGACCACGAGTTCTCCTCGGACCAGCGCTCGCGCGCCGTCGCCCGCATCGCCCAGGTGCGGACGCTGAGGGCGCATCAATTCCCGGAGGATCAGGGTCCGCTCGCCCATCCGGTGCGGCCGCGCCGCTATCGGGAGATCAACAACTTCTACACAGCGACCGTCTACGAGAAGGGTTCGGAGGTCGTGCGGATGATCCGCACCGTGCTCGGCGCCGATCTGTTCCGGCGCGGCATGGATCTCTATTTCGAGCGTCATGACGGTCAGGCCGTCACCATCGAGGATTTCCTGAAGTGCTTCGAGGACGTCTCCGGACGCGACCTCGCCCAGTTCGCGCTGTGGTACCATCAGGCCGGAACGCCGAACCTGACGGTCACCGTGAACCATGACGCCGCCCAGCAGGAACTGACGCTGGAGATCGAGCAGTCGTCTCCGCCGACTCCGTCGGAATCGCGCAAGAAGGTTATGCACATCCCGCTCGCCTTCGGGCTGGTCGGCCCGGACGGCAGCGACATGGCATACCGGTCCGCCAGCGGCGCCGGTGTCGAGGATGGCGTCATCCACCTGAAGAAACGGCGCCACACGGTCCGGTTCACCGGCATCGCCGAACGTCCCGTGGTCTCGCTCAATCGCGGGTTTTCAGCCCCGGTCACCATGAGCATCGAGATGAGCGACGACGACCGCGTCTTCCTCGCCGGTCACGACAGCGACACCTACGGCCGCTGGCAGGCCTTCAACGGCCTGCTGACGGACGAGCTGATCGGCGCGTTTCGCCGGCTGCGCGGCGACAAGGAGCCCGATTTCGCGGCGCAGATCCCCTCCGTCGCCGGAAAGATCGCCGCGGACGACGCGCTGGAGCATGCGTTCCGGGCGCTGGCGCTCACCCTGCCCGGCGAAGCGGACGTGGCACGCGAAATCGGCTCCAACATCGATCCGGACGCCATCTGGAAGGCGCGGGAGATGCTTGCGCGCGCCATCGCGAGCGGCAATGCGGACAGCTTTCACGCGCTCTACGACGCGCTTCGCTCCGACGCACCGTTCCGGCCGGATGCCGCCAGCGCGGGCCGGCGAGCGCTGCGCAACGCGCTGCTCGACTATCTGGCTGCGCTGCCGGGAGGCGGGGATCTCGCCTACGCGCATTTCGCTTCTGCCACCAACATGACGGATCGCGCCGCAGCCCTCACCACGCTCGCCCACCGCCAGGCCGGGACCGACGCCGCACAGCGCGCGCTGGCGGAATTCGAGCAGCGCTTCGAAGGCTTCCCGCTGGTGATGGACAAGTGGTTCATGATCCAGGCCGGCGTGCCGGGACATGCCGCCGCCGACCGGGTGCGCGCGCTGATGAAGCACCCGGCTTTCTCGATCGGCAATCCGAACCGCGTGCGGTCGCTTGCCGGCACCTTCTTCAGCGCGAACCAGACCGGTTTCCACCGGCCGGACGGCGCCGGCTACAGCCTGTTCGTCGATACCGTTCTCGCCGTCGAGCGACGCAATCCGCAGGTCGCCGCGCGGCTCGCGACGGCGCTGCGCTCCTGGCGCTCGCTGGAGCCGGAGCGGCAGGCCAAGGCACGGGAGGCGCTGCTCGCCATCGCGGCCACGCCGAAACTCTCCGCCGATCTCCGCGACATCGTGGAGCGCACATTGGCGTGATCCGCGGCGCCGATCTGCGCGCCCGGACGCCGGTGATTCGGATTTTATCGAGACACCACTGGACAAGGCGAATCACGTCTGATTCTTTAGGCCAGATTCGGGAGTCAGGGGTCCGAATCACTCATTAGAGAACCAGCTTGGGGAGCCGGAGCAATGGCTAACACGGACGCGTGGCGCGCGCCCGGACGGTCGTCCTTTGTCAGGAATCTGGCCATGCAGCCGGGTGCGCCTGCGGTCGGCGCGCGGCTCTTCGCGGAACCCACCTACCGGTTCCTGCTGGAACTGGAACCGGTGCTGAAACGCGCCATTCCGGTGCTCATCGTGGTGTTCCTCGGTGTTATCGCCATCGCGCGTGCGGTATCGCTCGACGCCTCGCGCGACGATATCGAGCGCAACGCGCGCGCCATGCTGGCGCTGGTCACCAGCGAGTTGTCCAACGCCTTGATGCTGGAAGGCATCGGCAGCACGCCGAACGCCGATCTGAGCGCCGATCTCCTCAAGCGCGAGCTGCAATATGGCGACATCAGGGACAGCTACGTGCTCGCGATCACCGACCGCGACTTCAACATCGTGGCCGTCACGCCGTCGTCGATCGGCTGGGACAGGCGTCCGCTGGACGCCATCATCACCGGCGGACAGCCCCTCTTCATGTTCGGCGAGCGCGCCGGCATCATCGAGGTGAAGATCGACGGCAAGCCCTGGTACGCGGCGCTCGACCTGACAGACGGCCGCACCGCGGCGGCCGTGGCGCTGGTGCCGCATGAACTGCTGCTCGCCGAGTGGAACCAGGCGGTGTCGCTCAGCGTGACGATGTTCGTGCTGACGGCTGGCGTCCTGCTCGTCATCCTCTACGCCTATTTCGGACAGGCGGCGCGCGCGCAGACGGCGGACCGCGTCTACAGCCGCGCGCATGAGCGCATCGATCTCGCCCTGATGCGCGGCCGCTGCGGCCTCTGGGACTGGGACATGGCGCGCGGCAAGATGTACTGGTCGCGTTCGATGTACGACATTCTCGGCTACCAGCCCTGCGATTCCATGCTCTCCTTCGGGCGCGTGGCCGAAATCATCCATCCCGACGATGCCGACCTCTACGATCTCGCCGGCCAGATTGCGGCACGCGAGACGGACTGCATCGACCGCGTCTTCCGCATGCGTCATGCCGACGGCCAATGGGTCTGGATTCGCGCGCGCGCCGAGGTCGTCGATCCCGATGCGCTGGAAATCCACCTGATGGGCATCGCCATCGACGTCACCGAGCAATATCACCTGACACAGCGCTCCGAGGTGGCCGACCTGCGCCTGCGGACGGCCATCGAGAACATTTCCGAGACCTTCGTGCTGTGGGACGCCGACGAGAAGCTCGTCATGTGCAACACGAAGTACCAGCAATATGTCGGCGTCGCCGGCAAGGATCTGAAGCCCGGCACGCCGCGCGAGGAGATCGAGCAGCACCTGAAGCCGTTCGTCACCGAGCGCCGGCTGGCCAATGCCGACGGCAGCCGGGGCGCGGCGACCTATGAACGCCTGCTGGAAGACGGGCGCTGGCTCCAGGTCAACGAACTGAAGACCAAGGACTGCGGCGTCGTGTCGGTCGGCACCGACATCACCCAGTTGAAACAGCATCAGGAAAAGCTGGTCGACAGCGAGCGGCGCCTGATGGCGACGATCCACGACCTCAGCGTCGCCCGCAAATCCGAAGGCGAGCGCTCGAAG
This sequence comes from Rhizobiaceae bacterium, assembly GCA_023953845.1. Classification (NCBI taxonomy): domain Bacteria; kingdom Pseudomonadati; phylum Pseudomonadota; class Alphaproteobacteria; order Hyphomicrobiales; family Rhizobiaceae; species Rhizobiaceae bacterium. Next base: position 3,574,635 of record JAMLJC010000001.1, on the reverse strand, counting down.
GAACTGGTCGATCTGAACCGCAAATACATGAAGGAGACGGAACGGGCCGAAGCGGCGAACCGCGCCAAGTCGGAGTTCCTCGCCAACATGTCGCACGAGCTGCGCACGCCCCTCAACGCCATCATCGGCTTCTCGGAAATGATGCAGTCGCGCATCTTCGGGCCGATCGGGTCACCGCGCTACGACGAGTATGTGAACGACATTCACGGCGCCGGCATGCACCTGCTCAACGTCATCAACGACATTCTCGACATGTCGAAGATCGAGGCGGGGCAATTCTCGGTGGAGCGCGAGGAGATCGACCTCAACCCGCTGATCAGCGAGACGGTGCGCGTGATCGCGCTGCAGGCCGGCGAGAAGGAAATCACCGTCGACACGCAGATCGCCGACGAGATGACCGTCTTCGCCGACCGGCGCGCTGTCAAGCAGATCCTCATCAACCTCCTGTCGAATGCGGTGAAGTTCACCGGCCATGGCGGCCGCATCTCGGTGCGCGCCCGCAACGTGGCAGGCGCCATGCGCCTCACCATCGAGGACAATGGCTGTGGCATTCCCAAACGCGCGCTGAAGAAGCTCGGCAAGCCGTTCGAGCAGGTTGCCAACCAGTTCTCGAAGAGCCACGCCGGATCGGGACTCGGCCTCGCCATCTCGCGCTCGCTGGCCGAACTGCATGGCGGCTCTTTGAAGATCCGTTCGACGGAAGGTTCCGGCACCATCGTATCGGTCAGGATTCCGACGCAGGAAATGCGTCTCGCAGCCTGAACCGAAGAGCCCGGACCGCTACCGCTTCGCGGGCAGCAGCCGGTCGAAATGTTGCCGCACCGTCTGCGACGTTTCCTTGAGATGCGCTTCCAGCACGCCAAAGTCCGGCAGGTCGGTCACGCCGAGCAGCAGGTCCGCCAACCCCGGCGGCACGTCGTCGCGCTCGAAGGCGCCGGTGAGGCACAGCCTTATCATCTGCGTCAGCGCCAGATAGAGCGAATACGCATCGGCGAGTTCGCCGCGGACCTGCTCTGACGCGAAATCAGGAGCCAGATGGCGCAGCAATCCGAGGGTCGATGTGGTGTGAGCATCGGCGTCCACCCGCCCGGTCAGCCGCGCCACCTGCGCGATGAATTCGAGGTCGATGAGCCCGCCGGGGATGAGCTTTATGTCCCACAGATCGTGCGGCGGCTTTTCCGTCTCGATCAGCTGGCGCATCTCCGCAGCCTCGGCGGCGATCTTGCCGAAGTCGCGCGGCCGGGCCATCACCCCGGCGATCTCTGCCTCGATCTCGGCGGCAAGCGACGCGTCTCCGGCGACCGGCCGCGCGCGCGTCAGCGCCATGTGCTCCCACGTCCAGGCTTCCTCGCGCTGGTATTTGCGGAACGCGTCGACATGAGTTGCAACCGGCCCCTTGTTGCCGGATGGCCTCAGCCGCAGGTCGAGTTCGTAGAGCACGCCTTCCGCGGTGGGGGCGGAAACCGCGGCGATCAGGCGCTGCGTGAGCCGCGAATAGTAATGCGAAGGGGCCAGCTGCTTCTCGCCGTCCGATTCCTCGGCGCGCTGGTCGTGATCGTAGAGCAGGATAAGGTCCACATCCGAACCGGCGGTCAGTTCGCGGCTGCCGAGCTTGCCCATGCCGAGCACCGACACCCGCCCACCCTGCACGCGCCCATGGCGGACGGCGAACTCATCACAGACAGCGTCGAGCGCCGCCCCGATGGTCAGGTCGGCGAGATCGGAGAACGCCTTGCCGGCGCGTTGCGGATCGATGGCGCCCGCGAGGAGCCGCACACCGATCAGGAATTTCTGCTCCGAGGCGAAGATTCTGAGACGGTCGAGAACTTCCTCGTAGGCGACGATGCCGCCGAGGAAGGTTTCCAGGCGCTCGGCGAGATAGGCGCGGTTCGGCAGTTCGGAGAGCAGCGACGGGTCGAGCAGCCCGTCGAACACATGCGGGCGGCGCGTGATGATCTGCGCCAGACGCGGCGCCGCGCTCATGATGGTGGCAAGCAGTTGCAGCAACGCCGGATTGGACTGCAACAGTGAGAAAAGCTGGATGCCGGCTGGAAGACCGGCAAGAAACTCGTCGAAGCGGATCAGCGCTTCGTCCGCGCGCCGGGTGCCGCCGAAGGCCTTGAGCAGGGCCGGCGTGAGTTCGGTCAGGCGCTCGCGCGCTTCGGCGGACTGCGTCGCGCGATAGCGGCCGAAATGCCAGGTGCGGATGACGCGGCAGATGTCGCTCGGCCGCTCGAAGCCCAGATTATGCAGCGTCTCCAGCGTGTCGGGATCGTCGACGTCGCCGGTGAAGACCAGATTGCCGATGCCGGACGACAGTTCCGGCGCGGTCTCGAACAGTGCGGCATAGTGCTTTTCGACCGCGTGCAGGGAAGCGCGGAAGTCAGCGGAGAAGCCGGCCGCGTCGGCGTAGCCGAGCAGGCGCGCCACGCGTTCCAGTTCTTCCTCGTCGTCCGGCAACGTATGCGTCTGCTCGTCGGCGATCATCTGCAGCGCGTGTTCGACACGGCGCAGGAACCAGTATTGCCGGGTCAGCACGTCGCGCGCGTCTGCTGTGATCCAGTTATGCTCCGCAAGCTCCCCGAGCATCGCCACGGTCTCACGGCCGCGCAGCTCCGGGAAGCGACCGCCGGCGATAAGCTGCTGCGTCTGCACGAAGAACTCGATCTCGCGGATGCCGCCGCGCCCGAGTTTTACGTTGTGGCCAAGCACCGCGATCTCGCCATGGCCTTTGTGCGCATGAATCTGGCGCTTGATCGAATGGACGTCGGCGATGGCCGCATAGTCCAGATACTTGCGCCAGACATAGGGTTGCAGTTCCTTCAGAAACCCCTCGCCCGCCTTCAGGTCGCCCGCGATCGCGCGCGCCTTGATCATCGCCGCGCGCTCCCAGTTCTGGCCCCGGCTCTCATAGTAATGCAGCGCCGCCAGTACGGGGATGGCGAGCGGCGTCGAGCCGGGATCGGGCCGCAGCCTGAGATCCGTGCGGAAGACGTAGCCGTGCTCTGTGCGATCCTGGAGGATGCGCAGGAGACGCCGCGTCAGCCGCGCGAACATGTCGCCGGCATCGCAGGGATCGAGAATTGCCGGCGCTTCGGGATCGAAGAAGACGATCAGGTCGATGTCGGAGGAGAAGTTGAGCTCCCGCGCGCCGAGCTTGCCCATGCCGAGCACGATGAAGCCGGAATCCTTCGCGGGATTGGCGGGATCGGGAAGCTTCAGCTTGCCCTGCTCATGCGCGTCCCGCAGCAGGAAATCGATTGCCGCCTTGACGGAAGCATCGGCCAGCCGGCTTAGCCGCGCGACGGTCTCGGACACATCCGCCTCGCCGGCCAGGTCGTCGAGCGCGATGAGGAAATGCGCCTCGCCCTTCAACAGGCGCAGGTTCTTCATCAGGCCGCTCTCGGTTGCGTCGTCGCCATGGGGCAGCTCCGCGATGGCCGCCTCTATCTCGGCCAGCCGCTTCGCCACGGACGTGTCGAACAGGCGTTCCAGCGCCTCCGGCTGACGGCGGGCGGTATCGCGCATGAATTCGGACAGGTCGAACACGCTGCCGAGGAACGCCGCATCGCCGCTTCCCGAGGCGCAGAGTTCCGACAGGCGGGCCAGCCCGTTTTCTTCCGTCAATTCGCCGAATTCGGCGAGCGCGTTCCGGGCATCGGCGGGGTCGAGCGGCGTGAGCGGGCGTGGCGATCCGGCAAACCACGGAGACCCCCCCTTCGCCTCGCGGCCCGCTTTCGTCATCCGCTTTCCCTCCCCGGAAAACTCATGATCACGGTCAATCCGGGATTCGCAGGGGTCAGGTCAAGCTTGCCGCCGTGAAATTTCATCACCGCCTTGGCGAGACTGAGCCCGAGGCCGGAGCCCGGTTGCGACCGGCTTTTCTCCAGCCGCACGAACCGTTCCGTCACGAGTTTCCGGTCGGATTCATCGGGAATGCCCGGTCCGTTGTCGCTCACGGAGAGGCGAACCTCGCCGGCCGTCTTTTCGAGATGAATGCGGACTTCCGGCTTCGCGCCATCGGCGGAAGCGTATTTGATGGCGTTGTCGACGATGTTGGAAAGCGCCTGGGCGACAAGCTCGCGATTGCCCTCGATCGTGACGCCGTCATCCACGGCGACTTCGATCCTCCCGCCGGCCTCTTCCGCCAGCGGCTCGTACAATTCGGCAACATCGCGCACCGTCGCCGACAGATCGATCGAGGTGGTCTGTTCGGACGAATAGCCGGCCTCCAGCCGCGAGATCATCAGGATCGCGTTGAACGTCTTGATGAGCTGGTCGGACTCCCGGATGGTCTGTTCGAGCGCGGCCCGGTACTCCTCCGGCGTCGCATTGGCGCTGATCGCGCCTTCCGCGCGGTTGCGCAGGCGGGTCAGCGGCGTCTTCAGATCATGGGCGATGTTGTCGGAGACCTGACGCAGGCCGTCGTTCAGGCTGGCGATCTTGGCCAGCATGGCGTTCAGGTTCTCCGACAGCCGGTCGAACTCGTCGCCCGCGCCGGTTACGGGGAGACGGCCGTTGAGGTCGCCGCCCATGATGCGGCGACCGGCGCGCGAAATGTTGTCGATGCGGATGAGCGCCCGGCGTCCGACGAGGAACCAGATGAGGATGCCGCCCAGACCCATCATGCCCAGCGCGATCATCAACGACTGCCGCACCACGTCCCGGAAGCGCTGCGGCTCGCCCAGATCGCGGCCGACAAGAATAATCATCTGGTTGGGCAATCTCAGCACCAGCGCGATCGCATCGTGGCTGGCGCGCGGATCGATCCTGGCCTCCGGGAAAGTGGCGTTCTCCTGCGCCTGGCTGCGCTCGCCGCTCTCACCGTACCGCTCATAGCGAAACGGCACCTCGGTCCAGCCTTCCGTCTCGAGGATGCCCGGCTGAAGGCTTTCGACGTTTCCGGCGAGGATGCGGCCGTTGGCGTCCGCGATCAGATAGAGGTTGGCGCCGGGCTGGCGCGAGCGCTGGCCGATCATCCGCACCAGCAGAGGCAGGCCGCCGCGCTGGTAGGCGCGGCCGAGATCGCTTGCTTCCTCGTTGATGGTCTCCATCGTCTGCGCCGTCAGCATGCGCGCCGACAGCGACGTCATGTAGAAGACGAGCACGACCGCGCAGACCGCGAAAAGGAGGAGATAAAGCGCGGAAAGCCGGGACGCCGTCGTTCGCAGGATGGGCGGGAGCGCGGTCGCCATGTCTACCGGGCAAAATCCGCGAAGCGCGTCACTGGCCGGCCTTCAGCATGTAGCCCGCGCCGCGGATGGTATGCAGCACGGGACCTTCGAAGCCCTTTTCGATCTTGCCGCGCAGCCGCGAGATATGAACGTCGATGACGTTGGTCTGGGGGTCGAAGTGATAGTCCCAGACATTTTCGAGAAGCATGGTGCGGGTCACGACCTGCCCGGCATGGCGCATCAGATATTCGAGCAGGCGGAACTCGCGCGGCTGCAGCACGATCTCCTTGCCGGCGCGGCGCACCGTATGGGACAGCCGGTCGAGTTCGAGGTCGCCGCTGCGGTAGACGGTCTCGGCATCCCGCGCCCCGCCGCGGCGGTTGAGCACTTCTATGCGCGCCAGAAGCTCCGAGAACGCGTAGGGCTTGGTGAGATAGTCGTCGCCGCCGGCCCGCAGGCCCGTCACGCGGTCGTCGACCTCCCCCAGCGCCGAAAGGATGAGCACCGGCGCCCGGTTGCCGCGCGCCCTGAGTTCGGTGATGACGGAGAGGCCGTCGCGTCGCGGCAGCATGCGATCCACGATCAGCACGTCGTAGTCGCCGCTCTCGGCCATGACGAGACCTGTCTCGCCATCGGAAGCGACATGCGCATTGTGCCCCGATTCGTCGAGCGCCTTGCGCAGATAGTCCGCAGCCTCGCGGTCGTCCTCGATCACAAGAATCTTCATTGCGTCGTTATACGACAATTCCCGATGCGGTGCGGCACGCATGTTCATGGCGGCATCCTGTGTGGGTGCGGCAGCGGCTGTTTGGGAGGCCGCTGCCGCAAGGCCGGAGTGGAACTGACAAACGCTCCGGCCTCGGCCCCGCCTTTCCTCTCCGCGATCCGGGGGGTGTCGGATCGCGGAGAGCGCGGCCGGGTATCAGCCCTGCGCCAGGGGCAGCGCGACGAAGCGGTTGTTGCTGTCGCGGGTGATCTGGAAGAGGACCGCCTTGCGGCCCGCCTTGGAGGCCTCGGCGAGCGCCTTCTCGATATCCTGCGTGCCGTTCACCTCCATCGAGTTGATGGAGGTGATGACGTCGCCGGCCTGGATGCCGCGATCGGCGGCATCGCTGCCCGGATCGACATCCGTCACGACCAGACCCTTGCCGTCCTCGGCGCGCGTGACAGTCAGGCCCATGTCCTCCAGCGTACCTGGCTCGACCGGGCCGGGCTGGCTGGCGGAAGCCTGCTTGTCGCCGCTGGGCAGTTCACCGAGCGTAAGGCTCAGCGTTTCCGACTTGCCGCCGCGCCACAGCACGACGTCGATCGCCTTGCCCGGCTGCATCGCACCGATCAGGCGGGCGAGTTCCTTCGGCGAGGTCACTTCCTTGCCATCGACCGAAGTGATGACGTCGCCCGCCTTGATGCCGGCCTTCTTGCCCGGACCATCGTCCTGTGCGTTGGACACCAGCGCGCCCTTCGTGCCTTCGAGGCCGATGGAATCGGCGATGTCCTGCGTCACCGGCTGAATCTCGACGCCGAGCCAGCCGCGCGACACGGTGCCGTCCTTCATCAGATCGTTGACGACTTCCTGCGCCGTCGACGCCGGAATGGCGAAGGCGATGCCGACATTGCCCCCGGATGGCGAGAAGATCGCGGTGTTGATGCCGACGACCTCGCCATTGAGGTTGAAGGCGGGACCGCCGGAATTGCCGCGGTTGACCGCGGCATCGATCTGGATGAAGTCGTCATAGGGCCCGGCGCCGATGTCGCGGCCGCGCGCCGAGACGATACCCGCCGTCACCGTGCCGCCGAGGCCGAACGGGTTGCCGACGGCCACGACCCAGTCGCCGACGCGCACCGTGGCGTCATCAGCAAAGGCGACGTAGGTGAACTTCTGGTCCCCGTCGACTTTCAGGACTGCGAGATCGGTGCGTGGATCGGTACCGACGAGCTTCGCGTCAAGTTCCTTGCCGTCATCGGTGACCACGGTGAAGGCCGTGCCGTTCTCGACGACATGGTTGTTGGTGACGAGGTAGCCGTCCTCGGAGATGAAGAAGCCGGAGCCTTGCGACGTCACGCGCCGGTCGTGGTCGCGGTCACGGCGGCCGAAGCGCGGCGCCTTGCGATCCTGATCGTTGCGATCGCCGCGGAATTCACGGAAAAAGCGATAGAGCGGATGGTCACGCGGCAGGTTTTCGAGGCCGTCGCCCCCGAACATCTGGGCGCTGTCGTCCGAGGCCGGCTCGATCCTGGACTTGACCCGGACGCTGACGACGGCCGGGGAAACCTTTTCGACGACATTGGCGAAGCCGGGAGCCTGAGGCGCTTCGACGCGGACAGCCTCGGCCAGAACCGGCGCGGTGCCGGTGACGGCGGCGCCCAGACCGATCGAGCCGGCGATGGCCACCGATGCGACCGCCGCGAGCAACCGGGCCCGGGTGCGCGAAGGGATATTGGAGGGAGTTTTCATCTTCTTGGTCCTCTAGAAAGAGATGCGCGGGGGGCCGCATCCTTGGACCGAGAAATAGGAAACGGCACATTACCGCGCCATTTCCGCAAAATGAAACTTTTGTAATGTCGCGCGGCACTATCTAGGATACGCCAGCCGCCCAGGCGCCCTTCGACCGTCAGCCCTCGGACTTGCCGAGAAGCCGTTCCACGGCCTCGGCTTCCTCTGCCGAAAGGCGTGTTTCGTGCCGCTGCCTCCGCCGCGTATTGAGCAGGATGAAAATCCCGCCCGCGAGCAGGAGCACGACCGGCGTGCCCCACAGAAACGCGTTGCGCAGGCTGAATCGCGGCTTGAGAAGCACGAATTCGCCGTAGCGCGCGACCACATAGCCGATCACCTGCTCGTCCGTGTCGCCGGCCTCTATCCGTTCGCGCACGAGCAAGCGCAGGTCGCGCGCCAGCTCGGCGTTCGAATCGTCTATCGACTGGTTCTGGCAGACCATGCAGCGCAGTTCATGCGACAGATTGCGCGCACGCGCCTCCAGCGCCGGGTCCGACAGCACCTCGTCGGGCAGCACCGCGAAGGCCGGCGCAGACAGCGCCACAAACATCGACAGCGCCAGAGCGAAGCGACGCATCAGGCCGCCCCGCCCTGCACTGCCGGTTTCGCGGCGCGACGTTTCGCAGGAGCGCCGACACGCAGGCGGCGGTCGAACAGCGAGACGCCGGCGCCAGCCATCATCACCAGCCCGCCGATCCAGATCAGCGTCACCATCGGCTTCCACCAGACGCGCGCGACGATGCCGCCGGACGTCGTTTGGTCGCCCAGCGAAACATAGAGCTGGCTGAAGCCCATCGTGCGAATGCCGGCCTCTGTCGTCGGCATGCGGCGTGCGGGATAGAAGCGCTTCGCCGATACGACAGTGCCGATGTCGGCGCCGCCGCTGCTCATGATCCGGAACGTGCCCTGCTCCTCGTCGTAGTTGGCGCCCTTGAAGGGGCCGAGGCCTTCATAGACCAGTCTGTAGCCGGCGATCTCGATCGCTTCGCCGGGCTTTATCTCCACGATCCGCTCCTGCTGGAAAGCCAGCGTGCCGACGATGCCCAGCAATGTCAGCCCAAGCCCGAGATGCGCCGCAGCCGTGCCGAACATCGACATGGGCAGGCCGGCGAGACGCCGCAGAGCCGTGCCGGCCGCGGCCGAACCGAAGCCTGCCTTGATCCAAAGGTCGGTGAGCGCGCCGAGGATCAGCCACGCCGCGAGCCCGCAGGCGAGCGCGGCGAACACCGAAGCGCCGTCGACGAACAGATAGACGACGAGCACGATCGCCAGCGCCCCGGCAAAGGCCGCCATCAGGCGTTGCGAGACGGCGAGAAGATCGCCGCGCTTCCAGGCCAGCAGCGGTCCGAACGGCACGGCGCAAAGCAGCGGCGCCATCAGCGGCCCGAAGGTCAGGTTGAAGAACGGTTCGCCGACCGAAATCTTGTCGCCGCCGACCGCCTCGATCACCAGCGGGTAGAGCGTCCCGACCAGCACGGTCGCCGTCGCCGTGGTCAGGAAGAGGTTGTTGAGCACCAGCGCGCCTTCCCGCGACACCGGATGGAACAGGCCTCCCGCCGTCAGCGTCGAGGCGCGGAACGCGAACAGCGCCAGCGAGCCGCCTATGAACAGGACGAGGATGCAAAGAATGAAGATGCCGCGCCCGGGATCGGTTGCGAAGGCGTGGACGGAGGTCAGCACGCCGGAGCGGACGAGGAACGTGCCGAGCAGCGACAGGGAGAAGGTCAGGATCGCCAGTAGCAGCGTCCATATCTTCAGCGCCGCGCGCTTTTCCATGACGATCGCCGAGTGCAGCAGCGCGGTGCCGGCGAGCCACGGCATGAAGGAGGCGTTTTCCACCGGGTCCCAGAACCAGAACCCGCCCCAGCCGAGCTCGTAGTACGCCCAGTAGGAGCCCATGGTGATGCCGCCGGTCAGAAAGAGCCAGGCGGCGAGCGTCCACGGCCGCACCCACCGTGCCCATGCCGCGTCGATGCGGCCCTCGATGAGCGCCGCCACGGCGAAGGCGAAGCAGATGGAGAAGCCGACATAGCCGAGATAAAGCAGCGGCGGATGCACCGCGAGACCGATATCCTGCAGGATCGGGTTCAGGTCCTGACCTTCGATCGGCGCCGGATCGAGCCGCGTGAAGGGATTGGAGGTGGTGAGTATGAAGAGCAGGAAGGCCGTACCGACCCAGCCCTGCACGGCGATGACATTGGCGCGCAACGTCGCAGGGAGATTGCCGCCGAACAGCGCGACAAGCATGCCGAACAGGGTGAGGATCAACACCCAGAGGAGCATCGAGCCTTCATGGTTCCCCCAGGCGCCCGTGATCTTGTAGAGCATGGGCTTCAACGAATGGGAGTTCTCCCAGACATTGAGGACCGAGAAGTCGGACTGCGCGTAGGCATTGACCAAAATCGCGAAGGCGAGCGCGGTGAAGGCAAAGCTCGCGACCGCCGCCGGCTGGGCCACGGCCATCAGGCGCGCGTCTCCGTTGCGCGCGCCGACCGCCGGCACGACCGACTGCACCAGCGTGATCGCCAGCGCCAGAACCAGGGAAAAATGTCCGATCTCGACCATGCTCAGTTGGGCTGCCAGACGCCCTTCTCCTTCAGGCTCTCGGCCACCTCTCGCGGCATATAGCTCTCATCGTGCTTGGCCAGCACGCTGTCGGCGCGGAAAACTCCGTCCGGCTCGAACGTGCCTTCCGTAATGACGCCCTGTTCCTCGCGGAAGAGATCGGGAAGAATGCCGGTATAGGCGACCTCCACCGACTTCTCGCCGTCGGTCACGGCGAAGGACACCTCGGTTCCCTGCCCGCGCACGATGGTGCCCTTCTCGACGAGGCCGCCGAGACGAATGCGTTGCCCGGGTTCGATCGACGCGGTCGTCAGGTCGGCCGGCATATAGAAGTAGGACGCCTTTTGCCCGAGCGCGAACAGCGTCAGGCCCGTCGCCATTCCCAGAAAGGCGAGCGCGCCGAAGATCACCGACAGCCGTTTCTGTTTGCGCGTCATCGTCATTATTCCGTCACCGTCACGCCGAGAGAAGACGCGAACGCCGTCAGATCGTTCGCCGCGTCCGGCTTCGTCAGCGCCTTCCTGCCGCGCGCAAGGGCGTCGCGCGCAGCATCCTGATTGCCCAGTACGACATAGGAGCGCACCAGACGCTTCCATCCTTCCGGATCGTCCGGATTCGCCCGCAGTTTTTCGTCGAGCGAGGCCACCATCGCCTCGATCATGGCGTTGCGGTCCTCGTTCGACATGCCTTCGGCCGCCGTTATATCCTCCTGAGACGGAGCCGGAGCGCTTGCAACCGATTTGCGTTGTTCGGCCAGCGCGATTGCCTGTCGGGACGCTTCCCGCCACTCGGAATTGTCTGGCAGGCCGGCAGCCAGTTCCGTCCATCCGGCGATGGCTTCGTCCAGGCGGCCTTCCTGTGCCGCCGCAATGTTCAGATAGAAGCGCGCCTTCGCAAAGCCCGGCTCCAGCGCCAGCGCCTTCTCGAATGCGGCGTGGGCCTCCGCCGTCACGGTGCCTCCGGCGACATCGCTCAGCGCCACGCCGAGGCCCGCATGGCGTTCGGGACTGTCGCCGAGAAGCCGGATCGCGTTTCGGTATGCGAACACGGCCTCGTTGGCGCGGCCGAGCCTTTGATAGACCGGCGCCAGCGCATCCCAGCCGCGACCGTCGCCGGGGCTTTTGCGAAGCGCCCGCTCGGCGCGCGCCACCAGCTCGTCAGGAGTGCTTTGCGACGGCGCCTTTTCGAGACGGGCTTCGAGCGGCTGCGACGGCAGGTCGGGCGAGCCGAGCAGCCCGTAGACGCCCCAGCTGACCAGCGGGATCGCCAGCACGGCCAGGCCGCCCACCAGCGCCGAAGCGCGGCGCGCAGCAGGCTGCGCCACGCCGCCAGTCCCGGCGAGCCGGAGGATGCGTTTTCCGATTTCCGCCTTCGCCTGCTCGGCCTCCGTCCTGTCGATCAGGTTTCGCTGGATGTCGCGATCCACTTCCGCCAGTTGATCGCGATAGACTTCGAGGTCGTTGTCGGCGGTGGACCGGACCGTCACGCGCTCACGGCTGAGCGGCACGAGCACGACGAGGCTCGCGGCGAGCGTCAACAGTGCTGCGACGATCCAGAAAAGCATGAGGTCTAAATAACCGCCGTTGGTCCCAGTGCCAATTGGCCACCAATGCGACGATTTGACGACGCCGACCTGCGCCAGATCAATCGGATTCCGCGGTCAGGGTCAGGACCTGCTCATTTGACCCTACGTCAGCGGGGTCCAACTGCCGTCGGCGTTGCGGCAGGCGCTTCCGCGCGCGGTTCGCGGCTGGCCGCCTGCATAGATTGTGTGGGTGTACTGGCGGCAGTCCTGAGATCCGACCCGATAGGGCTGACCGCCGGTGACTTCGCCGTAGACGTCCGCCCGTGCGCCCTTCCAGGACACCGGACGGCCGCTCGGCGTGTACTCGAGAGCGCGATACTCCGCCTCGAGCGCCGCGGCGCGGTCACGTTCGCTGAGGCCAGCGCCGATCTTGCCGCCGACCAGCCCGCCGTTCATCGCGGCGATGATGGCGGCTGCGACCTTGCCGCTGTTGCCGGTTCCCGACCCGCCGGTGCGGGGGATCGAGGGCGTACCGATGCCGGTCGTCGTGCACCCGGAAAGCGCGACCGCGCCGGCAATCAAAAGAGCTTTCAATTTCATCGTCTTCACCGGCATTTGAACGCCACGTGATGGCGAGCGTTCCCGGTATCTATGCCGGGATTCGCTGCAAATGCCATACCGTTGTCAGGTGACCGCGGCAAGTTCGACCGTCACCCGCAGCCCGCCAAGGTCGGAGCGGTCGAGGCCGAGCGTGCCGCCATATTCCTTGACCAGATCGGAAACGATGGCGAGACCGAGGCCGGTTCCGGGTTTGGTCTCGTCCAGCCGTGCTCCGCGCCGGAGCACCTCCCGCGCCTTTTCCTCCGGTATGCCGGGGCCGTCGTCCTCTATACGGAGCTGGAAGGTTTTTTGTTCCTCGCCGTCTGTCGGGGCGACGACCGAAAGGCGCGCCTGCGACTTCCCCCATTTCGAGGCGTTTTCGAGCAGATTGCCGACGATTTCCTCCAGATCCGCCTTTTCGCCGCCGAACAGCACATCGCGCCGGGGTTTGACGAAGACGACCTTGATATCCGGTTTCAATTTCTGGAAAACGCGCACTATGGGCGTCAATGTCTCGACCACAGGCGTCCGGTAGACGACGCTCTCTCGCTGCGCGGCGATGCGCGCCCGCTGTAGATAATGCTCCACCTGCTGCTGCATCGCCGTCGCCTGATCGGCCAGCAGCCGCCCCTTGTCGCCGCCGATCGTGCGCGATTCGTTGAGCAGCACGGCCAGCGGCGTCTTCAGCGAATGCGCGAGGTTGCCCACCTGCGTGCGGGAGCGCTCGACGATGCGGCGGTTGTTGTCGATCAGCGCGTTGGTCTCATTGGCCAGCGGCTCGATTTCGGCCGGGAACGAACCCGTCAGCCGCTTGGCCGTCCCTTCGCGCACCTGCGCCAGTGCGGCGCTCACCCTGCGCAGCGGTTGCAGGCCGACAAGGATAGCCAGCGCGTTGATCGCGATCATGCCGAAACCGAAGATCGCCAGATAGAGGAAAAGCCGCCGCTCGAAGCCGGCGATCTCGTCCTCCAGTTCCGTGCGGTTGCCCATCACCCGGAAGCGCGCCACACGGTTGGCGTTGTCGAGAACGAACTCGCTTTCGAAGACTTCCAGCCTCTCGCCGTCGATGCCGTCCGTGATGTAGTTGCGCTGGAAGCTCGGATTGAACGGCACGTCGGTCGCGCTCGGCGAGGGTATCGACCCCGTCATGGAGGATGAGCGCAGCGAGCCTTTCAGTTCGCCCGACACAGGTTCGACCGACCAGTACCAGCCGGACTGGGGCTCCGAGAACCGCAAATCGCCGAGATCGGGACTGCCGGTGAGGAAACCGGCCTCCGACACGCCGACCGAACCGATCAGGTTGAACAGGTGCGCCGAGAGCACGCTGTCGAACCCGCGCTCGCTCGATTGCCGGTAGAGCGTGGTTATCACCGTCGAGATGACGATCAGCGCCAGCACCGCCCAGGCGGTGGAGAAGGCGATGACGCGCAGGGTGAGCGAGCGCAGCCGAAAGTTCATCGAAGGACCCGGCGTACAGCGGAAACGGAAACCTTCCGCCGTCTCACTTGTCGGGCTCGCGGATGCGATAGCCCATGCCGCGCACCGTCTCGATCATGTCCACGCCCATCTTCTTGCGCAGCCGGCCGACGAAAACCTCGATCGTGTTGGAATCGCGATCGAAATCCTGATCGTAGAGATGCTCGACCAGTTCCGTGCGCGAGACGACCTCGCCCATGTGATGCATGAGATAGGCAAGCAGCCGGAACTCGTGCGAGGTCAGCTTCAGCGACATGCCGTTGATGTCGGCCTTGGAAGCTTTCGTATCCAGCCGAAGCGGCCCGCAGGTCAGTTCGGAGGAGGCGTGACCCGCCGCGCGGCGGATGAGCGCCCGCACCCGCGCCAATACCTCCTCGATGTGGAACGGTTTGGTCACGTAGTCGTCCGCGCCGGCGTCGATGCCGGCCACCTTGTCGCTCCAGCGGTCGCGCGCGGTCAGGATGAGGACGGGCATCTTGCGGCCCTCGCGCCGCCATTTTTCCACGACACTGATGCCGTCCATCTGCGGCAGGCCGATGTCGAGCACCACCGCGTCGTAAGGCTCGGTATCGCCGAGGAAATGCCCTTCCTCGCCGTCATGGGCGCGATCCACGACATAGCCGGCATCCGTCAGCGCCTCCGAAAGCTGCCGGTTCAGGTCCTTGTCATCCTCGACGACCAATATGCGCATGGAATCAGATGCCTGTCATGGATCGAAAGGGCAGTGTGGCGCAAACGGCGCCGTCCGGGAACAGCATCAGTTCGCAGGCACCACGATCTCGGTCCGGCGCGGACGCTGGCCGTCCTTGCCCGGCACCAGCACGACGATCACGCACACTTCCTGCCCGCCGCGATTGGCCGATTGCGCCTTTGCCAGCGTGCCGCCATTTTCCGCCGCGACCCGCTGCCCGACGGCATAGCAATCGGCCTGCGCGACGAGCACCGGTTGCCCCTGCCCTGCCGCGCCGGCGGGGAACGTCATGGCAAATGCCAGCGGCGCCGCGATCAGCGCGGCGCCCAGTTTGCGGAATCGTGCGGTTTTCTTGCCCATGATCCTCATCTAGCGGTCGCCGGCTGAACAGGGCATGAACATTTCCCGGCATTCCCGCGCCCGGTCGATACAATAGCGGCGCGGCCTGCGTCTGTCATCCGATCCTGTCCCGAGCCCCGATACGGCCGAGAATGGCGATAAGACCCGAGACCGCCGTCACCGCCTGAAGCAGCGTGTCGGTGAGCGCGGTGTTGTCGATCCCGTCCACAGGCAGGCCGGTCAGGCTCGCCACGGCGCTTATGATGGTGATGAGCGAGGCCCAGATGGTACGCGAGAGATACCAGGGTTTTGCGCTGGTCATGCGATACTCCTTGCTTGCTTGAAAAGTCAGATGACGGCGATCCGGCGCGTCGCCGGAATGCCCCAGCCGATGGCGGCGCTGCGCTGTCGCACCGTCACCTTGATGGCGGCCGGCATGGCGCCGAAGTCGGCGGCGATGTCCGCCGCCGTGTAGATCAATTGCGACGCGGGCGACGTCGCGGTTCGGACCACGCCGCCGCCGGCCGCCGCGATCCGTATCTCATATTCCTCCAGCGCCTCGCCGAGCGGGATTTCCGCCTGCTGCCAGTCGTCGGCATTGATCCGACCCCGGCGCACCCATGAAATCAGCAGACCGCCCGCACCGTCCGGCTTCGCCCCGAGATGCACCGGAGACAATGGCAGTTGCGCGCGCACGCCGCCCGTTCTGGTCAGTTCGACGAAATTCGCCGGCGTGATGTCGTAGCCGCTCGGTCCGATACGCCAGTTGCGTTCAAGTCCGACCTCGGCGGCGGCAAGCCCTGCCGCCACCACCGCCTGATCGAGAAGAACGAACACCGCACCAGCCGCCGTCCCTGCATTCGCGGCGTCGTTCGTCCCGAACTGGCCGCGCAGCAGTTTGCGCAGCCGCCAGCTATCCGGCGCGATCTCCTCCGCTTCCTCGAACTGCAAGATCTCCCACCCGCCGGCGGATTCCACTGCGGCCATGTTCGCGCCGTTGAGCAATTGCAGTCGGCTGACGCTCGACAGTTCGCCCGACGAAAGCGCCACGAACACCTCCGTCCGACGGTCGATGCGCCCCTCGAACCCGCCTGTCGGCAGCGGCGCGGTCAGGCGTCCGATGATCGCCGCCATCGTCAGCACCGTCCGCGCGGTGAACCCGCTCGTGTCGCCGGAAGCGTAGACCGACTGGCTGCGCCACGGCTTCTGCCACGCGGCGACGCGCAGGCGCGTTTCGGGCGCGGCCTCCTCCGCCATCATCGGCAGATCGAGCAGATGCGCGTCGGGCTTTCCCGCAAGGATCGGCTGCACGATGGTCCCGGCCGCAAAGCCCGCCCCGCGCCAAGGCGCCGGCACGCCGCGCGCGATCTGCTTCGCGCTCACCGTCCGCAGCAATCCTTCCTCGATGCCGGTGACGATGAAGTCGGAAGAGAGACCGGCATTCGGCAACCGGATGACCGTACCCGGCTCCAGCCCGACATCGGCCGGCGAGACGGAGAACGTCACGCGCTCCCGCTCGGTCCAGACCCGCTTCATCCAGTCGTCGAGCAGCGACTGCGCCTGCCCGAATTCGACGGTGCCGGGAAAATTCACCGCCTGCTGGCGGCTTCCCATCGCTCCCAGCCGCCGGCTGCGCGGCGATGTCGCCTGAAATTCCAGGAACAGCTCGCGCAGGGTGAGAATCGCCTCGCGCGGCAGTTCATGGTCGGGCACGCGCTGGATTTCCAGCGCCGCGTCGTCCGTCAGCGCAATGTCTTCGACCGGCATCGCGCCGCCACTGCCCGACCCCTCCAATCGGAAGACGATGCGGTCCGGTTCTTCCACCGCCATGATGCCGAACAGATCGGTGATCGGCTCAAGTGCGGCCCGCGCCGTCGTCGGGTCCTGAAGCACATAGCCCTGCACCATGCCCTCGGCGTGGCGCGTATCCGCCTCCTCCACGCCATGATCGGCCAGGATGCGGTTGATGAGATCGCTGCAACTGGAGCTTTCGAGCCTTCCGTTCAGCCAGTGGCCGAGATGCCAGTTGCCGCCGTCGCGCCATTCGTCGCTGCGCAGCGGGAATGCCGGAAACGGCCGCGCGTCCCACGCCCAGAGCAGCGTGCGCGTATGGTCGAGCATGAGGAAACCGCCCGGCGCAAGCGGATTGCGTGCGTCCTCGAAGCCCGGAAGCGACGGGTCCCAGTAGCGCTGATGCGCCTCCAGAAAATTGCGCTGCGCGATGTCGGAACGGCCGCCGCTGGAGAAATAGGGCGACGCGCTCTCGGAGGATTTCGGGTCGGGAAAGACGTTGGGCTGGTTCGGCCCCTTGTCCACCGCCGGGCAGCCGAGTTCCGTGAACCAGATCGGTTTCGAGCGCGGCGTCCATGCGGTCGGCGTCGAAACCTCCACGCCGCCGATCCGGTCGAAATGCGGGTTCGACCACCAGTTGACCAGATCCTTGTAGCGGTAGACCCACGGTTTGCCGGAACCGTCCGTGATCGGCGCGCGCTCGCGCGCAGCCCGCGCCGCCTCGTCCGGATAATACCAGTCGAAACCCTCCCCGCCGGCAATCGCCGCCATCATGCCGTCGATGTCGCAGGGCGTCTCGAAACCGTCGGCATTGCCGCCGCCGTGATCGGCGTCGCGCCAGTCGGAAAGCGGCATGTAATTGTCGATGCCGATGGCCGCGATCTCGGGATGCGCCCAGAGCGGATCGAGATGGAAGAAGGCGTCGCCGGTGCCATCCGGCGGCTGGTGCCCGAAATATTCGCTCCAGTCCGCGCCGTAGGTCAGCTTCGTCGCCGGCCCCAGAATGCCGCGCACCTCGTCCCCCAGCTGGCAGAGCGCTTCCACGAAGGGAAATGCGTTCGCCTCGTCGCGCAGCGTCGTCAGGCCGCGCAGTTCCGTGCCGATCAGGAACGTGTCCACGCCTCCCGCCGCCGCCGCGAGATGCGCGAAATGCAGCAGGAAGCGCCGATAGCTCCATTCCTCCGCCGCGCCGTTGAACGCGATCGTGGTCGTCGCGCCCTCCTCCGGCGACGGCGCGAAATCCCCCGCCGCCGCAACGCCGCAGAACGCCTCGACCTGTGCACGCGCCGCCGCCGTCTTGTCGGCCGAACCCGGCTGTCTTGGCCCCGGAAAGCACGAGATGCGCCCGCGCCACGGATACGGCGCCTGCGCCGTCCCGCCATGCGGATCGGGCAGCGTGTTTTCGGGCGGCACGTCCATCATGATGAAGGGATAGAGCGTCACCTTCAGCCCGCGCGCC
This sequence comes from Rhizobiaceae bacterium, assembly GCA_023953845.1. NCBI lineage: Bacteria > Pseudomonadati > Pseudomonadota > Alphaproteobacteria > Hyphomicrobiales > Rhizobiaceae > Rhizobiaceae bacterium. Next base: position 3,556,521 of record JAMLJC010000001.1, on the reverse strand, counting down.
CTGATCGCGGCGATGGCGTCGATGATCGTCCTGTCAGATGGCGTGCCGCCATAGGCCGCGCCGCCGTCATAATAGGAGACCTGCAAGGCGCTTTCGCGCGCCAGACCCGACACCACCCACGGCGCGGAGAAACCGGTCGAGGTGTTGTCCGTCACCATCGGCCTGATCCTGCATTCGCCGGCCCGCAGGTCGTCGCCGAACCAGCTCGCCACCAGCGCGATATGTTCGAGGTTCGGGCAGAGCATCTGCAATTCGTCCAGCGCCGCCGCGAAATCCGTCGCGCCGCAAAGCACATGACGGTTCAGCGCCTGCGTCTCGCCGGGCTTGATCTCGCGCGTCACCAGCGTCGGCGACAGGCCGTATTCGGTCGCGCCAGGAATGAGCGCGACGCCCTTCACCCGCCTGTGGAACTCGCCCACCGGCCGCAGCACCTCGAACTGCAATTGCGGAATGCGGTTGCCGTATTCCGCCAGCGGAAACCGCTCGAACACGACATAGGCCGTGCCGCGATAGGCGGGCGCATTGCCCGCGCCCTGCCTGGCCTCGATCAGCGGGTCGGGCTCCTGCGCTTCCGTCCCGCGATGGACGCGGATCTCATGCAGCGTCTGGTCGAGTTCCTTGCCGTCCGCCCAGATGCGCCGCACGCCCGCGATCTCGCCCTCGCAGAGCGCGAAGGCGAGATTGGCGAAGTAGGAATATTCGGTGACGCGCGGCCCCTTCATGCCCTGCCGCGACGTCTCGCGCGCCTCCTCGAACCGCGTCGCCCAGATCACCAGCCCGCCCATGCGCGCCACGCCGTAGACGCGCGGAATGGCGACGCCTTCCTCGGCGCTGAAGGGCCGCGCGCCCGAAAGCCTCGGCCCCTCGATGCGCTGCATGCCGTTGATGATGGCGGTATCGATGGCGTAGCCGGCCAGCGCGCCGACCGCCGATCCGACGGCCGCGCCGATCGGCCCGAGCGCGCCGCCGATGGCCACGCCGGCGGCCTGCAACAGGATTGTCGCCATGCAGGAAGTCCCTCAGCGATGATCGGAAAGAGGCGGGAAGGCGAAAACGCCCGCGATCCGCCGCCGCCATTGCGGCACCAGCACCGACGAAACCACCGCGCTTCCCTGATAGGCATGGACGAAGCGGTTCTCCGGCATCAGGATGCCGAGATGCCGCGCCGCCGCGTTCGGTCGCCAGCGGAAGACGAGCATGTCGCCCGGCCTCGCCTCCCCGCCCGGCAGTTCGGCGCAATTGCGCCTGCCATAGAAGAGCACCGGCTCTCCGGGTTCGGAATCCGCCCAGTCCGTCGCATAGGCGCGCGGCGCGTCCGGCTCGCGGCCATAGAGCGCCCGCCACACGCCGCGCACCAGCCCGAGGCAATCGCAACCGACGCCCCTGCCGCTCGCCTGATGCCGGTAGGGCGTGCCGAGCCAGCCCCGCGCCTCCGCGATCACCGCCGCGCGCGTTTCGTCACACCCGCCGCCGCTCATGGAACGATCGGCCCGCCGTCGAAGACCAGCCCGTCCGATACGTAGGCATAGGCGGAATCGTTTCCCGGAAGATGCGGAAACCCGCGGAAGTTCTTGTGATTGCCGAACTTTTCCTTGCAGGCCGCAAAGGTCTTGTCGCAGCCGGCGACGATGGCGAACGTGTCGCCCGGCTGCGGCGGCGCGCCGGAGATCGGCACGAGATAGAGGATTGCCGCGTCGCCCTGCCTGCGATGATCGACGATGCGCTCCGTGCGACCGGCCCTTTGTCCGCTCGTCCAGTTCAGCACGCCATGCGTGAACCAGTCCGGCTCGTACCCGCCGAGCCCGGTCACGCGATAGGCGTCCGGCGCGACCGCGTCCAGCAGCGCGCCTGCCCCGGAAAAGCCGGACGCCGCGAGGTTGAAGCCGCAGCTTCCGTCGCCCAGTTCCGCGCCGCAGGCCCGCGTCAGATAGCGCGCATTCGGCTGGTCCAGCGCGTGCATGCGGCTTTTCAGTTCGGCGACGAAGGCGCCGTCGCGCCGCGCGATCCTGCCGATCGTCGCCTTGCGGATCAGCGCGAAGTCGGCCGGATCGCGCCAGTTGACGAGAAACGTCTCGACCGCCGCGTCGTCCAGCAGGCCCGCCTCGATCTCCTCGTCCACCAGCCCGGCGGAAGACAGCGCGCCCTGCACATCCACGGTGTCGATGGCGAAGCCGAGCGTCTCCTTCGCCTCGCTGGCGCTGAAACCGGCATGCGGCTCGCAAGCCGTTCCGTCGACGGTCAGCGCAAGGTCGTGATCGGTATAGCCGGACACGACTCCGTCACGCCGCGTCAGCCTCCAGGCATGGCAGACGGTGGTGCAGTCGCGCGCCAGATGCGCCCGCAGGGCTTCGGGATAATGCGTCACGGCAACAGCACCTCGATCAGCGGAATGGTGGGGATCTGGCCGGCGCGGAACGAGGTCAGGCTGACCGACATGCGCTCGGCATCGAAGCGCACCGGCACGTCGAACTGGTAGCCGGCCGTGATCTCCACGCCCGCCGGCGGCGGCGCGGCAAAGACGATCTCGCCCGTCGCATCGTCGAACTGCCAGTCGCCGGGCTGTTCCTGCAAGCTGCCGTCGAGCGCCACCAGTAGGCCCGGCACGACCGGTTTGCGGATCGGCCTTCTGTAGGCGTCCGCCCCGGTCCCGTAGGTCTTGGTCAGCGCGAAGCGCGTGCGGCTGCCGTCCGCGATGCCGAGCGACTGGTCGCCCGCCGCCGGAATCTGTTCCGGCCGGCAGGAGCGGTTGTCGAACGGGTCGCGGAAGCGGAAGGTATGGAACGACCCGCGCCGTGCCTCGAAGAAGGCGAGCACGTCGTAAATATGCTGGATCGACCTGACCCCCGTTCCGGCGTCATAGGTGCGCCGCGAATGCGCGCTACGCAGATTGCGCCGCTCCCTGCCGGAACTCATCAGCACGATCTCGTTGCGCCGTTCCGGCCCGCCCGTCGCCCCGAAGGAGACGTCCGGCGGAAAAAGCTCGTCGTGAAAGCTGGCGAGTTCGGTCATTTGTTCGATTTTCCATGTTTCGATAAGCCGCGAACGATCTGGCGGAGCCCGGTATTCTCAAGAAGGAGGCAGAGTGGGAAAGGCTACCCCCACCCCATGAGCAGGTCCGCCCATCCGGCCTTGTCGATATCGAAAGGCTACCCCCCCCCCCCGCCCCTAACCCCTCCCCACAAGGGGGAGGGGAAGCCGCCGCATGCCGGGTCCTTTCCATCTTGTGGGGTGGGGGTTAGCTGCCGCCCGCCAGGTCCCCCTCCCCCTTATGGGGAGGGGTTAGGGGTGGGGGTAACTCTCAAACAGTTTGCTCAGGCCGAAGATGTTGAACAGGCGGTCCGCCTCACACGAATCTCGATCCGCGCGACACCGCCCGCGCCAGCATGCCCGACACCTGCGCTTCGGATTTGCGGAACGAGGCGGCGTCGGTCGCGGTCACGTTGAAGACGACGTTGATGCCGGCTCCATCGCCCGCCGCCGCGACGCCCAGCCGTCCATCCGCACCGCGCTGCAGCGGCAGGATCGCTTCCGGTCCCGCCTCGCCCATCAGGCCGAGGCTGCCGCCCATCGGGAAATAGCTGGGCGAGGACACCACGCCGCCGCTCGCGAAAGGCACGACATGGCCCGGCACGCCGCCCCTGGCGAAGGGAAGCGCTCCCGCCAGCCCACCCAGAAGCCCGGAGAACATCGACCCGGCCAGCGATTGCAGCGGCTTCAGCCCCTGCTCCAGCGCCATGCCGCCGAGGTTCAGTCCGATGCGCCGCAGCACATCCTCAAGGCTCTTGCCGCTGACGGCCGCACTTTTCAGCGCGCCGGTCAGCTGCGTCCCAAAACTCTGCGACAGGCGCTCAAGGTTTTGCAGAGACGCGATGAAGGGTTCGGTGTCGGCATAGATGCCGACCCGCATGTCCTCGGCCATGGGTTGCTACTCCATTCTATCGGGAAACGCCGCCATCAGGCGCGAAAGCACGGCGCGGCCGGGCGCTTCGCCGCGCTTCGGCATTGTGAAATTCACCGCGCGCTCGAATTCGCGTGGCGTCATCGCCCAGAAGGCGCTCGGCGAAAGCCGCAGCACGCCGAGCCCGATCGCCATCACCTCGTCCCAGGGGAAGGCATCAGATGAGGCATCGGCCGGCGTCGCTGCGGCCGCTAAGGGTTTTGCGGTGCCGCCCCTTCCGCCGGCCCGGACGCGCCGAAGGTCACGGTCAGCAGTTCGGCGGCAATCGCCGCGAAACCCGCCGCGCCGTTTTCCACCTGCATGCGCCCGACATCGCCGTCGGTGACATCCGCGCCCGCGCCGCGCAGCCCGGCCCCGATGATCCGCATCAGGTCGAGCGCGGCCAGCCTGCCGCTCGAAAAGCGCTGCACCAGCGCCGTCAGGTCGTCTGCCGCATAGGCCGCCTCCAGCTCCGCCAGCGCGCCGAGCGTCAGGCAGAGCCGCTGCTCGCGGCCGTCGAACACGGCCGCTATCTCTCCGCGTCGCCTGTTCGCCATCACGCCACCGTGAATGTCAGCGCGCCGGCCGATTCCAGCGACATCTCGAACGTGACCTCGGCATCGTGATTGCCGGCATATTCCAGCGAGGTGATCTGGAACGGCCCCTGGATCGTGCCGAAATCCGGCACGACGACCTGCCAGGCCACGATCTCCCCGGCGAAGAAACGCGAGCGCACATTGGCGTCCGACGCCTGATCCTTGAAGATGCCCGCGCCGCTGACGGAAGCGCGCTGCACGCCGCTGCCGGCCAGCAGCTCGCGCCAGCGCCCGACCGAGCCGGAGCACGTCACGTCCACAGTCTCGCTGTTGAAGGCGATGCGCTTCGAGCGCAGCCCCGCCACCGTCACATAGTTTCCCGCCCCGTCCCCATCGATTTTGAGGAGCAGGTCCTTGCCCTTTTGAGCGACCATCGATTGTCCTTTGAAATGTTGAGGGGAGTGGGGGAGTAAGGCAGTAGGGCAAAGGGCAATATGTGGGGATCAGAGCGGCGACCACCCCCCGCGAAACATACTGCCCTACTGCCTTACTGCCCTACCCTTCCACCACCGCCCGAAACCTGAGCAGCCCGTGATAGACGGCGAGGTCGTCGTCGTAGCGCACCTCGGCGAATTCCAGCCGGCAATTCACCAGCGCATGGCTGTCCAGCGCGAGCGGCTGGTCGTGCAGCCGCGCTCGCGCCAGTTCCATGATGTTCTGCGCCTCCTGCTTGCCCTTCGCCTTCGACCAGACATGCAGCGTGAAAAGCTGCTCCGTGCCGATCTCGGTGCCGGTGCTCCAGTCGTAGATGCTGGTGCGGCCGAAGGTGATGTAGGGAAAGGCGACGTTGGCCGGCGCATGGTCGATGATTTTCGCCCCGCCGAGCGCCCCGACGATCGCGGCATCCCCGGACAGCGCCGTGAAGACCGCCTTCTGCAGATCATTCGCCGATGCGGTCATCGCCAAGCTCCTCGCCTCTGGCAGCCACGCGCATCGGCCGCGCTGCCTCCTCCGAAGCCCGCACCGGATAACCGCCCTCGGCCTCCTCGGCCATGCGGTGCGCCTGCCAGCGCAGGGCGCGGACCATTCCGTCGAGCGTCAATCTCACCGCCACCTTCACCGACCCACCTCGCGCGTCCGGCATATCATGTAACGACCGCTCTCGTCGGCATCGTGAACGGTCACGATTTCAAATATGCGACCGCCCTTGCGGAAGCGCATGCCGCTTGCGAGGCCGTCCCGCGCCCTCAGCGTGATGCGATGCGTCACCGTTTCCAGCGACTGGTCCGCGCCGAAACGGGCCGTGGCTGACACTGGCTCCAGTTGCGCGAATACCACCGCCACTTCGTTCCAGGTCTCCGCATGCCCGCCCTGCCCGTCGGGCGTGAGCGACGCCGCTTCCAGCGCGAGCTCGGTGCGCAGCCGGCCGGGATCGATGAAGGCCGACCGCATCAAAGCCTCCTCGCGCGATAGCCGGCAAGCATGCGCTCGTAGCCGACCGGGAACGAGACCGGCTGGTCGTCCGGCCCGAACGCCGCGCGAAACTCGAACCAGTGCGCGACGAGCACGAGAATCGCGCGTTTCAGAAGGTCCGGCACGTCCGGTCCCGCCTCGCCGAACCCTGCGACGAAATCGATCTCGACGCCGTTCATGGCCCGGAGCGGCGCTGCCCGCGCCGAAAAATGCAGCCGAGCCGGCCGCGAAAGCCTGTCGAACTCGTAAGTGCCGGGGTCGATCAGGCTCGCCTCGCCATCGGGTCCGTAGGCGGTGACGGAAAGTATCTCCTTCACCGGATGTTTCGCGATCAGCGCGCAGCCGTTGCGCGGCCAGCGGTCGAGCGCCAGCCGCCAGCTCTGGTCGATCAGCGCGAGGCCGGCGGACTTCTCGACCTCGTCGCGCGCGGCGCGGATCAGGCCGGTGAGCAGCGCGTCCTCGCTGTCGTGATCGAGGCGCAGATGCGCCTTCGCCTCGGCAAGCGTCGCCGGCTCCACCGCCGGATCAACGGTTCGGAAAAGCGTCATGCGCACTCCAGATTGTGGGGATAAAAAAAAGCGGCTGGGTGAAACGCCGCCCACTTCAGTTCCTCGCCCCCGCCACGGGGGGAGAGGAACCCAAGCTGGAGCAGCGCCTTATTCACGCGCCAGCGCCGAACCGCATCAAGCTGAGTCGAAAATGGCGGACTTCGAGAACCGGAGCGGAGCGACCGTTCTGGTCGTGAGCACCGGAAGCGCAGAAGACCGCTATTTGCAGACCAGCTTCATGCGGTTCCGAACTTCACCAGCTTTATCGCATCAAAGTCCTGCACTCCGCCGCCGACGCGCTTGGTCGTGTAGAACAGCACGTACGGCTTGGCGGAATACGGATCGCGCAGCACGCGCACGCCGGTACGGTCGACGACCATGTAGCCGCGTCCGAAATCGCCGTAGGCGATAGCGAAGCTGTCCGTCGCGATATCCGGCATGTCCTCGGCCTCGACCACCGGGAAACCCATCAGCATGGCGCGACCGCCCGGCGTCGCCGGCGGCTGCCACAGATAGTTGCCGTCGGCGTCCTTGAATTTGCGGATCGCGGCCTGCGTCTTGCGGTTCAGCACCCAGTTCGCGTTCTGGCGATAGCCAGCCTTCAGCGCGTAGATCGTGTCGATCAGCGTGTCGGACGGGTTGCTGGCCGCGAACGCGCCCGAAACGCCGGTCGCGATATAGCCCAGCTTCGTCCAGGCCCAGCTCGCCTCCGCCACCGTTTCGTAGTCGAGGAAGCCGCGCGGCTTGTTGGTGCCGTCGCCATTGACAAAGGCCGTGCCCTCCTGTTCGGCGAAGGCGACCTCCACCTCACTGGACAGCCACTGGTCGAGATCGACGACCGCATCTTCCAGCAGCGTCGCCGTCGCCGCCGGCATGGCGTAGAGCTCCATGGTGGGGAACGACAGTTCGGCCAGCGTCGGCGTGTTGGTCTGCGCGCGCGAGGCGGTTTCCGCCACCCAGCCGGTCGCCGGGCCGGTGATCGCGAACGGCTTCTTCAGCACAGCCGCCGAGACCTGCCGCACCGAGGCGATGGAGCGGATCGGCGACAGTGCGGCAAGCCGCTTGCCGATCTCGGTCTCCGTCTCGTTGGGCACCAGATAGCCGCCGTCCTGACTGGAACCGTAGGACATGGCCTTGGTGTCCGGCGACCTCAGCTGCCGGTCGTCGCCGCTGCGCACATAGGCCTCGAAAGCCTGCTTGTGCTCGCTGGGCATGGCCTGTCCGGCGCGTCCGAGCCCGGGACGCAGCTTCTTCAGCGTCAGTTGGTCGAGCGCCCGCTTCTGCTCGTCCAGCGCCCGCGAGATGCGGTCCACCTTCTCGACCGTCACCACATCCGCCGACTTCGCCTCGATCTCGGCCAGCCTGCGGTCGTTGTCCTCCTTGAACGTCTCGAAGGTGGACATGAATTCGTGGAACGCGTCCTGCACGTCACCGCCGGCTGATTTCACCTCGGGCGCGCATCTCAATCCTGCTTCCGTCATCAACGAAGTTCCTTGTGCTGCATCAGGCGCGTCGCCGCGCGGATGGTGCCGGCAAGGTCGCCGGCGTCTTTTCGTGCGGCGTCCCGCTCGCGGGTGAGATTTGCGAAGCCCCTGGCAATCACCGTGCGGGCATCGCTTCGCGTCAGGCCCGCATCCCGCGTCAGCCAGCGTTCGAATTCGCGGATCGTCGGCAGTCTTCCCTTCACCTGCGCCACCCGCGCTTCGGGCAACATGGGAAAGGTGACCACCGAGATTTCCCAGAGATCGGCCTCAAGGATGCGCCGTACGCCCTTCGCCGGATCGGCTTTTGCCCGCACGGTGCGGAAGCCGATGGAGAGGCCGTCCAGCGCCTTGCCGCGCATCAGCGCCAGCACCTCGCGCGCGCGGCCGACATCTTTCGCCAGCCGGCCGCGCACGAACAAACCGCGCGCATCCTCGCGAATGTCCGTCCATGTGCCGATCGGCTCACCGGGATCGTGCTGAAAGAGCATGCGGATGCCGCTCGCCCTTCGCCGCCGGAGCGACTGCGCGAAGGCTCCGCGCTCCACCACGTCCTTTGCCAGATCGACCTTGCCGAACAGGCTGGCATAGCCGGAGAACGATCCGTCCTCCTCGACTTCACCCAGCCCGAGCTCGGCGAATTTACGTTCGCTGCTCAAGAATGCCGCGTCAGCGCCCATAGCGATCCTTCCATCTGTCAGAAAATCCGTGCTCGAAGCCGCGCATGAGAAAGCCCAGCGCCCACCATGCCGTGACGCTCGCCGCTGCCGACCCCATCATCAGGATTTCGCTGGAGTTCAGCACGCCGTCGATGCCGAGTTCCTTGGCGATCTTCACGCCCACCGTACCGCCGAATACCAGTCCGGAAACCACGCCCACTGCAAAGCGAAGCGCCGCCTCGCGCCGTCCCCGCGGCAGGAGGTAAGCGAGCGAGATCGCCGAACCGGCCAGCGCGCCCGCGCCCTTGGCCGCCCACAGCCAGGCCGTGTCATTGATGTCGGACATGATGAAGCTCCTTAGGGAGGGCAGTAAGGGAATAGGGGAGTAGGTGGATGTCGAAGGGTCGGCTAGGCAGAGGGCCAGAACATACTGCCCTACTCCCTTACTCCCTTACTCCCATACCCCACCGCTTCCCGTTTCTCGTCCTCGCTGAGGAAATCCGCGGCTCCGACGCGCGCCCACAGCGCGTCGCGTTCGCCGGTCAGGCCGAAAACCTGATCGGCGTCGAACCAGAGCCGAACGCCGTCACCGAAGAGCGGCGACAGCCATGCCGAGAGTTCCCGGGCCGTGCGCATCACCAGCGGCAGCACGGTCAGGCGGTAGAAGGCCCGGTTCGCCTCCTGATAGTTGGCGTAGGTGTTGTCGCCCGGAATGCCGAGCAGCATGGGCGGCACGCCGAAGGCGAGCGCGATGTCGCGCGCCGCGCCGTTCCGCGCCTCCATGAAATCCATGTCCTTCGGCGTCAGGCCCATCGCCTTCCAGTCGAGCCCGCCTTCCAGCAGCAGCGGCCGTCCCGCCCGCGTCGCGCCGGAATAGCCGTCCTCCAGTTCCGCCTTCAGCCGCTCATATTGTTCGTCGGTCAAATTGCCGCCTTCCTTAGGCGCGTAGACCAGCGCGCCGGACGGCCGGGCGGAATTGTCGAGCAGCGCCTTGTTCCAGCGCCCCGCCGCATTGTGGATGTCCAGCGCCATCAGCGCTGCCTCCAGCGGCGGAAAGCCGTAATGCTCGTCCAGCGGATGAAAAAGCTTCAGGTGCAGCGCCCCGCCCTCGCCGAGCGGAATGCACTGCCGCCGCTCGTTCTCGCGATGGTCGAGCGCCACCGGCCAGCCGCCGGCATCGGTCGCGACCGTCACCCGATCGGGCCGCAGCAGATGCAGTTCCCGCGCCTCAGCGCCGCTGTCGATCAGCTGCACATAGGCGTTGCCGGAAATTAGCAGATAGCCGTAGAGCGCTTCCATGAAGGCCGCGCCCGCCTGCGCGGGGTTCGGCCGCTCGAGCAGGTCGAGCAGCGGATGCGCCGCCAGATCGTCCGCGCCCTCATAGACCAGCCACGGCATCGCGGCCGCCGCCTCCGCGATCATGCGCACCGCCCGGTGCGCGACCGGATTGCGCATGAAACCTTCGCGGGCGAGCCCGGCATAATCGCGCCGCGTCCACCGCGCTTCGCCCTCCATATGCAGCGCGACGAAGCCGTAGCCCGCAGCCTTGCGTTCGGGCGCGGCGGGAGCGCCCGCCGGCTTTCGCCACGGAAATCGAAATGCCATTCGGATCATCCTTTGTTCGGGCGAAAGCCGCTCAGCCCAGCTTCCGCACCCTCGGCTTTGCCATGTTCTCCGCCGTCAGTTCCGTCACGGCCCAGACGAGCGCGTCGACCCGGTCCGGCGACCGTCCGCTGGACAGGCCGTTCGGGCCGAAATCGCACATCTCGTCCTCGAGCTACGGGAACCGCCCGGCATGCTTCACCTTGCCCTGCGCGTAGAGCATCGCGACCGGCTCGGCCCGCGTCCACTTGCCCCGCCGCGCGCGCACCGCGCGCACCGGCACCGCGCCGTCCACGCTGCTTATGACGCTCGTCACCATGTCGCCGCCCTGATTGACCTCGGCGACGATGCAATCCGCCTGCAATTTGTGGAACAGCCCCACCGCCGCGCCCGCCCAGGCGTGCGGCTGCGCGGCCTTCATCGAGGCATCCGCCAGCACCACGATCCGCCCGTCTTCGGCCAGACCCGCCGCCACGATGCCGCAAGCATCCGACGTCTTTCGCGAGGTCGCCGGCGGGTCTACCGCCACCACGATGCGCCACATTTCCGGCACGTTTTCCACGAACGCCGCCTCCAGCGCGCTCCGCGTCCACAGCGCGTCGTCGCGATCCTCGATCAGTTCGCCGTCGAGTTCCTGCCGCCCAAGCCGCGTCCCTGAATAACGCCGCTCGACCGCTTCGATGAACCCTGCTGCGAGATTTGCGGCGTTGTCGCGCGTCGCCATCCGCGTTACGTACACCGACGGATCGGCGAGCAGCCGGCGCATCAGCGGCGTCGGACGCGGCGTCGTGGTGATAACCTGACGCGGACGCTCCGCACCCAGCCGCAGCCCGAACTGCAGCATGTCGAAGCACGCCTCGGCATGTTTCCACTTGCCGACCTCATCGCTCCAGGCCGCATCGAATTGCGGGCCGCGCAGGCTTTCGGGGTCTTCCGACGAGAAGAACTGCGCCACCGCGCCGTTCGCCCAGACCAGCCGCCGCCGGCCGAGTTCGAAGCGCGGACGGTCATGCCGCGAGATGGTGACGATGCCCGACGGCCCGTCGATCATCACCTCGCGCACATCGGCCAGCGTCTCGCCGACCAGCGCGATCAGTCCGTGCCGCATGCCGCCGGCAAAGGTCGGCAGGCCGCGCACCATGGCGTTCACCCATTCCGCGCCCACCCGCGTCTTGCCGGCCCCGCGCCCGCCCATCACCAGCCAGATCGTCGGGAATTTTCGAAAGCAATATTGCTCCGGCCGCGCGTGGCGGACCCATTCATCCGAAATCAGTGCGAGCTTCTTGCCGTCCGTCCTGATTTCCCGCCAGTTCCGCCGCGTAGTCTCGGGCAAGACGATCGATCTGGTCTTCGATGCTTTCGAGGATTTCGGCGATTTCGGCATCTCGCTCTTCTTGTTCTTTTGCGGTGCATTCCGCGTTACCCTCTTCGGCCAGCCGTGCGCGCTCGACCTGCTGCTGCGCCAGAAGTGCCGCCCGCGTCGTGTCCAGCAGCTTCTCGACCACTTTCAGCGCGGACGCGGCGGTCTCTATCCGCACCTTGTCGAACGCTGCGCCTTCGCCCACGTTCATCGCCGCGTCCACCTCGGCCATGGCGATCGCCTGCAAGGCCCGGATTCGCGTGAGATCGGCGACGCCACGGTTCTCCGGCGCGATCCAGCCTTCCCGCGCAGCCCTTTGCACAACGGCCTTCTCGGTCAACATCCCGATGGTGGCCAGCCGCCGGGGCGCCACTCCTTCCCTCTCGTAAAGGGTGCGCATCTCCCGCCATCGCTCCTCGGCAGCAACGAACACGCGGTCTCTCCCGATGGGTTGTCGTCAAGGTCGGAATTCTAGCCACGTCCACAGAACGCGACGGCGCGATCGGCCGAAAAACAAAGGCGGCCGTCCGTCTTCGAACGCCGCCTTTTCCATATCGCCGAAACCAGCACCGGCTGCTTCAGTCGCACTTTTCCGACGATAGCCAAAAGCTACCAAACCACCGTCACGGTGTCAAGGACTATTTTCCTAATTATATACTTGACGTACCGGCCTTCAATCGATAGTTTCTATCGCAGGAGCTAAGGCCATGTTTGACATCACGAATGCGATTTACACCGACGCCGAGAAGGCCCGCGAGCATCTGGAGTCCATCCATTGGCCGCATGGTCCGTTCTGTCCGCATTGCGGCAATGTCAATCCTGACCGCATCAAAAAGCTGGAGGGCAAGTCCACACGCCCCGGCGTCTACAAGTGCTACGACTGCCGCAAGCCCTTTTCGGTGACGGTCGGCACGGTCTTTGAACGCTCGCATATCCCGCTCAACAAGTGGGTTCTGGCGTCTCACCTTCTTGCTGCGTCCAAGAAGGGCATGAGCGCTCATCAGCTCCACCGTATGCTTGGCGTCACCTACAAGACCGCTTGGTTCATGGCGCATCGCATCCGCGAGGCCATGAAGGAGGATGTTAAGTCCTCCGGTCCTATCGGCGGCGAGGGCAAAACCGTTGAGGCCGACGAAACCTACATCGGCAAGCGCGAGACGCCCCGCAAGTACGCCCGCAACCGCATCCCGACCTTCACCAAGAAGGGCAAGTCCGGCGGCGCGCAGAAGCGCATCGTCGTCGGTCTGGTCGAGCGCGGCGGCAAGGCCCGCATGTTCCACCTGAATGACGCCACGGCCTCCACCGTGCGCGAGGTTCTGGTGCGCAACGTGCCGCGCACGTCCACGCTCTACACCGACGAAAGCCGCCTCTACACAGAAACCGGCAAGGAGTTCGGCATCCACCGCACCGTGAAGCATTCCGGCAAGGAATACGCTCGTCGTGAGGGCGAAGTCGTCGTACACACCAACACGATCGAGAACGTGTTCTCAGTCTTCAAGCGCGGCATGATCGGCGTCTATCAGCATTGCGGTGAAGCGCACTTGCACCGCTACCTTGCCGAGTTCGATTTCAGGTACAACCGCCGCGCCGCGCTCAAGGTCAGCGATGCCGAGCGCGCCGAAGACCTTCTTCGCATGGCCCGCGACAAGCGCCTGACCTATCGGCGGATTGGTGAAGCCAGTTACGCCTAAGCAGAAGGCGCGCCGGTTCATCCACAAGCGCAAGAACAAGCGATTCGACTCAAAGTAGCGGAATCGCTTATCCTAAAATGATCTGGTGCGGCCTGACCGCCGGAACCCGTGCGCGGACAATCCGAGCCGTTAGGACCGCACCAGCTAGACCCTTGGCGGGGTCTGTGTCGCCCGACGCCACGGGCGGCTAATGGCTACGTCCCCTCATACGGGACGCGGGCCGAATGTTCGGAATCAATCCTAGGTTGGGCCGAGCTAGTGCCAGCAAGGGCACGAAAAACATACTTCGTAGGTTTTCACAGCCTACGGCGCCGTAGGCCTGATTCAGAGGCAAAAGCCAATGATTAGGCTTTCGATAAACGTGCAGTTGGAACTCTCGGCTCCCAAAGTCGGGCTGGTGGTGTCACTACTCGCCCTTCTTGTGAGATGGTTGTTCTAGCGGGGGGCGGCGGGCTTCGGCCTGCCGCTTCTTCGTTTGAGGCTTCGCCTTGGGGTCTGGCGGTGTCCTCAACAGGCGGCGCAATACCTCGTCGCCCTTTTCCTGGTCTTTGTCTTTGGGGGTCTCGGCCATGCCGACACACGCTCACTATCTCGGAGGTTTCTACTATTCGTGGTCTAGCTTCGAACTCATCCTTGAGGTTCTGTGCCGCGATGAACTCGGCATAGACGACCACCGCGCTCACATCACACTCTCTTCGCTTAGTGCGGCCGCGAAGCAGGAGATCGCGATTAATCTAGTGTCGATCTCGACGCGCGCCAATCGCGACGAGATCATCAAGTGCATCCGCCGGATTCCGAACATCGCCAGACGGAACCACATTACCCACAGCCTGCTCGCGGCAAACGCCGCGATGACCGAATTCACGTTTTTCAAGAGAGAGATTGCAAGCGGGTCTCTGGTGGCCCGTAAGCTCGTTTTCTCCGGCGTCGAGATGCAGGACCACTTCAAGACACTCAACGACGCGCTTGTCGATCTACAGCACTTGATCGGCTTAACGGACGCCGATCTTGGGTCATACTGTGAGGCCATCAAGGCGTTCGTAAAGTGAACGCAAATTAGGCTCGCCGCGGAAGTCGCAAACGTCCTCTTTGTTCTCGGAAAGCCACACCCAAAACACCTCGGCGGCTTTCTCATCCCATTGCGTATGTCCTGCCGGCCTGTCAGCCGAATCACCTACTTTTTCCATCTCGGTACGTCAAGTATATAATTAGGACTATTTTCCTATTTTACCTTGCCTGTCGTCATCAGACCGGCACGCTACACCGTATCCGGCTTATGTGGCCGATCTGTCGCGCCCCTCCACCTTCGGCATTGCGCCGCTAACCCATTAACCCCTTTCCGCTTGCCCGTTTCTGCGGAATCCGCCAAACCCTTCGGGGTGCCGGATGGACGGGCCCGGCTTGCCCTGAAAGCGCCGCTATGGCGCGTCAGGTCTTCGTCGTTGCCACGGGTGGGGCGCAGGTCGGATGGAAAGTCCGTTCGAACAAAAGAAAGCGAGAGGACCGATTGCATCGCGCCTGCTGGCGCTCGATGCCTGGATCGATTCCACTGTCTGGAGCGCCGGTTTCCGGCTTTCCGAATTATGGGAATCGCTTACCATTTTCTTCCGGCGTTTTCGCGTCACCGGCTTCAGGCGCGCTCTGGTGGAACTGTTTTCGGAAGGCCTCACCATGGGCGCGGCCGGATCGGTCGTCATGCTGGCGCTCGCCATCCCCGCTTTCGAGGCCACCAGGGGCGACTGGCGCACGCAGGGCGACTTTGCTGTCACGTTCCTCGATCGCTACGGCAACGAGATCGGCCGGCGCGGCGTCTTCCAGCTCGATTCCGTGCCGGTGGACGAAATGCCCGATCACGTCATCAAGGCGGTGCTCGCCACCGAGGACCGGCGCTTCTTCGAGCATTACGGCATCGATTTCTTCGGCCTCGCCCGCGCCGTCAGCGAGAATGTGCGCGCCAACTCCGTCGTGCAGGGCGGCTCGACCCTGTCGCAGCAGCTCGCCAAGAACCTCTTCCTTTCCAACGAGCGCACGGTGGAGCGCAAGGTCAAGGAGGCCTTCCTGTCGCTCTGGCTGGAGACCAACCTTTCCAAGAAGGAAATCCTCCAGCTCTATCTCGACCGCGCCTATATGGGTGGCGGCACGTTCGGCATCGCGGCGGCTGCCGACTTCTATTTCGGCAAGAGCGTCAAGGAGGTGAACCTGGCCGAGGCGGCGATGCTGGCCGGCCTGTTCAAGGCCCCTGCCCGCTACGCGCCGCATATCAACCTGCCGGCGGCGCGCGCCCGCGCCAACGAGGTGCTGACGAACCTCGTGCAGGGCGGCTTCATGTCGGAGGGGCAGGTGCTTTCGGCGCGGCTCCATCCAGCCGACATCGTCGACCGGGGAGCGACCAAGAGCCCCGATTATTTCCTCGACTGGGCTTTCGACCAGGCCAAGGAGATCGGGCAGAAGATCGGCGTCCGCACCATGGTCGCGCGCACCACGGTCGATCTCGGCCTGCAGCGCGCCGCGGAGGAAACGCTGGAGCATCACCTGCGGACCTACGGCAAGGAATACGGCGTCGGCGAAGGCGCCATCGTGTTGATCGAGAACAACGGCGCGGTGCGCGCCATCGTCGGCGGCCGCGATTACGGCGCCAGCCAGTTCAACCGTGCCACAAAGGCCCTCCGGCAGGCGGGTTCGTCCTTCAAGCCCTATGTGTACGCCACGGCGATGGAGGCGGGCTTCACGCCCGATTCCGTCGTCTCGGACGGCCCGATCAACTGGGGCGGATGGCAGCCGAAGAACTACGGGCGCAGCTATTCCGGCAAGATGACGCTGACCACCGCGCTGGTCAAATCCATCAACACCGTGCCCGTACGCCTCGCCAAGGACCACCTTTCCATCCCGCCGATCAAGGCCATGGCCGAGGCGATGGGCGTCGAATCCGTGCTGGAAGGGCACAAGACGATGGTGCTCGGCACGTCCGGCATGACTGTCATGGATCAGGCCACCGGCTATGAGGTCTTCGCCAACGGCGGTTATGCCGGAACCCGCTACGGCATATCGCAGATCATGACGCATGGCGGACAGGTCGTATGGGACCACAATAGGGACGCGGCGCCGCCGCGTCGCGTGTTGTCGGAGAAGTCGGTCGCCGAGATGAATTCGATGCTGGTGCAGGTGCCGGAATGGGGGACGGCCCGCCGCGCGGCCCTCGACGGCATACGCTCGGCCGGCAAGACCGGCACCACGCAGTCCTATCGCGATGCGTGGTATGTCGGCTACACCGGCAACTACACGGCCGCCGTCTGGCTCGGCAACGACGACTTCTCCGTCACCAACAACATGACGGGCGGTTCGCTTCCCGCCATGACGTGGAAGCGGCTGATGACATATGCCCACCAGAACATCGAGCTGAAGCCGATACCGGGCGTCGACAAGGCGTCGCCCGCCAACGCCGTCGCCGCGAAGAAACCGGCGGGCGATGCGGAGCAGCCGAACGCCGCCGAGGCGGAGCGCCCGCCGGTCCTTTCCGCCGCCACCACGCGGCTGTTGCGGCAGATGAGCGAGACGTTCCGCTCCGCCGCGCCGATCGACTTGCCCGGCAAGTCCGAAACGCTCTCCCGTCTGTGAACGGACAGAACGGCTCAAGGCGCTTGCACCTCCCGCATTCCAGACGTTATCCCGTATCTGATCCGTCCCGGGCCTCTGGCCTGTCTGGCCGCAAGGCGCGCGCATGCTCCGCACAATATTCCTGACCGCCTTGTCCGTTGCGATCGCGATCTTCGGCGGCGCGGGCAGCGTCTGGTACCTCCTGCGTCTGGAACACGGCATCGGCGCGCTTTCCATCGGGCCCTGGACGAGCTTTCCCGATCTCGGCAGCCCGAACGCCGATCCCTATTCCAAGGCGCGCGTGGCGCGCGACGGCGAGCTGGCGCTTGGCCGCGCAGAAGGCCTGATCTTCACCGCGACGACGGATTCGACCGGCGTCGGCCTGCGCCGCGAATGCCGGTACGTGGTCGAAGGCACGATACCGCCGGCGCGCTTCTGGACGCTCCACGCCGCCGACGGGGCTTTGGCGCCGCTTCCCGTGCAGGACAAGCGCCCGCAGGCGCTGCACTCGCAGCAGGTTCTGCGCCTTCCCGGCAATGTCGTCTCCGTCAATTTCAGCCGCTCGGCGGCGCCGGGCAACTGGATCGCGACATCGGGCAGCGGCGGCATGGCGATCGTGCTGACGCTCTACGACACGCAGATCGCCGGCGGCAGCGCGCTGACGGATATCGAGATGCCGCAGGTCATCCGGCAGGGCTGCGATGCGTAGGCTGCTTTATGCCGTTGCGGTCGGTCTCGTGGGCGCCGGCATCGTCCACATCGTCGTGCTTCTGCTCCTGCCCGATTTTTCGGAGCGCGACGCCTGGTCCCGGCTGGAGAGCCGCGGCGAGCTCTATCGGATGATTCGCATCGACGGCACGCCCGCCGCCGCCGAGGTCATCCACCGTTCCGCCGATCCTCTGTTCTATGTTGCCGCCTGCCGCTTCGACCTGGAGGAGGGCTATGCGCACATCACGGCGCCGGGTCGCGTGCCTTACTGGTCCGTGTCCGTCTATGACCGCAGCGGCCAGAACATCTACAGCTTCAACGACCGCACGGCGACGAGCGGACAACTCGATTTCGTCGTGCTCACCCCGCCGCAGATGATCGACGTGCGCAAGGAGTTGCCGGAGGCGCTGGTGTCGTCGGTGTTCGTCGAAGCGGATATCGACCAGGGCATCGCGCTTGTCCGCGTCTTCGTCCCGGACGCGAGCTGGGCGCCGCAGATGACACGCTACATCGACGGCCTGATCTGCCGCCGCGAATGATCCCCGCGAGTTGCCGCTATGGCGCCACCGGCGACGGCATCGGACCGAGATCCGGAAGCCTGAGCTTCGAGGCGACGGTTTCCGCTGACGTCAGCCGCTCGTAGCGGATTCCCGGAAAGATCACGACGGACGACGCGGATGGCTTGGTTGCAAGCGGCTTCGAAACCGACTTGCGTCTCGGCTGGAAAGACAGGACCTTGCCCATGTTACGTAAACCCCTCTCGGTTTCACCGGAGCAAAGAACGCAACGCCTCCCTTTTTGACATCAACGCGCCGCACAGGTTAACGACAGGTTTACGAGATACCGTTCATTTGCAGAAAAATGCAGAAGCGCGCGATGCGACCGGGGCGCAGCGGGCATGTGTGGCATCCTTGCATCGTTCGAATTCCGCCTCACGCCTTAACACACTGTTAACGGTCCGCTAACCGGTCGGCGCTAGTCTGGACGCCACGCGCGGGAGATGCCTTCGGCAGCACCGGCGCGGGAGTGTAGCGTTTGGCGTAGCGTGCGTGTCGTCTGCTGATTTCAGACATATTGCCGTCAGGGGCAAAGTGCAGAGGTCGGAGCGCCTTTTCCGGGCTGCCGTCTCCGCTTTCTGTGCATTGACGCGTCCCGGCCGAAGCGAGATCGCGCAGTTCGAGGAACT
The DNA here is from genome assembly GCA_023953845.1 of Rhizobiaceae bacterium. Lineage (NCBI taxonomy): Bacteria > Pseudomonadati > Pseudomonadota > Alphaproteobacteria > Hyphomicrobiales > Rhizobiaceae > Rhizobiaceae bacterium. The sequence continues at coordinate 3,537,746 of JAMLJC010000001.1, read as the reverse complement.
CGGCCTCCGGCTGTTCGACGCGCAGCCGAAGGACGCGAAGCGCTTCGCCGCGGCAGCGCTCTCGGATGCCGCCCAGACCTCCAACGCGCTGATCCACAGGCTGTGCGACGAGAGCGTTGACGTCTCCGCGCCGCTGCTCATCCGCTGCAAGGCGCTGACCGACATCGACCTGATCGCGCTGATCGGGCGCCACGGCCTTTCCCATGCGCGCGCCATCGCGCGCCGCGACCATCTGCATCCTACGATCGCCGCGCTCATCCGCGCGCTCGAAGCGCAGCATACGCCCGTCAACGAACAGATAGAGGAGGCCCCCATGTTGCGAGACATCCGCCCGCAGCGCCCGACGCTGGAACTCGTCCAACCCGCAAGCGCGAGCGCGCAGCCTCCGGTCGCTCCGCAGCCCCAGCCGTCCGGCGAAGCGGCCGAACGCATGCGCGACCGCCTGCGCGGCTTCATGGTTCCGGCCGCCCGGTTGCCCGGCCCTGCTGCGCCCGAGACGGGACACCGCGAGAAGATCTTCGCGCGCCTGAAGATGACCGCCCTCACCGGCAATCCGGCTTTCTTCCAGACGGCGCTGGCCGACGCACTGGACATCGAGTTCTCGATCGCCCGCGACATCACGACGAGCGGCGGCTACAGCAGCCTGATCGCCGCCCTGAAAGCGGTCGGGCTAAACGACGAACAGGCCTATCTCATCACCTCGGCGATCTATCCGACGTTCTTTTCGCATGCGGAAGCCGTGCGCCTTTTCGTCGAGCGCTATCAGTTGCTCCACCGGGAAGCCGCACTCGAAATGCTGCGCGGCTGGCGGGCCGAAACGGCGGCGCGTCACTTCCTGCGCGCCCAGCCGCCGGCCGCTAGCAATTCCGACGAAAAGCCGCAGAAGCCCGATCATCTGCGCGCCTCGTGAGGCGCCTATGACGGCGCGATGGAAATAAGTTCCGCCGCGTCGCGATCACCCGGTTCGAGTTCAACCACCCATATGTCGGGATCGAACCGCGCTTCCCTGGCAAGGCGCTGCTCGACCGCCTCGCCCTCCTCGTCGCGCATCAATACCGAGAACAGGCGGTCTTCGGGCCGGGCGCTGTCGTAGCTTGCCTGCGGCGCCGGGCCGTAGAGCGTCGTCTGGCCAAGCCGGTTACGCACCGTCACGAATACCGCGCCGGCCTCGGTCGCGCCCCGGCGGACGATGGCCGCGAAGCCGCCCTGCCTGAAGACGTTGCGCATGAGCGCGGATACCCAGAAGTCGGTGGTGAGACGCATCAGGCCGATGTGCGACGCCGCGCGTGCGGATGCAAGCGCCCCGGAGCCCGTTCGACAATTCGCTGCCAAACCCGAGCAGAATTGGCTCTCAGTCGATCAGGCCCTTTTTCCGCATGGCCGCGAACACGGCCTCATCCGGCAGGCCGGTTTTTGGCAGGCCGTTCCTGGCCTGGAAATCCTCGATCGCGGAGCGGGTGCGGCTGCCCATTATCCCGTCGACCTCGATGTCCTTTCGGCCGGATTGCTTGAGACCCGCCTGCAGCTTGCGTATCCGCCCGGCTTCCGAATTGTCCGGCCCCTCGAAACGCGCGGCCAGCGGCTCCGAGATGATATCCTCGATCGAAGCCCGCTTCGGCTGCTGCTTGACCGCCGCCGAAGGCTTGGCGGCCGGTACGGGATTGATGGCGGCGGTCGGATTGGTGTCCAGTTGCTCGAGGAGCGTCTGGTCGATCGTGCCGGTCACCGGCAGCCCGACCGTGCGCTGGTAAGCCTCGACCGCCTTGCGCGTGTTCGGGCCTGACAGTCCGTCGACCGTCCCCTGATAAAGATTGAGCTCCTTGAGCACGGCCTGAACGGACTTGGTGACCGGATCGCCTTCGATCTTGCGCACCACCGGTTCTTCCGGCCGTTCGATGTTGATGGTCGTTTCCGACAGCCTGGGAAGCGCCTCTCCATGCTCGATCTCGCGGGTCGAGAAGAACGCGTCGGGATGCGCGAAGGGCTGGTACCAGAGCGCATTCGCCGAGACGAAGGAAAGCGCGACGAGAAACGCGGTCGAGCCGCCGACGAGCGCCGGGTTGCGCGAGATCGCGCCCGCCACGCCCGAGGCCGCCGCTGCGAGCGGGCGGGATGGCTCCGGCTGGCGTTTAGGCCGTTTTGCGGAGCGTGTCATGCTTCACCTCTTGCGGCGCAGCCGCAGGCGCGCTGTCGTTGCTGGCCTTCCTCGGACCTTCGACCGGCATGCTGATCGCGACCTTGGTCCCCTCGCCCGGCATGCTTTCGATCGACATCGTGCCTTCATGCAGGGCGACCAGGCCCTTCACCAGCGACAATCCAAGTCCGGTGCCCTCGAATTGCCGCGTATAGTCGTTGCGGACCTGCGTGAACGGCTTGCCGATGCGTTCCAGATCCTCCTCGGAAATACCGATGCCGGTGTCTTCCACCCAGAAATGCAGGCGCGAGCCGACGCGCCGCGCCCCGATGGTCACCGAACCGTCTTCCGGCGTGAATTTTACGGCATTCGAGACGAGGTTGATGAGGATCTGCTGCACCGCGCGACGGTCGGCGACAATGTCGCCGATGGTGCGGCCGATCTCCGTGCGCAAATCGACGCGCTTCTTCTCGGCCTGCAGCGACATCATCGAGCGGCACATGTCGACCGCTTCACCGAAAGCGAAGGCCTCCGTCTGGATCGCGTAGGTGCCTGCCTCGATCTTCGATACGTCGAGGATCGAGTTCACGATACCGAGCAGATGGTGGCCGGATTCCTTGATCAGTTCGGCATATTCGCGCTGGCGCTGGTCTATGAAGCCGCCGAATTCGCGATGCAGCAATATGTCGGAGAAGCCGATGATGGCGTTGAGAGGGGTGCGCAGCTCGTGGCTGACCGCCGCCAGGAAGCGGCCTTTCGCCACCTCGAGCGCCGCGTTCTCCTCCTTCGCGTCGTGAAGTGCGGCGCGCAGTCCTTCGATCTCCGCGTTGTCGCGCAGCACGGCGATGAAGCCGCCGCCCTCGCCTGTCGCATGGAGTTCGATGGCGAAAGGCTGATAGTCGTCGGGGCCGACAGTCTCGGCGCTTCGCGGCACCCGCAGCCGGATTGCGGCCGCCGCCTTGCTCCGGCCATCGCGCACTTCGCTCATCGCGCACATATAGCCGACACGATCGGCGACGTGGATGCGCTCGAACAGCCCGGCGCCGCGCACCAGATCGGCGGTCAGGCCGGACACGGTCTCGTCGCCCCCGCGCACGCCGACCACATCGCCGCCGCGCGCCAGTTCCAGCACCATACCCCCGCAGATCGCCGCGGCGCGGTCGACTGCGAGGAACTCATCCGGCCCGACGGTCAGGGCAGCCGGCCTGAGGACGCGCGGCAGAACCGTCGCCGCATAGGCCAGCGGCAGGAGCCAATGCCACGGTGCCGCCGTACCCGCCATCGAAGGCCACATGAGATCGGCCATCACGCCGAGACCGCCGGCGAGCGCCACCGCAACCCCGCCCGCTATGGCGGCGACACGGCTGCGCGCCACCCAGCACGCCTCGATCGGAAGGGCGAGGAGCAGCAGGGCAGCCGGCGATGCCAATCCTCCCGCCGCGAACAGGATCGAGGCCGCGATCGCGGTGCCGCAAGACAGCGCTATGGGCCCCAGCCAGCGGCCGGCTCCCATGTTTGCGGCGGCCAGCACGCCGAGCCAGCTCGCCGCAAAGATGAAAAGCACCGTCGCGAGGGTCGCCGAAGCGCCCAGATGGTTGCTGAAAAGCGCCACCGCAGAAGCGGCGATCAGTATAGGGGCGAAAAGCATCACGCCGACAAGGCGGCGGGTCCGGAGCCGGGCCTCTTCGCCCTCCACCTGCGGAGGCACGAAACGATCGCAGGCCGAGGCAATCGCGCTCGACAGATCGTCGTATCTGGTCGGGACAGGATTCAACTCAACGCACTCGCGACACGCCCGCTCGCCGGGTCCTCTTGGTTAATTCTGAACCTCGCATCCAGCTTTTAAAGAATGGATAAGGCCCGACGATTTGACGCCCGCGCTGCGGCAAATATTGGGGATCGGGCCTCGCCCGGCGCGGCCTTTTCCGCGCATGGTAAACGACGGGTTAGGCGCGCACGTCCGGCATTTTTGCGCCGCATCCGCCCACAGTCGCCTAGGCGCAAAAATTTCGCGAATTATTACAATGAGTTGGATGGTTTCGAAAACGTCAATTCCGACGCCGGCATTTGCGGCGAATTTTCGCGCAAACCGAATCGGTAAAATTCGAATCAAATTCCCGAAAAATTTGCCTCAAGCCCGCAACACTTGCTTTGTGCGTTCGTGCGAAGGTGATGCCAGGGAAAAGACGTATGCCGCCGGGGACGCGGCATGAGGAAACGGGCATGGGTTTTCTGATCCGGACCACCTTCTGGTTCTCTCTGGTGCTGCTGGCACTGCCGCTGGACAGCGCCGGGCAGAATGAAGGACAGCGGCAGGTGAACGCCATCGAGGCGATCATCGCCGCCGGCGAGGCCGTGACGGACATCGCCGGCATGTGCGAGCGCAAGCCGGCCGTATGCGAGACGGGCCGCTCGGCCATCTCCACCATTGGCGTCCGCGCCCGCGAGGTGTCGCGCATCGCCTATGAGACGCTCGACGAGGGCAAGGCGGACGCGCAGCAGACAGCCGGAAAGCCGGTCGAGACGGATGACATCCCGACCGGCAGCGTGCTGCCTGCCGAGGAAATGGTTCTGCCAACGGCACGCCCGACCGAATAGGCCTGCACTCTCCCCCGAATCGCATTTTTGGTGACGCTGACGCGTCTCAGGCCTATATGCGCATCATAATGACGGCCATCGACACCATTCGCGACGATTTCACCCTCCTCGAAGACTGGGAGGACCGCTATCGCTATGTGATCGAGCTCGGCCAGGAGCTGCCGCCCTTTCCCGAGGCGGCGCGCGACGACGCGCACAAGGTCCCGGGCTGCGTCAGCCAGGTCTGGCTCAATACGAGACGCGGCGAGGGCGCCGACCCGGTTCTCGATTTCGACGGCGATTCCGATGCGCATATCGTTCGCGGCCTGGTGGCAATCCTGCTGGCGCTTTATTCCGGCCGGCGCGCCAGCGAGATCCTCGCGACGGATGCCGAGGCCACGCTGCGCGAACTCGGCCTCGACGCACATCTGACGCCGCAGCGCTCCAACGGTCTGCGGTCGATGGTCAGGCGCATCCAGCGCGACGCGCAGGTCGCGCTGGGCGTTGCGGCCTGACGCTCAGCCGTTCATGCTCGGGCGGTAATCCTCCGTTCCCCAGTGAAGCGCTCGCGGTCGCATGGAACGGCCCGCGCGGGGATCGTAGTGGCGGTTCAGCGCTCCGAGAGCGGACTTGAGCACGATTTTCGCCGACCGCACCGGCCAGCCCCGTTCGGCTTCCACCCGCTCCAGGCCCTTGAGATAGCAGCAGACGTCGATCAGCACGCCGGAAAGCTCCGGCCCCACGGCGGCGATCGCCCTTTCAACGCGCATGCGAGCCGCGAGCGCTGCTTCGGTCAGTTCCACCGAGCCGCCGGCGCCGGCGCGACGGCCCGATGCCACGCACGCGATCCAGTTGGCCCCGAGGCGCGGCATGATCTGTCCGCGCGTATAGTCCGAACGCAGTCGCTCGCCTGCATTGACCTCGCCGACGTCCAGAAACGGCCTGCCGTCGCGCGTGCGGTGACGCGCGATCTGCGCGAGCGGCGATTCCGAAAGGTCGACCATCGTCTGCTGCCCGCCCGAACCGTCGTTGACGACGATCAGCGCCAGATCGCCGATGCCTTCCGGCACCACGTCCGCGCTTCGCGGGCTCGCATCGAGCGCGCGCCCGGCCGGGGTGAGAGTCAGCGTTCCGCCGCCGGCCTCGATCAGGCTGTTGCCGACCATCATCTCGATCACCCTTCCGGGCACCGAGATCGCGCCTTTGTCGGCTGCCTCGATGAGCATCATGTGCGCGCTCGCGGCGCGTGAGGCCGAGGCTTTGCCCGTCCCGATGAAGCGCGCGACGCGACGCATGTCCCTGCTGATCTCCGCTGTCTCCGTCATCTTTCACCCCGTGGTACGATTGCCGAGCATGGCTGTCGCCACGCGCTCCATCTGGCTGATGATCCCGTCGAACTCGCGATCCTCGCGCAGATCCTCGACCGTGTGGCAGGCATATTGAACGGTCTTGCGGTCCCGGCCGAAGCCGCGGCCGACCTCCGCCATGGTCAGGCGAAGGGTGACGTGAGCGACATACATCGCCACCTGCCGGACCCTTGAGACCTCCAGAGCCGAGCGGCCCGGCCGGCGCATCTCCTTGCTGGAGACGTTGAAAAATGCCGCGGCCAGGTCGGTCATCCCCTCGCACAGTTCGAGCGCGATCTCTTCCTTGCGGAGCAGGACCCCCGTTCCGGCAGCCGGACTGTCAGCCGGCGGCCCCTCCACTTCAATCCTCCGAACCGCAGCCGCCACCGCCAACGAACTCCTTCACCGATAGGAAGGATTTCTTATAAGGGCTTCATCGGCACATGGGAACAAAATAAGAACAAAATGAATCGCCGTGGAAATCTAACTATCTGATATATTTTGTTTCTTTTCTTTTCCGCTGGAATTTTTTGGCAACTTTTCTCCCCGCCGCCGAAAGCCGGGCGATCATCCTGCGATGCAAGTCGACAGGAGAACGGGAATGCACGCGTTTCAACAGGAGATCGTTGTAGCCGGACACTTGGTTTTGACACCTCGGACACTTGGTTTTGTAGCACGCGGCGGCAGCGCTAGCGTCGCCGCCACCGGTCCCCGATCCTGACCGCGCCCTTCATCCTGCCGCCGCCGGCATGCTTGGTGCAGCCCTCATAGTTGTGGTCGGTGCCGCCGCAGTAGTGGCAGCGGAGATCGGCGCGGCGCATGCTGCCCTCCCATGTCCCCGGACAATGGCTCGCCGGATGCAGGCTCGACCCGCAATAGGTGCAACGCTGATAGCTAGGCACTTTCCTTCCTCACGTCTCGTTTGCGCTCGGTCTCGACACGGGCTCGATACCACGCATGGAAGTCGTCAGAGCGACACCGGCTGCACGGCCGTGGATTGCCGAGAATGTCCGTCACGACACCCTCGTCATCGCATGTCCTACAGCGCCGGGTGTCAGGCACCGCCGCCTCCCGTGATGATGATCTCGCCGGCGTGCTTGGCGTTGTTGTTGCCGGCGACGGTATAGGTGAGTTCGACGCGCTCGATCGAGAAGCCGTCGAAGATCGCGCGGACCTCTGGAAGGTCGTTCAAAGTCATTATGAAGGCCCCTCGAAGGGTCTTCAAACGGGCCGCGATCGCCTCGAATTCCGACCGCTCGAACATGCCACGGCCATAGTAGTGCTCCGTGCCGTAGTAAGGCGGGTCCAGATAAAAGAGAGTGCCCGGCCGGTCCCAGCGGTCGATCAGCTTCAACCAGGGCTGGCACTCGATGACGACGCCGGCGAGGCGCTCGTGCACGGCCGCGAGGATTTCGGCCAGCTTGGTCACGTCGAAGCGGCCGCCATTGTCGGAGACGCCGAAACTCCGGCCGGCGACCTTGCCGCCGAAGGCCGTCTTCTGCAGGTAAAGGAAGCGCGCTGCCCTCTGAAGATCGGTGAGGCGCTCAGGATCCATGCCGTTCAAGCGCTCGAACTCGGCCCTGCTCGTAAGCTGCCACCGAAGCATGTCCATGAACGCCTCGTAGTGGTTTTGCAGGATTCGAAAGAAGTTCGCCACATCGCGGTTGAGGTCGTTGATGACTTCGGTCTTCGGCGCCCGGCGACGCTTCAGGAACACGCCGGCCATGCCGGCGAAGACCTCGACATAGGCATCGTGCGGCGCGGCCTCGATCATCCAGGCAAGCCGCCTTGCCAGCTGCTTCTTGCCGCCAACCCAAGGTGCGGCGGGCTTGACGGGGATAACGTCCCGCATCTCGTATTTCGTCATGGTGTCCTGCATCCGACTCGCGCCACCTTGCCGCTGCGGCCTCGGCCGCCGGGGTGGCGATGATGCGTTGAGCTAGCCATGCGGGCCTTGGTTGGCGCCGGACCCGCAGCCGCGAAACGACGCGGCCTCCGCTGCTACCAATTCACGATGATGCCTCCTTCGCCTCTACCTCGACGGTCGTGATCCAGCCCCCGTCCTCGTCGAACGTGATTTCGTGGGTGACGCAGGCGGCCACCATGCTGGCGCCATCGATGTCCGGCCCGAAGCCGCTGCAGATGACCGGCGCCTCGGCCGTGGCGGAGAGGTTGCCGGCGACGTCGAAGCTGCCCGAGATGCTCTTGCGGCCTTCCTCACGGCCGCCGGCGTCGGCCGCCAGCTTCGCCTGCGGCTGGGTCGAGAAGATGTGCACCGGCAGATAGCGGCTTGCCGAGCCGAGGCCCTTGCCCTGCTCCAGCTTCTCGATGCCGTCCTCAAAGTCGAACCACCCGCCATCCGATTCGGCGAACAGGCCGCGCTGCTCGATCGAGACGTCGAAGCGGTGGCACGACGCAAAGTCGATCCGGATCGGCGGCAGCAGCGCACCCGAAGCCGCCCGGCCCGCCCCGCGCTTGAGCACGGCCATCCTGCCGCCGGCGACCTTGATAGTGCCGCCCAGCTCCTGGGCGAGCGTCTCGGCGAACTCGCCGGCCGGCTCCTTCCAGCGTAGCCGGTAAGGAATCTGGATCGAGGCCAGCTCCGGATCCACGATCGCCGTGGTGCCGGCCCTGGCTGCGATGCGCGAGAAAATAGCCCCGGCGGTCATCTCGTCGAAATGCTCGCTGTCGACCTCCTTCAGCTTGTCGACGAAATCGGCGGCGCGGCAGGAGATGGTCATCTCGTAGCCGCTGTCCGGATCGCCGCCGAGCGACGTCGTCTGGACGGTGTAGACGCCGGACGGCCGCATGCCGCCCAGCTCCCAGCCGACAAGCGGCGCATACTTCATGCCCTTGGCCGGCCCCGCCGGCGCGGGCATCGGAACGCGGACACGAATCTCCATCGTGTCGCTCTCGCCACCGGCCTGATCGACGATGGTGACGCCGGCAAGGTTGCTGCCGAGGCGGCCGACGAGATCGGCACCGCTCGGCGTCAGGATCTGGACGATCGGCTTCCGCGCCATGCCCTACTCCCACGCCAGCTGGTAGGTTGTCGCCGGCTTCACCGCCAGTTCGACGGGCGTCCGGATGACGGTGCCGAGCGGGATGATGGTGCCGTGGGAGGCAAGCCCCGGATTGGCGGCGAGCAAGCCTTCCACCGTGCCGTTCTTCTCGGTGCCGTAAACCTTGCGGGCGATGCGATCGAGACGCTCGCCGTCAAGAGCTTCGACGGTGTAGGCGCTCATCGCAGCAGGCTCGCGAGGTCGGGTACGGCGATGCCGCCGAGGCCCGGCAGCTGCACAAGATCCATGGTCACGTCGACGACGCGCCCGACGCCGTCGAAAGGATGCGGCCGATCCTCGTCCGCGTCGAGCGACCGGATCAGGACCAGGCCGCCGCTGATGCCGAGGTAATTGCCGTGCAGGCGGATGAACGGCACCTCGGCCTGCATCTCGTGCTGCGCCTCCAGGATGGCGTACGCGTCCAGCCCGCCCATGACCTGCGGCACGGTGCGCGCCTCGACCGTGATGGCGCGCTCGCCCATGCCCGTTTTCTGATACTCCATGCCGCCCTGGACTGCGTGACCGGGCACGCGGCTTTCGCTGGCCTTGCGGACGCGCTGCGGGTTGAGGCCGCCGACCGTGTAGAGCACGGCGCCGCCGATCGAGAACAGGGCTCCGACTGGCCGAAAGACGCTCATCCGAACGCGTTCCCCATGTCGCCGATGCCATTCCACTGCGCCAGGCGCACGCGGCGATTGGCTTCGGCCTGGGACCGGCGCGCGGCGAGCTGCGGATTCGACGTCCGGATGTTGTTGTTCACGGTGACGCCCGGCGAGGCCGACGCCGTCTGCCTGCCGCCGACACCGCGCGGGGCGCCGCCATTGCCGGCGCCGCCAGCCTGTCCGCCACCGCCCGGCGCGACGAGACGCGGCTGGATGGTCGGCGAGACGGTGAAGCCAAGCATGGACCGGATGCTGTCGGCGATGCTCTGGGCGATGCTGACCGCCTCCTGGCCTTCGGCCTGCAGCGCCTTGTTGTAGCCGTCCATGGACTGCTCGGCCGCAGCGTCCATCGGCGCGCCGAGCTTCTGCTTGAGATTCTGGATTTCGGCTGCGTCGGCTCCGGTCGCGGCATGGATGCCGCCTGCGCCGGGCGTGGCGACGTAGCCGGACAGGCTGTCGTCGCGTTCGCGCTCCTGTGCATGGGCGGATCCGACGAAGATCTTGTCCCAGAGGTCGCGCATCGTCGTGCCGGAAGGTCCGAGCAGCAGCAGCTTCAACTGGCGGGCCGGATCGTCGAGCAGGTTTTCGGTGCCTTCCGCGAGATTGTTTATCTCGCGCGTCATGCCGAGCTTGTCCGCCAGCCCGCCCAGCGCGACGGACGCCCGATCGGTGGCGTTGGCAAGACTGTCGAGCGAGGCCTGCGGATCGTTCCTGATGCGGTCGTACTGGCGCTGCGACGTGCCGCCCGCCTCCGCCAGCTCGGCCTCGGTGCTCTCGATCTTGCCGCGCTGCTGGATCAGTGATTGCAAGCCGAGGAACGCCTGCATGTCGGTGAAGAGCCGTGCAAGGATGTCGGGATTGCCGCCCTTGGACGCCTTCATGGCGGCGTCGTAGAGGATCTGGATATCATCCTTTCCCTCCGCTCGGCCCGTCTTGAACGCCTTCGGCAGGTTGACGCCGTACTCCTTGAAATTCCGCTCGGTTTCCTCCGAGCGCATCTTCGCGAAGACGTTCTGCAGGTTGGTGGCGGCGGCATCGGTGTTGCCGCCGGTCGATTCGGCGGCGCCCTGCATCAGGGCGATGACCTTCTTCAGTCCTTCCAACCCCTTAAAACCGGCGCCCGAAGCATAGGTCAGGATGTCGGGCAGCTTGGCCGCCATCGCCGGCACCTCGAACATGCCGGCATTGCCGCCCGCGACCATGAGATCGAGCGCCTGCTGGATGTCCTTCGGTGCGACGCCCATTTTGGTGCTCATGGTGAACGCCGCCTTGGCGACGTCGGAAGGCTCCGCGCCGGATGCCATTGCCGTGCGCATCACCGGCGGCAGCAGGTCCATGACGTCGTTGACGGGCTGGCCAGTCGCAGCCAGCGTGTCGAGCCCCGCGATCACCTTGGCGTAGGGAGCCTTCGTATCGCGGGCGATGTTGCGCACCTGTTTCCGGCGCTCGTCCGAATCGGCCTCCGACACGCCCATGTTCATGAGGATGTACTCGGTCTCCCGGTCATCACCGGCAAAGCGCTTGTAGGAACGGCCGACCCCCATGGCGGCAGCGCCGGCGCCACCGCCAACGAGATAGCCCGCGCCGATGCCAACGCCGATCGGCACGTAGGCGTCGAGGCCGGAGCGGTCGACGAAACCTTCCACGCCGCCCGTCACCTTGCCGACACGCCGCCGCGCGTCCGGGTGCGGCGTCACGACGTCGCCGGGCCGTGTACCCGGAGCCGGCTGTCCGGTGCCGAGCCCCTTGAGCTTGCCCTGGGCGGCATCTGCGGCCTGGCCGATCTCCTTGATCGCCGCCTCGGCCGACGCCGCCTCGCCCTTCAGCTTGTCGAGGGGCGCAGCGTCCAGCCATTCGATCTTCTGCCGGGCTTCCCTCGCGCCCGTTCCAATGGTTTCGAGCGCGCGCTTTGCCGCGTCGGCATCGCCCTTCAGCCCGCTCATGCCGCCGGTGTCGTTGAGGCGTCCGAGCTGCCGCCGCAACTCGCTGGCGGCGCTGCCGACCTCGCCGATCTTGCGCTTGGCGGTTTCGGCATCGACGCCGACCGCCGACATGCCGGCCGTGCTGTTCAGCCGGCCGAGGGCGCGGCGCAGCTGATCGGCCTCGGCGCCGACCGAGGCGACGTCGGCTTTCGCGCCGGTGGCTGCAGCGCCGATCTTGCGGATTTCCGCGCCGAGCTGATCGCCGCCGCGCGTCCGGCCGAGGCGTTCGGCCGCCTGATGCAGCTCTTTCAGGTCGCGCTCGGCCTGCTCGGCCGGCCCCGAGAGCTGGTTGACCAAGCGAAGGCGGAGCGCGACGTCGAGATCGCTCATGGACGGCCCCTCAGTTCCTCATGGATGGCGCGGGCGTGCGGCCACCACAGCAGTGCCTCGTCCCAATACAAGGCGAGCAGGTCCGGCAGCGCCGTATTCAGCGTGTGCGAGATGCGCGCCATGAACGACCGCCAGTCGCGCAGCTCTATGACGACACGTCCGCCGGCGCCTGGGCCGGACGGAACGATCGGGGCAAAAAATCCCAGCAGGCCCCCACGACCCGCTCACCGTCGACGTCGATAAGCCCGCGCAGCACCGGCGCCGGAAGGCCGGCCATCACGGCATAGATGTCAAAATTATCGGGCCGGTCATCCGGTACAGTCTCAAGCAGGTCCCCAACCTCGCTCACCGTCAGCCGGCGCACGCGGATCTCGGTGACCTCCCGCCCGCCGAACGGGAACGGATATTCCAGTGGAATGTCCCGCCAGGGCTTCTTCGCGCCGGTGAATTCCAGCTCGGCCACCTCGCGCACCGGCACCTTGACGACCGGCCGGGCGGCCGTCGCGGCCGACGCGGCGGGTGTTTCTGCGGGTGCCGCCGGCGCTTCCGGCGTCGCGCCGTTCTCCAGCTCCGCCCACATATGCTCGGGCGGCAGCGGGATTTCTTCCGAGACGGTCGGCCCTTTCGGATCGAGGGTGACCGGCGTCTGGATCGTGATGGATTTCTTGGTCATGAGGGTCTCGCGTTGAGGTGCCGGTCTCCCGCCCGGCTGTCCGCTGGGAGGCCCGCCCTGACACGGCTTGTGCCGCCTGGGGGCCTCGGGTCCGAAATACGGGGCGCAGCGGCTTCCCCTTTTATTCTGGTTGCGGGAGGCGGATTTGAACCGCCGACGGCGAGGTTATGGGCCTCGTGCTCTACCAGGCTGAGCTATCCCGCGAGACCACGGCTCACGCCGCGATGAGCCTGTTGTGCTCGGCCGTGTAGTTCACCCCATTGATGATGAGCGTGTTGTTCTGCACGTCGAACTTGTGGACGGTCGTTCCGTCGACCACGTCCTGGTACTGGATGATGCTCGACCAGCGCAGTCGTGCCGGGCCATCCGGCTTGATGCCTTTCACGCTCGGCTGCTCGACCTCGTTCAACAGGCCCTTGAGGATGACGACGCGTCCCTTGAGCTTCGGACCGCCCGTGGTCGCGCCGGTCGAGCTGCCGTTGGCGCTGTTCGGAAACACGTTGAGCAGGCTCTCGTAGTAGGTGATCGTGGTCCAGTCGCCCGGCTCGCGGCCGAAGCGCGAGCGGATTTCGGGTGGCGTCGCGTTGAGCGACATCTCGGCCGTGAGCGGCTGGATTTCTGCGGGGAGTTCGATACCGAAAAACCCGCCGCCGAGCATGTACTGCACCATCTCGCGCCTTAGCACGGGCAGCTTCGTCGAGTCGGCGCGCAGGCGCATGTTGATCTCGTCGCAGTACCAGTTCTTGCCCCGGATGATATTGTCCATGGAAGGCTCCTAGCTTCAGGCCGCGACGCGGATGTTGGGTCGGCCGAGTGCGTTGATGGCGGCGGCGATGGCGGCGGCGAGCGCGTCGTAGGCTTCCGGCATCGTCTCGCTGTAGATCTGCAGGTCGGTGAGGTCGGGCGTCTCGGCGTAGCGCACCTTGACGCGCATGGCGCCCGCCTGAAGCAGCTCGCCGGGGTTCATCGTCGGCGACCACAGGATCTCGTATCCGACGATCGGGCCGAGCACCAAAAGGTCGCTGTAGAACGCGTCCAGCGACAGATAGACCTGCGTCGCCTCGTGC